>CAKSCN010000113.1 GCA_934444485.1 uncultured Eubacteriales bacterium | reverse complement strand
CTTCATGGGTGAGTCATGTCCGCAGTTTGCAGAGAGCTTCCACCTCCATGCCGCAAACTATTCGAGTACAAACCCCAGTATAGGTATCGTTGACGACGACTATGCCGCAATATACTTCTCCTCCGGCACGACCGGTTTCCCCAAGGCGATACTCCACGACCACAGAGCGCTCATGCACTCCTGCAAGGTCGAACAGAACCACCACGGTCAGACACACGACGATGTCTTCCTCTGCATACCTCCGCTCTACCATACGGGAGCAAAAATGCATTGGTTCGGAAGCCTCTTCACCGGCGGCAAGGCAGTCATTCTCAAGGGCGTAAAGCCGAAAACCATAATCGAGACCGTCTCAAACGAGAGATGTACGATAGTCTGGCTTCTCGTGCCGTGGGCGCAGGATATTCTCGACGCCATCGACAGCGGCGAAATAAAGCTTGAGGATTATCACCTTTCGCAGTGGAGACTTATGCACATAGGCGCACAGCCTGTCCCCACAAGCCTTATCAAGCGTTGGAAGGCGATATTCCCTCACCATATGTACGACACGAACTACGGACTCTCGGAGTCGATAGGTCCCGGCTGCGTACACCTCGGCGTAAATAACATCGATAAGGTAGGTGCGATAGGTGTTCCCGGCTATGGCTGGAAGGCGAGAATAATCGACGAAAAGGGCAACGACGTAAAGCAGGGTGAGGTAGGAGAGCTTGCGGTTTACGGTCCCGGCGTAATGAAGTGCTACTACAAAAACGACGAAGCGACAAAAGAGGTTCTCCACGACGGCTGGCTCTGGACGGGAGACATGGCAATGCAGGATAAGGACGGCTTTATCTACCTCGTTGACCGTAAGAAGGACGTCATAATAAGCGGAGGCGAAAACCTTTACCCCGTTCAGATAGAGGACTTTTTGAGAAGCAACCCCAAGATAAAAGACGTTGCCGTGATAGGTCTTCCCGACCAGCGACTTGGCGAAATTGCCGCCGCAATAATAGAGGTGAAGCCCGGCGAAACGCTCACACCCGAAGAGGTCGAAACCTTCTGCAAGGCTCTTCCGAGATACAAGAGACCGCATAAGATAATCTTCGCCGACGTTCCGAGAAATCCCACGGGCAAGATTGAAAAGCCGAAGCTCCGTGAAATGTACTGCGGTGATAAGCTCGTCGAAAAGCAGTTCAAGGCGTAAAATACAGAATATAAAGAGAGACCGTCGGACGAACCGGCGGTCTTTTTGCGTTATGTTTTTTTGTTGTATTTTACTTTAAAAATACGTCCTTTATCACGTCGAGATATCCGTAACCGTAAAGGTCGTCGGGCTCGAGGTAGCTTGTCTCCGTCCACTCGTTCCAGCTGTTTACCGTGATAAGCGGCGCTTTGAGGTTGGTGTGTGTGTCAACATACTCTTTCGCAAGCTCGAAGCCGCGGCGCACCGCTTCGGGTGTGTTGCCGGTGCAGACGTTGCCTCTCGGAGCATTGAACCTCGGATTTGCGTCCCAGCCTAACGAAACGTGAGGGTAGTACGGTATCCTGAAGGTGCGGTCGATGAAGTCCCATTCACGGCGAACGTCGTCAAGAATCTCGCCGTAGTCACGTCCCATATTCGCAAAGTGGACGAACTGATAGTGGACAACGCTGTCGAAGCCAACCTCATGTATCGCATTCACCATGTTGCCCTTGAATGCCGGGTCAAGTCCCGTTGTGTTGCAGGCATTCTGACCTCTCAGCGTGAGCTGAAGCTCGAGTCCCGGGAAGCCTGCCATTACCGTTTCTTCTCTGAAGTATTCGAGAGCTTTTCTCGTATTCTCCACTCCGCCGAGACCCGAAACGAGATTTCCGAGGTCGTATATCATGTAAACCGGCTTGCCGTCTATCTTGTAGTAGGACGGATGCGAAAAATACTTCTCAATTGTGCGGTGTACTATCGTGTCAAAGGTCTCACGGTTAACCGCACCGTCCCATATTGTGGTGTTTGCCTCTGCGGTGCGCTTGTCCCAGAGACTCGTTGCGGTGTGGTTTGCCCACATGAGATAAAACTTCACACGGTCATTGTTTTTTGCGCCGAGGTATCCGTTGTCAAGACACTGCTCGAGGAACGGACGGTTGTCGTACCAGTACCAGTCGTAAATAAAGATATTTACACCGTGGTCTGCGGCGGCGTTGATCTCCATTTCCATAACGTAAGGATCAGCTTCGTTTACATATCCCCAAAGCGGTTTTCTCGGCCATTCGTGACCCTCGTACATCGGCTTCATCGCTTTCACCGTCTGCCATTCACCGTAGCCCTCCGGCCAGAAAATACGGCTTCTCGGCTCGTCTCCCGTGTAGCTCGGCCATATGAACGCCGCAATGTCGTATTTGTTCTGCATTATTTATCCTCCTTAAGTTGGAATTTGTACATTTTCGTACATTACCATGCCTCAATTATAGCATTCGCACGGCATACTGTCAACAGCAAATTTAAAGTTTTGTGCGGAATCTGCAAAATGCGGCGTGTCTGCGGTCAAATTCGTTGCCGAGCTTGACAGAAGAAAAGAAATGTGGTAGAATCTATTCAGCAAACGAAAGGAGATTTTAAAATGAAACTCGAAGCTTACTTCAAAAGCATTATAGACGCCGACACAGCGGCGATTGTCGTATGCAATTGCAGTCACGAGATAGTTTATATGAACCCTGCCGCCGCAGAAAATTACAAAAAGTACGGCGGTACTGCGCTTGTCGGGAAGAGCGTACTCGACTGTCACTCGCTGAAGTCACGTGAGCTTATCGAAAGAGTGATGAAGATGTTCGCCGAAAACGAAGAGACGAATATTGTGTTTACCCACTACAACGAAAAAAAGAACCGTGACGTTTACATGGTCGCTCTGCGTGACGGCGGAAAACTCATCGGATACTACGAAAAGCATATGCCCAGAACCCGTGAGACAAAAGAACCCTACTCGGTCTGCGGATAATCGGACGTTCCGGAAAAAATATCTCAAAAATCGAAATTTCCTCTTGACACTACAACAGTTGTAGAGATTATAATACAGAAAAAAGAAAAAAGGAGTGTCGGGAAATGGAAAAAGATATTTCGGCAGGAAGAGAAATAACGACGGGAAGCGTGATGAAAAAGCTGGTTTACTTCTCCGTGCCGTACTTTATCTCATACTTTTTGCAGACGCTTTACGGACTTGCCGACCTTTTCATCATCGGAAAATACGGAAGCGTCGCCGATATAACGTCGGTTTCGATAGGCAGTCAGGTCATGCATATGCTCACCGTCATGATTGTGGGGCTTGCCATGGGAGCGACCGTCACGATAGGAAGATTTGTCGGCGCCGACAACAAGAGGGAAGCCGGGAACGCTGTCGGAAATACAGTGACTCTGTTTACGGTGACATCGCTCATTGCAACCGTGATTCTCTATCTTCTCGCAAAGCCGATATGTGCCGTTATGTCAACTCCGGCAGAGGCGGTGAACGGTGCCGTCGCTTACCTCAGGATATGCTTTCTCGGCATTCCTTTTATCACGGCATACAATGTTATAAGCTCGGTTTTCAGAGGAATGGGCGACTCGAAGACTCCGATGTACTTTGTCGCTGCGGCGTGCGCCGTAAATATCGGACTTGACCTTTTGTTTATGGGCGTGTTCGCCATGGGACCTGCCGGTGCTGCACTCGGCACAACGCTTTCGCAGACAGCAAGCGTAATCATAGCCGGAGTTGTCATGAAAAAGAGCATGAATATCGGTATCTCCGTGAAAAAGAGCGACTTTCTCCCTCGGAGTGACCTTATGGGGCGCATACTCAGAATAGGCGTGCCGATAGCGGTTCAGGACGGACTTATACAGGTGGGGTTTGTCGTAATAACGATAATAGCAAACCTCAGAGGACTTGACGATGCGGCGGCTGTCGGGGTTGTCGAGAAGTTCATAGGCATAGTCTTTTTGGTACCGTCATCGTTTCTTTCGTCGATATCGGCACTCGCCGCACAGAATATCGGAGCCGGAAAGCCCGAGAGGGCGAAGAAAACGCTGTACGACGCACTGCTTTTGACGACGGTTTTCGGTATAGCGGTGTCGGTGATGACGCAGTTCTGCGCAGAGGATATAGTGCGCCTCTTCAAGGACGACCCGGAGGTTGTGCGGCTCGGCGGCGAGTACCTCAGAAGCTACGTCATAGACTGCGTTTTCGCCGGAATACACTTCTGCGCTCTCGGACGCTCGGAGCTGTCGTTTATACATAATATGTGTTCGGTTGCGCTTGTGCGTATCCCCGTGGCATACTTTGCCTCGATAAACTTCCCCGGCACTCTTTATCCGATGGGGTGGGCGTCGGCTCTCGGTTCGCTGTTGTCGGTCGTAATATGCGTTACGGCATACGCAATACTGAATAGGAAAAAGGCGGTGGAAAAGCTTGGATAAGCTCTTCAGAATAGGCGAGGTAGCAAAGATGTTTCATATGAGCGTCGGAATACTCCGCTACTACGAAAAAGAGGGACTCTTAAAACCCGAGTATACGGATAAATTCACCGGATACAGGTATTACAGTGCGGCGCAGTTTGAGATTCTCAACACCATAAGGTATCTCCGAGTGCTTGATATGCCGCTTCCGCAGATTGCCGAGTTTCTCAAAAACCGTGACGTTGACCTTATGAAAAGTATGCTTTTGCGGCAGAAAGAGACGGTTTGCGAAAAGAAACGTCAGCTTGAGAGGATCGAGCGGAAAATAGACAACCGCTTAAATCGTCTTGCCGAAGCGTGCGAAAGTGAGCTTGAAACGGTGCGCATAGTCGAAACGAAGGCGCAGAGAATGATAAAGATAGACGACACGCTGAAAATCATGTCAAGCTTCGACCTCGAGACTCCGATAAGAAAGCTTGAGGCGATGCAGACGGAGGCGGTTGTGTTTCTCGGAAAAATCGGAGTCGGAATAACGAAGGAACACATGGAAAAGGGCGAATTTGAAAGCTACGACCGTGCTTTTCTGCTTCTCGACGACGAGGACGACTTTGACGGCGAGGTTTCTGTTCTCCCTGCCGAGACCTGCGTGTGCATACGTTTCTGCGGCAGTCACGACCGCTCACCGGAACATTACCGCAAGCTTCTCGGTTACATCGCCGAAAACGGCATGACGGTCTGCGGAACGTCACGTGAGATAACGCTCATTGACTACGGACTCACAAACGACCCCGGGAAGTTCGTCACCGAGATTCAAATACCCGTCGCAAGGCAATAAAAAAGGAGTCACGTGTGGGTGCGTGACTCAAAATTATCTGTGCGCCTTATACCGCTCTTGTAAAGCTCAAAAACCGCTTTCCCTGAAACGAAAGCTCACCGTCGTCGCCCTCGACAAGGTAGCCGTATTCGTTCGACGGCACATTAAGCTCAAGCCTGTCGCCGCTGTCAAACTGGAACGTGGCATAGTAGTTTGTGTACGTGTGCGAGGTGGTGTTGTTTACGGTGTTGCGGTGAATGTCGCCTCTCTTTGAAACAACCCTCGCACGAACCGTGAGACGAGGAGAGTTTTCGTCCCTTTTCCACTCCTTGACGCTTCTTGTCACAATAAAGAATATCATGAAAAAGAAAACAATGAAAAACAGCACGAAAATTATCGGAAACAACACGTCAATTATGCCGAAAAGACCGAACATACTCATAAATATACATACCTCCGCAAATCAAATATAACTTTACGGTATCAGTATACCATAAATGCGGGATTTTGTCAATAGAGAAACCTCCCTCACTTTTCGTATGGGGGAGGTTTAGTTTCGGCTATGTGTTGTTGTCAGTCTATTCTCTCGTAGTGAATGAGTCTGTCGAGCGGAGCTTCCTCGGTTATGACCTTGCCGCCCTCGAATATTTCGCCTCTGTCGGACTTCCACTTAAAGCCTTTGGGAAGCTTTACGGTTCTTTCACGGCAGCCCTTCGTGAGTACGGGAGCAACAAGATACTTGTCGCCGAGCATGAACTGGTCGCCCACGCTCTCGAAGTCCTCATTCGGGTAAACGTAGCACATATGGCGAACGATAGGCTCACCGGTAACGGAGGCGTGCTTTGCAAGCTCAACGCAGTATTCGCCGACCTTGTCGTGCATGATAATAGCTTTCTTTATTATCTCGAAGATATCTTTGCTGAAGATTCTCCACGGAGCGATGGAAAGCTGCATCATTCCCATGAGGGAGTTTGCCTGCGCCCATCTGATGAAAAGCTCGGAATCTATACCGTCCTCAGTGTCGAAGCACTGAACCTCGCCTCCGCCTACCATATCGGGACAGCAGTAGGAATATCCTGCAAGCCCCTGAGCTATTGTGTGCGGAAGAAGCATATCGAGACCGTTTACCCAGTCGTGACGCTTGTCCTGAAGTCTTGCGACAATGGGATGACCGCCGCAGTTCCACGCCGAACGAAACTCGTTGAGCGCATACTTTTCACCGAGAAGATTGAAGAGCTTCGTCTGTTCTCTTGCCGTCGTCGGAGCGTATGTAACGTCGTCGTCGTCGTAGAAGTATATGTCGCCTGCGTCAAACTTGAAGCCGTCAATGCCGTATTCCTTCATGAGGTACTCAAGCTCGCCGTCGAACCACGCAACGGCGCCGGGATTCGAGAAGTCGAGAACTGCGCTGAAGCCGCTCCACCACTTGCGTATTGCCGGGTCGCCGCTCTTTGTCATTACAAGATATCCCTTGTCTCGAAGCTCCTTGTAGCGTGTGCCGGCGCTCGAAACGATGGGAGATACCCAAACCATCACCTTGAAGCCGAGAGCATGAAGCTCCTTTATAAGCTCGTGCGGATGAGGAATCTTTCTGCGGTTGAAATCGTAGTAACCGTTGTCCTCCTGCCAGCCGCCGTCTATCATGAAAATACCTGTGGGAAGACCGTTCTTTACGATGTTGCGTGCATATTCGAGAATGCTTTCCTCGTTCTGATTCGTTTTAAGCTCGATCCATGTGTTGTACTGCGGACGTCTGAGGAAAAGAAGGTCGGGTGTTGTGCCGGTAGGCTTGAAGTGCTTTTCGCACATATCAAGATACGCACCCCTCAAATTTCCGTGACCCTCGGAGAGAACGGCGTCGTCTGCGTCAACCGTGATGAAACCGCCGTGTACGCCGTACTTGAACGCCTTTTCCGACCAAATGTAGCGTCCCTTTGACGAGACGCCGGACGGAGTGAACTGATCGCACGCTTCGGCATTGCACATATCTCCGTCAAAGTCGCTTTCCTTAGTGAGCGGCATATGGTGAGCTGCATTTACCTGACCGAACCACCAGTATTCGCCGTCTAAAATCTGAATTTTCATTTTTATATTTCCTTTCTGCAATGTTGTGACAAATATTTTCACCTTTACCTTCGGATTATAGCATTTTTTTGTTTGTTTGTCAACATTATTTTCAATATTCGCCGACATATTACAATAATATTTACTTTCTACAACCATTGAGAAGAATGAAAAAGAGACCGCACGGGTGTACGGCCTCAAAGAATGTGTGTTTTGATTATTCAACGGTTGTCGGTTCGATTGTCACAAGGTACGTCGAGAAGTTTGTCATCTTGAGGTAGGAGGCGGCGTCGTGAGACGTGATTATTTCTTCACGTATAATTTCGGCGTCGTGAGTCTCGTCGAGAAGGTAGTAGGAAACCTTGCAGGGTGTATCAAGGCTCATGTTGGCAAAGGAGAGCTTTACATCGACGGGAGATGCCGTGTCTTCGTCGTTGAAGTGGGTTATCATTACGGCATACATTCCGTCGCCCTTTGCGGCACAGGCGAGAATATTGGCGTTGTTGTCGGGAGTTACTTTTACATCCGTGCCGAGCTTGTAGAGCGTGTTGAACATACGGAAGGGGTAGTAGCCCTTGAGAGGGATCGTGGGAAGGCTCTGATTGAAAAGACCGTTCATCGCACAGGGGCGTGCATCGTAGTACATGAGGTTGTCAAGGGGAGCGTGCTGCGAGGTTTCCATTACTGCGGCGGTGTAAGCTGCACCCTTGAGTCCCTGCTCGCTGCGGATGGAGTATTCCCAGTCATCGTTCTTCCAGCCCTTTATGTAGTTCCACTCGTTGAGTATGCTTTCGGTGTCCTTGAAGCCGTAGCCGTCGAGCATCTTTCTTGTATCGTGCTCAATGCCTCTCACGTAGTCAACAGTGTGCGCATAGAGATGCCACGAGAAAAAATCGAGAGGAGAGGAGGTTTCGGACGCATATTTGAGAAAATCCTTCGTCCAGCCGTTCATCGGGAAAGTTACCGCCGGACCGCCTATCTTGAGGTCGGGGAAGCACTTCTTCAGGTAAAGCATTTAAGCAAGACCTTTGGAAAGAACGTGGTGCTCAGGGATATTGATTTT
>CAKSCN010000112.1 GCA_934444485.1 uncultured Eubacteriales bacterium | reverse complement strand
TACTTCAACGTTGACATGGTTCAGGCGGCTCACGGACGTGCTCCGGCAGTCGCAACGGGCGTAAAGCGTTCGGATTCCGACAACATCGTTTTCACCTATCAGGGCGACGGCGACCTTGCCGCAATAGGCACGGCGGAGACCGTACACTCCGCCGCAAGAGGCGAGAACATCACCGTCATCTTCGTCAACAACGCAATATACGGCATGACGGGCGGTCAGATGGCGCCTACCACTCTCCCCGGTCAGGTAACTCAGACCTCCCCCTACGGCAGAGACGTAACCAAGGTCGGATATCCCGTCAAGGTGTGTGAAATGCTCTCTCAGGTTGACGGCGCAGCCTACCTTGAAAGAGTAGCCGTAAACAACGTAAAGAATATAAAGCACGCAAAGGAAGCGATAAAGAAGGCGTTCAAAAATCAGGTTGAGGGCAAGGGCTTCTCGCTTGTAGAGGTACTCTCCACCTGTCCCACAAACTGGGGCAAAACTCCCTCGGACGCACTTTCGTGGCTCGAAGAAAACATGATTCCGTATTATCCCCTCGGCGTTTACAAGGATAAGTACGCAGAAAAAAAGGAGGATTGACCGACTATGACAAAGACAATACTTATCGCCGGCTTCGGCGGACAGGGAATCCTCTTTTCGGGAAAGTTCCTCGCGTATGAGGGACTTATCGACGGCAAGGAGGTCAGCTGGCTTCCGTCCTACGGACCTGAAATGAGAGGCGGCACGGCGAATTGCAGCATCATCATAAGCGACGAAAAGATAGGCTCGCCGATAGTCGATAAACCCGATATTCTCATCGCAATGAACGCACCCTCTCTCGACAAATACGAGAATGCGGTGACACCCGGCGGCGAGATTTACTACGACAGCTCGCTCATTGACAAGACAGTCGCAAGAGCCGACGTAAAGGTATACGCAATTCCGGCGACAAAGCTTGCCTCCGACGAGGGACTCACGGGACTTGCCAACATGATTATCCTCGGACTTTTCGTAAAGCACAGCGGAGTCGTCCCGTCCGAGAACATCGAAAAGGCAATGCAGAAGGTCGTCTCGGCGAAGAAGAAGGAGCTTTTTGACCTTAATATGAAGGCTCTTGCAATCGGCGAGAACTACGGAGAGTAAGAAAGGAACACCGACATGAACGATCAAATTAAAGACATCGGAATGAGACTCAGAATGCTCCGTGAGGACATGGAGATATCAGCGGAAGAAATGGCGAAGAAGCTCGACGTTGACGTCGATACCTACAACGCCTACGAAAGCGGAGAAATGGATTTCTCTTTCAGCTTTATATACAATGCCGCCGAAATTCTCGGCGTTGACGTGCTCGACCTCATAAGCGGAAACGCTCCCACGCTTTCCATGTGCTGCATGGTAAAGAGAGGCAAGGGATATTCCGTAAAGCGCGAGGACGAATACGACTACAAGCACCTCGCATACACCTTCAGAAACAAAAAGGCAGAGCCTTTCCTTGTCACGATAACTCCAGACAACAAGCCGCCCGTAATGCACGGTCACGACGGTCAGGAGTTCAACTACGTGCTTTCGGGAAAAATGATGCTCTACATCGGCGATATATCCTATGAGCTTTCAAAGGGCGACAGCGTTTACTTCGATTCGAGCGTGCCTCACGCAGAGGTGGCTCTCGGAGATAAAGAGGCTCAGTTTATCGCCGTTGTTATAAAATAACGCACCAATCCCCTTTTTAAAGTTTCGGTCAAGCCTTGGGGCGGCAAGAGGGAAAACCCTCGCCGGGGGGTTCCCTCAGCAAGATAAAACCATAATCACTCATATGCACATCATTCCACGGCACTGTTTTCCGTGCCGAAATAAAAAAGTCCGGAGATAGAAGAATATGGCTATATACGAAAACTTTGTCGGAGCGTCGAGAGACGATTTCCTCTCGCTAAAGGACGCTCAGAAAAACTACAAGCTTACTTACAAAGAAAATTTCAATTTCGCCTATGACGTTCTCGACGTCCTGGGCAAGACTAAACCCGATAAACTTGCCATGATTTGGGTGTCGAACGACGGCGAAGAAAAACGCTTCACCTTCTCCGATATGATGAAGATGTCCAACAAGGCGGCGAACTACTTCTCGTTTCTCGGCATCGGCAAGGGCGACAGAGTTCTTCTTGTCCTCAAGAGAAGCTACTACTTCTGGTTCTGCATCCTCGCTCTGCACAAGATAGGCGCAATTGCCGTTCAGGCGACCCATATGCTCAAGGCGAAGGACTACATTTACCGCTGCAACTTCGGAAAGATAAAGGCGGTAGTCATGACAGGCGACGGAGAAGCGACCGAATACTTCGACGAGGGCGGCGACAAGTACGAAACCGTCAAGGTAAAGCTCGTTATCGGTCACAAAAAAGTACCCGGCTGGACCGACTTTGAGGACGGCTTCGCAATGGCGAGCGACAAGTGGACGCGTCCCCACGGCAAGGACGCCACAAAGGCTGACGACACAATGCTCATGGCGTTCTCGTCCGGCACGACGGGTTATCCGAAGATAATCACTCACAATTTCAAGTACCCTCTCGGTCACATAATGACAGGTGTGTTCTGGCACAGAGTCGTTGACGGCGGACTTCACTTCACAATCTCCGACACCGGCTGGCTCAAGTCCCTCTGGGGCAAGCTTTACGGTCAGTGGTTCGGCGAAAGCGCGGTGCTTGTCTACGACTTCGACAAATTCGACGCAAAGAAGATTCTGTCGGTCATGGAAAAATACCGCGTCACGACCTTCTGCGTGCCGCCGACGATGTACAGAATGCTCCTTGCGGAGGACGTCACGAGGTATGATCTTTCGTCGCTGACGCACTGCTGTTCCGCCGGAGAGGCGCTCAATCCCGAGATATACAATCAGTGGCTTCGTGCGACGGGACACAAGATATACGAGGGCTTCGGTCAGACCGAGACGACGCTTTGCATAGCGACGCTCTATCCGTGGACAGAGCCTGTTCCCGGCACACTCGGTTATCCCGTTCCCGGCTTCGACGTACACATTCTCGACGCCGACAACAACTCCTGCACACGAGGAACGACGGGAGAAATAAGCATCCGGGTACTCAGCGCAAAGAGAAAGTCGTGCGGTCTTCTCGACACCTACAATTTCAGCGCCGAGGACACAAAGAAGGCTGTTTACGGCGGCTTCTACCACACGGGCGACACGGCGTACAGAGATGAAACCGGCACGTTCCGCTATGTCGGCAGAAACGACGACGTCATCAAGTCCTCCGGCTACCGCATAGGACCGTTCGAGATAGAGAGCGTGCTTCTCGAGCATCCGGCGGTTCACGAGGTTGCGGTGACGGGCGTTCCGGACAAGGTCAGAGGCTTTGCGGTCAAGGCGGCAATCGTTCTCAACAGCGGTTACGAGGGAACGGACGAGCTTACAAAGGAGCTTCAGCAGTACGTCAAGAAGAACACAGCGCCCTACAAATACCCCCGTGTGGTTGAGTATGTAACGGAGCTTCCCAAGACCTTTAACGGCAAGATCAGGCGTGCCGAGATACGTGCGAACGACGCAAAGAAGCACGAAGAGTCCGGAAAATAACACACCCTCGGCGTGCGCCGGAGAAACGGCGGCGGAAAAAAGAGGAAACCGTCGCCGCAGGATTTTAAAAGAAAGGCGGTCACAAGAATGGCAGTTTCACAAGATTATGAACTCGATTTTGCGGAGTTCTTCGACTGTGCCTTTGACGCATTTGCCGAAGTTTACCCCGAAAGCGAAAGTATATGGCTCAGGCATTTAAGCCCGAACACGAACACAAGCGGCTCTCCCCTGCCGCCTGACGGAAAGATGCTGTCGTTCGGAGAAGCGAGGGAGTTTTTCAAGAACTGCACCTCATTTACTGCGGACGCACTCTGCGGACTCTCTGCGGAGAAGCTTCTCAAGATATGCTCCGACGGCAGGCGCAAGCAGAGCTTTTGCTTCACCAACGAAAAAGCACGTGGAATCATACGCCGGTACATTCTCTCGCTGTATGCGGTGAAAGGTCAGAACAAGCTTTATGCGACGATCTGCGAATCCGAGGAAAGCGGCGGAGAGCTTACCCTTTCGCTCAACAAGAACGCAGTGACGTATCTGCACTCCGAGATACTCTACATCGATTACGGCAACCACAGTGTGGACGTTCACACGGACAAGGGCAAGACAAGCTTTTTCAGCGTGACCTTTGCCGACGCCGCAGACTCGGTTCTCAAAAACCGCTGTTTCCTGCGCAGCTACAAAAACTGCGTCGTGAATATGGACAGAATAAGGGACGTTGACGGCGACTCCTTCGTCATGGATAACGGCGACGTCATATCTATCCCCAAGCGCAGACTCCGTGATATAAAGTCCGAGTACGGCACATACCTCGCCCTCAGACGTGAAGTGTAAAAGCGCAGGGCTTACGGGAGCTTACGAGAGCTGCTCGCCGCAGGGACTTTTACGGGGGTGTTCTTTCTTGAAAGAAATAAGCGACGCCGATAACGGCTTTCGCAAAGAACTTTATCCTATAGTAATTTGGGGAAAGTACCGCACGACGTCGTCGAAGACTCCGTCGTGAAATGGGCAAGGACTCATCTAATCGAATAAAGTGCGAAAGTCGGTCACTTGAATATATGGTGACCGACTTTCGCACTATCTCGGATTCGCACCGTCCAAAAGCTCCCCTTCGACCGAGACTTCGTCGAGGTTGAACGGTATATCCTCCGATATTATAATCTTTTCCCCTGCAAAACGGAGTTTTGCGTTTTAAAGTCTTTTGGTTCTTTTCTTCAGAAAAGAACACCCACGTAAAGCCCCCGTAACCTCCGTAAAGCCCCCGTAACCTCCGTAAAGCCCCCGTAAGCCCTTGAGGTTGTCAGTTGCCGACCACCAATACTTCCGTTCCCGTATCGCCGAGTTTGGAAAGCTTTGCCTTGACATCGGCGTCGGCAAGGTAATTCTGACCGTTTCTGCCGGCAAACACGGGGAGTCCTTTGGTTTGAACGAAAATGTTGTCTGTGTACTTTGCAAGACTGCCGCCGTCGTTGCCTGCGGTTATAAGCCTGTCCGGCGAACGGTCGAGTATGTTGTTGCGCACAACGTAGTTCTTCGTCGCTTTAGTCATGCCGCCGTTTCTTATGAGTGCCGCAAGACCCGTGTCGGGACGGTAATCAAAGCCGAAGCCGCCGCAGGTGCGGAGTATGTTGTTCTCAATCGTGATGCCCTCGTGAACAGAACCTGTCGTCTCGTCCGCTCCGGCGAAAATCTCAACGCCGTAAACGCACCTCTCGGCAACATTGTCACGGTAAACAATGTTCCTGTCCTCTACCTTGTCCGTTTTCGCCGACTGATGAGTCATCGCCGCATCGTAAATGTCGTGCATATAGCAGTTTTCAACCGTGAAATCAACCGCTTCACCGTAAATCTGAACTGCGTTGCCGTAGGCGGTCGGCCATGTCCTGCCGTTGTAGCCGGCGTCGAACTGCACAGAGCCGCCGATGAAGTAAAACTCACAGTTGCGGACGGTAAGCCCGTGAGCGGACGCCGCACCTATGCCGTGAGAACCCGTGTAGGCAAGCGTGAGTCCGTCAATCACGATGTTCTCCGACGTGCCGCCGAACGTGAATATGTGTCCCTTTTCGGCAAATTCAATGTCGCCGTAAATCTCGCCGGGGTTGCCCTTTTCGCACCTGAGGTATACCTTGCCGGACTTGTCGTGTACAAACGAAAGATCGTCGGTGAGATTCTTGTAACTGTCAAACGAGCGCTTCTTTCTTGCGTCGAGGTGCTTTCCGTCCTTCTCGGTCGTGACGTAAACCTTGCGTGCCGCCGTGCCGTCAAGAACTATGTTTCCGACGTCCTCGGAGACGCTTTCCGCATACTCCCAGATTCCTTCGGCGTCGGTCTTTTTCCAGAGAGAAGCGTCCGCACTGTTCTTGCCCCAACCGAAGATGTTCGGCTTTGCACCGTCGCCGTATGCGGAGTAGGTCACGCCGCTCTTCGCCAATATGTGTCCTCGGAATGTGTCGCCTCTTCTGAAAAGTACGGCGTCGCCGGAGGCTATTTCCGCAGAGTTCGCCTTGGAGAGCGTCTTCCATGCGGTCGCTTCGGTGAGTCCGTCCGCTGCGTCGTCGCCGTCGGCACTGATATAATACTTCTTTCCCGTTACGGAAACCTCGGATTTTGCCGCTCTTATTTCGGCAATGCGCTTTTCCGTCACAAGGTCAATACCCTCGAGAGAAGCACTCGGAGTGAGTGTGGGAAGCGCCGTGCGAAGCTCCTTTATGTACTCCGACGCATTCTTTGCGTTCTCGGAGAGTGCAAATGTCTTTGTGTCCATATTTACGCTCCATACCTGCTTGCCGTCAACAGTTTCCGACGACGAAGCGGCGATAATATTGTTTTTTGCCCAGTGGGTCGAAATGTCGGAGAATTTGTTCGCAAAGTCCGCACCGTCAACTGTCTTTCTGCCGAGAAAACGGTCGATCATCGTCACAAACTCCGCTCTCGTTATCGTGCCGTCGGGGCGGAAAGTGCCGTCGCTGTAGCCGTTTACGATGCCGGCCGAAGCAAGCGAATATATTTCGGCTCTGCCGGTTTCACGCTTTACGTCGGAAAAGTCCGCAATGCGGTACGCCGCAAAATCGCCTATACCGTAAATGAGTCTGCAAACCTCTTCACGTGTTATCGGCTGTGTCGGGAACACCTTGCCGCCGCGCACGAACGACTCGAGAAGTCCGAGGTTTTCCAGAAGAGCGATGCTGTCGTGATACCATGCGCCGCTCTCTACGTCTGAAAGCTCGCTTGTGAATTTTTCGGTGCCGTCGGTCACAATGAGACGTGAGATTATCGCCATAGCCTCGGCACGTGTTATTGTGTTCTGCGGACGGAAAGTACCGTCTGAATAGCCGTTGATGAATGCGCCGTCGGACTTTACGGTTATCTTACTTTCCTCTGCAAGGGTCGGATCATACGGCTTTACCGTGTCGAACGCCGTAAACCAGCTCTCTTTTGCGTCGGCATACCGTGAAACGTCAAGCACACGCTCACCCTCGACGTTGCCTTCGTAGTCTTCGCCTCGGCAAGCACCCACCGTGCCGCCCGTGATTGTGACGTATGAATTGCCCTTGACGTTCTTGTCCGTGACGCCGGAGCCGTTGTTGCAGCCGCAGTTTACCGTGGCTACCGTGCCGCCCTTTACCGTGATGTTGGTATTGCCGAGAACGTTTCCGTTGCGGCTTCCGCCGCAGATGAGGGTGTATGTTCCGCTGTATACGACGATATTCGTGTCGCCCGGGACGTCATAACCGCCGTCGCCGCCGCCTCTGATGCAAAGGTCGGTTGTGACCTCGTCGTCTTTGCGCACGACGGAAACGCCGCTTCCCATTATGAGTCTGTGTCCTCTGGCGTTTATGAAACGGTAGCTTGAGGGGAGCAGGAGTGTTATGTGTTCTATTCTGAGGTCGCCGCCGATGTGGAGCGAGCTTTCAAGCTCAAAGACCGAGTCGTCGCCGAGACCTGTTATCGTGATTCCGCCCATATCGCCGCCGTCGGAAACCCACTTTATTCCGTCGGGATTCGACGCCTTATCGACGACAACCACCGTGCCGCCCTGTGTGCCGAGAATTTGGAATGCCTTGTCAAAGGTTGCAACGGGGTTTTCGGCGGAGAGACCGTCGTTTGAGTCGCTTCCTGACGCATCAATATAAACGATGCCTGCGTCGGATTCGTCTGCGGCAAAGGCAAACGGCGTCAGTGTGATGAATAATGCGAGCAAGAGTGCCGCAATGCGGAATGTTATTTTCACTTTGGTTGCCCCTTTCGGTGTGTAGTGTCATATTACACTCATTTTACACCGAAACATTCACACACGTCAAGGGAGAATACACACAAGAAATAGGAGAAAATAAACATTGATAAAAAGGGGCGGCGAAGCGATAATCAGCAGGCACACTGCCGCAAAGCTTTACAAAACTTTTTAATTTGCCGAACGCTGCGATAAAATAAAAGTCGGGCAAATACCCGACCGGAAGAGGTTGAATTGAAGCAGTTTTAAACCGGGCGGAAAAATGGGAGTTAAGTGTGCTTCATGCAAACAGAAAGATAACCCCCAACGCTCATTAGAGGTTATCTTAGCGTATTATCCGAGGTCAGCGATTATCGGAGTTCCCGTAACGGAGCATATATGCTCGTCAAGCCCGTTCCCTACAAAGTGCCATGGAGAGAGTTCTTGTCCGACAGTCCCTCAGTCCGACGACTGCGTAACGACTTCGTCGTGACATCTCCGGAAGTTGCACAGGGGCGCCTCGGCTGCTTTGCTGCCTCCAATCACCCATAAGCA
>CAKSCN010000111.1 GCA_934444485.1 uncultured Eubacteriales bacterium | reverse complement strand
GGAGATAGAACTTCTTATCGGGGAAATACTTTGCGACAAATGCGCCGAGGTTTTTGTCCGGCACGAAAATTATCTCTTTCTGCGGAAGTCTTCCGACGATTTTCACCGCATTCGACGACGTAACGCATACATCGCTCACCGCCTTCGACGCCGCAGAGGAATTTATGTAGCAGACGACCGCCGCTTCGGGGTGTTCGGCACGGTGCTTCAGTATATCCTCGGGAGTCACCATATCCGCCATCGGACAGCCTGCGTCGTGACGGGGAAGGAACACTCTCTTATCGGGGTTCAGTATTTTTGCGCTCTCCGCCATGAACTTCACTCCGCAGAAAACGATATTCCGCTTATCTGACGCTTTCGCCTTTTTTGCAAGCTCGAAGCTGTCGCCGCAGAAATCCGCCGCCTTTTGAACCTCGAGGGACTGGTAGTAATGGGCAAGAACGAGGGCGTCCTTTTCCTCTTTGAGTTTTTTGATTTCTTCGATTACTTCGCTTATGTTGGTTTCTTTCATGTGTATGACTCTTTTCGATTGATTTTTCGTATGTTTCTGTATATTATATCACAAGATTTTCCTTTTTTCAATAACGGTTATATAGAATTTACAATCTGTTTTTAGATTCTATTTTGCCATATTGTACATATCGACGCAAATTCAGTAATATTCGGCAGTTCGTTAAAACAATCACGCATCAAATATTACCGTATTGAAAACAAAATGCCCTCCGCAAAAGCACGGAGAGCGGGACATCAGTTTTTCTCTTTGTCGAGGAAAAGTGCGGCGACAATCGTTGTCTGGGTTATTATTTCGTTTACGATTGAGGCGTATGACATATAGTGTACCGAATAGCACATCATGCATACCGACACTATGAGCGACAACAGCCTTATCTTCTTTACGTTCATGCAGTTGAAAGCGGCGGTTGCAATCGTCGAGGCTATCGGCGGAAGTATGCTGTAGGCGTCACGCCACGTCAGTATTCCCGATATGAAGAACAAAACCGAGAATATGATAACGTACATTTTTCCGCCGTTGTGCCGCTTTTCGTGCCGTGAGTCGTTCATGAAAACAAGCTCCCTTGCGACCGCTATCATAGTCGTTCCCATGGCGGTATAGCTTGCAATGCAGAAATGATGAGCCATCCAGAGAAAATCCGTTATGAGCTTCATGACTATCATGTTCTTACGCTTTTTCTGTATGTATATAAGCGACGAGACTCCGAGTGCGACAAATCCCATTATCTGACCGAATGTGTTCATTTATGTATCTCCCATTAATTTTTGCGCTTTCTTGCCGCCAATCTCAATCCTCGGAGTAACAGCACCTCGGGTACGGCATTAAATTTCGCAAACCGTTTCATAATGCTCTCATCCTCTATCACCATGAAGCGGTCATATGGGCGGTCGAACATCGGTGCATACGTTGAATAAAAGCGAAGCTCAATTGAGTGCTTTCCTCTGTACTCGGACGGTATATTGAAGCTGTACGGCGGATATGCGCGCATACCGGCTGATTCTCCGTCAATATAAAGCTCGCAGGGGAGCATACTCGTTTCGGTTTCGTCGTACTCGATGTAAATATCTCCGTCGGCGTCGGGAATATTGACGCCAAACTTCACCGAAATATTTCCGTAAAACAGCACTCCGTTTTCGGGAAGCTTATCGGGTCGTCCGTCGAGAGTTTCGGGTTCAAAATCACCCTCGAGTATCACCGCCGGGAAAAACGGAAGATCGGGAGTTTCCGTCGTCACGGTGTGCGTTCCTTTTGTAATGTGAAGCGTCTCGCTTTTCTTGTATAGGTTGTTGAAGCACTCCGTGAGCGACGTTGAGGCTGACCCGAACACTCTCTCTTCGCCGTCGAGGAAAAGAGGATACTCGTTCGGGTATGCGCACTTATTTATTGTGATATCTGTATCGCACGGGAAGAAGAACTCCGCTTTTCCGTTTTCGGTATACAGTCTTTTAAGTGATGGGGTGTTGTATAAAAGCTCTGCATTTGACACATCAATGCATTCTTCCGAGAGCATCTCCGGCAAGTCCTCTTTTCCAGTATACACGCCGAAGCAGCCGAGAGTAAAATCACGCTTTGCGCCGTTTGTTACGAGAGTGAGCTTTCTTGCCTTGTGCGTCTTTTCTGTTCTGTCGATAACCATAAACTCGCCGTTTGCATAGCGTCTGAACAGAAGTCCTTCGGCACGCCGACCGTCACGTTCGCATACGCAGGCGTCCGTATTTACGTTTTCTTTTATCCAAGCCGCAAACTCCTCGGTATCATCAAACGAAAGCTCCTTGTTTTCGACGGTGATTCTTCCGCTTTTCAGGGAAACTGTCGGCATTGAGTCGTCTTTTTCGCCGTCTATAAGCACACGGTATGAAATCTGCGCTTCGTCAAGTGCGAAGAGCGTTCTCTCGTAAAGACTGTTCACTTTCTGCAAATTATCCTCGGAGGCGATATTGTTGAGTGCTTCCCCTCTCGGGTATCTTACGCAAATATCCGCTATAGGTTCAAGCGATGCAAAGTGAGCGGCATTTTCCGTATCTGCGGCGAGTATCTTCATGAATTTTGCGTCGGGCGCATACGGGCTGTAATTGTTGAAGTAGCCGGATTTCACGGTATTTCCCCTTGCGTCGAGGTGTGCAAGCGCAAGCACGAATCTGCCGACGCCGAACATTGCGCATCGCATTATCTGCCGCTTTTTCTCGGCGTATGTCATCGAACACGGACCGTATGCGAAAAGCTCTGTCATAAGGTGCTTTTTTCCGGACTCATTAAGCGCTGAAAGAATACTGTAAAGTGCGGTTTCATGGCCGTCGAAGTCGGTTGCGGTTGCGTCAATGCCGGGTATTTGCATTCTCATAAGCACCTTGAAAATATCGCCGTTTGAAACGACGCTGCCCGAAACATTGCTGTCGTTGAACATATGTCCGGCACAATCTATACCATGCTTCTCGCACCAGTCGACGATTTGACCGGTGAAGCTGTGTGCAAAGCGTTCTCCGAGAAGAGAGAAATACCTCGTTGCAAATTCGGCGAAGGTTTCACCCTTTGTTTTCAGATTGTGGTATTTAATGATATCCTCAAAAAAATCGGAACGGTATCTCGCACGGTAGTCTTCGGCAATGCCGTCGTAGTACGGGTAATCGTTATCGATGCCTCTCGTATTGTAAACAAAGGACGGTTCGTCGGTGAATATTGCTTCAATCGTCTTTCCGAAGTATTGACCGAACAGGCGATAGTACACCTCGTGAGTGGATTTGATGAAGCACTTCACAGCGTCAGGATTAAGAACGTCCGTGAGTGTCGGTGCGTCGGGTTTAATGCCGTCTTTAAGTGCGGACTTCACCGTCGCTTTTCCGTTTTCGACGGCGAGTACTTTGGCGATAAACTCGGGATGCTCCGTCGTCACTCTGCCGTGGCACGAGCCGCTCGGCCAGTTGAAATCATCGTACAGCCATATCTTCATGCCGTTTTCATGTGCAAATTCTATTGCGGCACCGCAGACCTCAAACCAGCGTCCGGACATATATTCGACCTCACAGCCGGAACGGGGATACAGCAAAACAGCCGTTACTCCGTTTTTCTTAAACGCCTTCAGAGTATCGCAAATTTTCTCTCTTGTCGGATTGCCCGTCAGAGCGAGCATGGGTATAAGTTCGTACACAGCGTCACCGCCTTAATTATATTCACCGATTATTAAATCACTGCGCTTGATTATACAGCACCGAAGAGCTATAATCAATGTAAAAAGCAAAGCAAAATCTTTGAAAAACAAACATTAACGGTGATGAATATGGATTTGTTCTTACGCTACGCCGCAAAGACAGACTACCTCCCCAACAGTTTTTTCACACGTGCCTACGATTCGAGAATACTGTTTGTGCTGAGCGGAAAAGGTCGGATATACTTTGAAGACAGAGATTTTGAGCTTTCCGAAAACACTCTGTGTTACTACCCTGCCGGCGAAAAATATATGCCGCTGTCAAGCAGTGTTTCTCCCCTTTTTTTCGTGACGTTAAATTTCGATTTGTCTTTAAAATACAAAAACTGCACGGAAGCCTTTCCTCCGGTTTCGTCGGAGAATTTCGACCGCACAAAAATGCACACAACCGAGCTTTCGGAGGAGCTTTCGGTTTTCGGGAGGTCTTTTGTCATGCACGACGTTCCGATTCTCCGTGCGGACTTCGTGAAGATTGCCGATGTTTACGGTCACGGAATGACGCATTCGGACAGATACTTTCGTGAAAAGGCGTCCGCTCTTCTTGAATTTGCGCTGTACAGGCTTCTCGAACTCAACGCAAAGACGGAATACGGACTGTACGAAAAAATCTCGGAATACATTTCGGAAAACTGCACGTCGCTTCACTCAAACGCCGACATCGCCGCACACTTCAATTACCATCCGTACTACATAGGACAGATTTTCAAAAAAGCTTGCGGCACGAGTCTTCACCGTTATTTGCTCGAGAGGAAGCTTGAATTTGCCGGTACTCTTCTTTCCGGAACAAACAAGTCCGTAAACGAGGTTGCGGCAGAGTCCGGGTTCCCCGACGCCAACTATTTCTCGGTCTGCTTTGCGAAAAAGTACGGTTGTTCACCGACAAAATTCCGTGCGCTGAACAGAATGTACGTTTAACGTAAAAATCATTGTTATCAAAATATTGTTGCCGTGTTCATTATTGCGGCGTATAATGTAAAAGAACATATATTCGATTGCAAGGAGGGGCGCGAATGGCGGAATACGACAGAAGCACAAACACCGTCACAATGTCGGTGCGAGACATAACCGATTTCATATTCCGTGACGGCAATGCGGCGTCTGACGGCTATTCCGTTCCCGAGGAAAAGATGCTTGCCGGAGCGAGGTTTCACCGTTCCTACGAGGCGAAGCTCGAAAACAAAGGTTACATTCCCGAGTACCGCACCGAATGCGTATACGAATACGATGACGGACTGAAGGTCAAAATTCAGGGCATCGCCGATGCGATTCACGACACGAAGAAAACTCTCTCGGTGTGCGAGATAAAGACCGTTTCGGAAAACGTGCATCTTCTCTCTTTTGACAGCATACCGAAATACAGGGCGCAGGTTTACTTTTATGCATACATGATAATGCGTGAGAAGAACGTGAAAAGCTGCGAGGTGAGTCTCGTTTACCACAACATTTCACGCTCCGAAACAAATGTCCTTGACGAAGTTCTTGACTTTGAAAAAGCGGAAAGCTTTTTTGCAGAGGTTCTCGGAGAGCTTCACCGCTGGCTGAGACTTTATCTTGACCACACCGAGGTTCGCAACGTCGGTCTCAAGGCGCTCTCCTTTCCGCACGAGAGTTACCGCAAGGGTCAGCGTGACATCTGCGCCGCAGTTTACAGGGCGGTTCGTGACGGTGCGAAGCTTTTTGTCGAGGCTCCGACAGGTACGGGAAAGACAATCTCCGCACTCTTCCCATCGCTTAAGGCAATGGGTGAAGGTCACTGCGGAAAGATATTCTATCTCACGGCGAAGGTCATAACAAGAAGCGTCGCCAAAGAAGCTCTCGAATCGCTCACTGCGAACGGACTCATGCTGCGGTCGATAATTCTCTCGGCAAAGGCTAAGAGCTGTATCGGCGGCGGAAACTGTCTGCCGCATCTGTGCAAATACTCGAAAGGTCACGGAGAGCGTGTAAACAGTGCGATTTTTGCGCTTGTAAGCGAACACAGCCTCATAACCCCCGAGCTTGTTGCGGTATATGCCGAAAAGTACGTTGTCTGTCCGCACGAGCTTGCGCTTGACGCCTCTCTTTTCTGCGATGTTATCGTCGGCGACTACAACCACGCATACGACCCGAACGCCATGCTTCAGAGATATTTTTCGACGCCGTCGAACTTTGCCGTTCTCACCGACGAGGTACACAATCTTCCCGACAGAGCAAGAGATATGTACTCGGCGGATCTTGAAGTCTCCGAGCTGAGAGCGGCGGCAAGGGCGTTAAAGGAAGCTCCGAAAAGAGTGCGTATTCCCTTTTCAAGGCTTGCGAAAGAGATAAATGCGATTGCGAAGACCCTCGACGAGGCAGATATCAGCGACGAAAAGCACATTGTCGGTCTGACGGAGGAATTTCTCGGCACTCTTGACGCACTGTGCGAGGAATACAAGCGTTTTTTGTCAAAAGACGAATACGAAGTCGAAAAGGAAAAGACTCTCGACGAATACTTTAAATGCCGTTTTTTCCTGAAGCTCACGGAACTGCGTGACATATACGAGGGTTCGTTTGCTGTTTATCTTGACCGAACGGCAAAGAAGAAGCGGCTCTGCATAGTCTGCACCGATCCGTCGCAGATTCTCGAAGAGCTTGCGGCACTCCCGAAAAGCACGGTTTTCTTCTCGGCAACGCTCCGTCCGTTCGGATACTACTTCGACGTACTCGGAGGGAAATCGGAGCGTGACAGGTATATACGTGTGGGAAGTCCCTTCCCGAGAGAGAACTTTCTCTGCGCCTCGCTTTGCGGAATATCGACGGTATACAAGGACAGGAAAGAGTCATACGAAGCGATTTGCGAGGCGATAACCGAGGCGACAAGGTGCAAGGTCGGCAACTACCTTGTTTTCTTTCCGTCGTTCAAGTATCTTGACGATGTATACGAGATTTTTTCTGAATCGCTTTCCGAATCCTCGTGCATTACGCTTTTGCGTCAGACACCCGAGATGAACGATGCCGAACGTGCCGATTTTCTTGCAAGCTTCGACAATCACGGAGACAAGACTCTCATCGGCTTCACAGTCTGCGGCGGCGTATTTTCCGAGGGAGTTGACCTAAAGGGAGAAAAGCTTTCTGGTGCGATAATTGTGGGTACGGGAATGCCGGCGATATGCTTCGAGAGAGATCTTCTGAAAAAGTCGTACTCCGCAAAGGGGCGTGACGGCTTTGACTTTGCGTACACCTTTCCCGGACTCAACAGGGTGTTTCAGGCGGGAGGCAGAGTTATACGTTCCGAAAAGGACAGAGGCTTCGTTCTTCTTATCGACACACGCTACAAAAAGAGAAAATACCTCGAATGTCTGCCGGAGTCGTGGCAAAGCATAAGATTTTTCAAGGACGCCGAGGGGCTTGCGGAGGTGATAAGTAAATTTTGGGGAAACAATAAGAATTGAAAGCTCAGTGAAAATACCGAGCCTTCTTTTTCAGCTGTACCTATACTTTGACGGCGGATTCGATGTGTACTTCTTAAAGCATTTGGAGAATTGGCTTATATCCGGGATGCCGACAAGCTCCGCAACCTCACGCACCGAATACTTTCCCGATTGGAGGAACGTTACAGCTTCGCCAATTCTGTAGCTTGTCAGAAACTTATGCAGGCTCATTCCCGTACACGAGAGCATAATTCTGCTTATATGATTCGGATGGTAGTGAAACTTTGCCGCAATGTCGGCATATGTGATTTTTTTTTGATAATTCTCCCTGATATATGAAATCACCCTCTCGGAAATGTCATTCTCCCTTATGCACTTCGGCATATTGTACTCTCTGACGGCAGCAACAAGAATACCTGTCAATGTTGCTGTACAATTCATAGAGTAGTACTGTTGCTTGTTATTATACTCTTCTCTGAGTTTTATGAATTTCTCTTCAAATCGCTGTGCGTTATCTATAACAAAATACCTCCCGAAAGCTTCCTCGTCAACTACATTGGCATCATCAAGGAGCATTGTCGTGTCAAATTCTTTTTCTTTCAGAGGTGGAATCGGATAGTTTTTTTCTTCGCTCACGCAGGAAAAATCAAAATTACATGCAATAAACGATAGGGTTTCGGTGCAGAAAGTATATCGATAAGGTAGTGCCGAACGCCAATAAAGAAGTGAACCGGAAGATATCTCGACCTCATCGCCGTCAATTTCAAGTTTTCCTTCACCATTTGTGCAATAGAATATCCTGTTATCAAGGGCACACATCGATTCTGTGTAGGGGAATTGTTTCTGAACTCTTATAAACCTTACAAATGGTTTTATTTCACTAAACCTCATAATATCACCGTTACATGTTTATTTTTTACAAATACACGTTTATTTTTGCTCTTTTCCAACCATCTCTTTTGTGATAGAATGACAAAAGAACAGCAAGGAAACCTCATTCACCAATCAAGCACGCAACTGCGCAACTGAATTATAGCACAAATCAATGATTTTGTCAACATACACAAGGTGTTCGCCGTTTCAGATTCCTTCGACTGTCTATGACAGATGACAGCGTACAGATAAGAATCAATATTTTTTCGAACACATATATGCGTATATTGACGGTTTACGATGCAGAACAATGCTGCATAAAACTATAACAAACAGGAGTGAAGGAAAAATGTACAACATCAAGCTTTACGATTATGTTCCGGAACCGAAGCC
>CAKSCN010000110.1 GCA_934444485.1 uncultured Eubacteriales bacterium | reverse complement strand
GTATTGGGATCATCGCCATATGTTGTGGTGAGACCGTAGCCGAGAGTGAGCTTGCAGTTTTCCGCACGGAACGAAGTGAATTTTGAAGCAACGTGAATGATAAGATTTTCAAACACGGTTTCGCTCTTTACTCCGATACTTTTGTCGAAGAAGAGACGTGCGTTTTCGTCAAGACCCATAATCGTTACCTTAGCTCTGCCGGCTTTGTCGTCGAAACCGCTCTTTTTCGGCTCGTAGTCGCCGCAGATGATGATTTTACCGCCTACCGTTTCGGTAAACTTAGAGAAGGCGGTCGAGATTGTCGCAAATGCGTCGTCTGCGGACGTGCCTGCACCCGAATCACTGCCATTTGCGGAGTCGATGTAGTAAACGGGACCGAGAATCGTGTTTACGCCGGTCGCTCTGATTTTTGAAAGAAGAGCGTCCTTGTCACCGGCGTAGTCTGTGTAATCAACCGTCACGGCTGAGCTTTCGGAATACTTTCCGTTGTACGGAATTATGCTGCCGAGAAATTCGCCGTCCGTTATTTTGAGCGTCATGTTGCCGTCAAACGGTGCGTTTCCGTTGCCCATGCCGTAAAGCGGTTTGGAGAATTTGCCGCCGTTTATCGTTACATTGATGTCTCCGACCATTGTGCTGTTCGCACCGGCGTTGCCGAAGACAAAGTTGTTGGTGAATACGCCGCCGTTCACCGTGATGTCAATGTTACCGCTGAGGTTGTGAGTTACACTGCCGTTTCCGCAGTGGAGACCGCCGTAAAAATAATTTATTGTGCCGCCGTTTATCGTCCACTTGACGTCGCCGTTCACATTCGTTGCGTTCCAGCCGGAAAGGTAAACATTGTCAAATGTACCGCTGTTTATCGTAATGTCGCTTCCGGTGTATGTGCCGCCGTCGCCGGTCGCCATAAGCTGACGTGAAACATTATCGGAGGTTGTTATTGTGAGGTCGCTGTAGTGTTCGTCGCCGAAAACAACACGGCTTCCCATGCAGTATATACCTATGGTGGGCTTGGTGTTGTAGCTTATCGTGAGGTCACGGATAACGGTGCTTGCTCTGATTCTGAGAGAGCCGGGAACGCTGAGAACCGAGTTTTCGTCATAGCCCACAATGGTGAAATTCTGACCTGCTGCGCCGAAGTCGCCCGAAGCGGACACCGTTTCCTTTATGACGATGACTCCGTTTCCGTCGAGAGCTGACGCCGCCTTTGCGAGAGTTTTGTACGGCTTTTCGTAGTTGCCCTCTGCGTAGTCCTCGGTCTTGTCGCTTCCGCTGTCGTCTATGTACACCGCATTTTTCGGTATAACATAGGTGTAAAGCGTGAAGGTGAGTACCTTTGCGTCCTCGGAAAGGGAGGTGTTTTCATTCTCTGCGAGAGCGGACGAGAAAACATATCCCTCGGGAGCGGTGTAGGTCGCCGTGTACTCGAGAAGCGTTCCACCCTTGCCGGCGAGCGACTCTCCAAAGGTGAAGTTCTTGCCCTGCCAAACGGGAGTGAGGGTGAGACCTTCAATGTCGGTGCCTGAGGAAGTGTCGGGAGATGTGATGACGCTTGCCTCGGTTATTCCCCGAAGACGCTCGGGGAGGGTTGTCAGCTCCGCTATTACGCCGTCGGCAGCCGATACGGGAAGCGTAAAGGACGCCTGCGCAAAACACAGAGCGAATGCCAGAATGGTAACAAACAGTTTCTTCATGGGTTTCTCTCCTTTTGTGTAAAAATTTTACCACCTAATATTATACACTCTTGCAAAAATAATTTCTATGGTGTATTTTGCAAAAGCAGGGGGTGATTTTGATATTTTGCATGATTCTTGCATTTTTACAGCAAAATTTTGCATGGTAACACACACATATTTTGATAAAAAAACATCCCCCGCAAACAAACGGGGGACGCTGTGCGCTTTTTGCACTTTACTTTTTAAAGCCGGTTTTGATTATCGCAAGGTCTTCGATGGTTATCTGTCTGTCCTCGTTGATGTCCGTAACCGCACGGAAGAGTGAGGTGCTGTCGGGATCGAAGGCACGGATAACTCTTATGAAGTCGTCGACATCAACAATGCCGTCGCCGCAAACGTCACCGTAAGCACCCTTGATATCGCCGCCGATGAGAACCGCTTTCACCGAGCCGCTTTCTTCCGAGGCGGAGAACGCCGAAGTTGATGCCACGTAGCCGTTCTTTTTGACGGTAAGCGTGTACTCACCCGGAGCAAGTTCGGCTGTAAACGTGAGAACCGCCTTGCCGTTTGCGTCGGAGACAACTGCCGCATCCTTTTCGGTGATTGCGTAAACTTCGGAATTACCGCTGTCCGTTACCGAAATAAGAGCCTCGCTGTTGTAGCCCTCAATGTCGTAGTAAGCGCCGCTTGCCGCTCTTTCGAGAGTTACCTCAAAGTTAACGTCAACCTTCGTGCTTGCCGCCCTGTAGGAAACCGCATACTCTCCGTCCGCTTCGGGGGTGAGTACATAGCTTCCGTCGGCTTCCGCCGTGAGTGCCGTGCCGTTGACGTAGGGTACGAGACCTTCGTCTGGAGTTACAAGGAACGAGTTGCCGACTGTCTTTACCGATACCGTGCCGCCCTTTTCGGAGATGATGACGAAGTTTGCGTCGGGGGAGGTGAAGCCCTCTTCGTAGAAAATATTGTTGTTGAAGATGACCGTCTTCTTGCCGGTGACACTTGCCGTGTATTTCCACTCCACCTTGGGTGTGGTGAATTTACCGCCGTTTACAATGACCGTGGAGTTGCCGGTCTGGGTGAATGCGTTAGCAGATTTGAAGCTGTAGAAGCCGGCATTGACTCCGTTTACCCACGTGCCGCCGTTTACCGTGAGAAGCGTGTCGCCGGTGAGAGATGCATCGTAGTTTGCAAGGCTGAACTTTTCAACGAAGTAACCGCTGTTAATCGTGATGTCGGTAACTGCGTTTCTGCCGCCGAAGAGACGGATGAACTGCGATGAGGGGAGTCTTACGTCGTTTTCCTTGCCGTATTCGCCGATGACGATTTTGTGACCGTTCGAGTAGCCGAACCAGTCGCTGACACCCATCGTAAACGTGAGATTTCTGAATTCAAGGTCGCAGAAGAACCTAACCGTCATGCATTGCAAGCTGAATTCCGCATTGTCTCCGACACCCTCGATTATTACCTTGCCGTTCTTTACCTTCTCGAGAGCCTTAAACAGCTCGTTGCCTGAGCCGTTGCCGACAGTGCCGGTGAAGTAGATTGTGCCGCCGTTTGTGCCGATAGCCTCCGCCGCTTCGGTGATTGTAGATACTGCGTCGAATTCGTGCGTGCCTATCGTGAGCTTTCCGCTTCCGTCGGGATTTACGAATACCGTATTTGCCGTATTCATCCAAACCGCGTAGAGCGTTGCACCGCCTTCGGGTACGCTGAAGCTTTCAAGCGCGGTTTTGGCGTCGGGAGAGGTGTTCCAGCCGAGGAAGGTGCAGCCGTCTTTTGTGAGAGTTCCTGTTGCGGAAAGGTCAACCTCAGAACCCTCGATTGCGGTTACGGGAGAGGGCACCGTACCGACACCGCCGTTTGCGTCGAAGGTTACGGTGAATGTCGGAATGTCGAAGAGAATCTCGTGAACGCCGTCCGTTTCGGGGGTGTAGGTGTACTCACCCTTTCCGACAAGCTTACCATCCGCATATATGTCATAACTTCCGATTGCCTTAAGCATAAATGTGGGGGCTGTGTCCGCAGTTCCGGGATTTACCGCCGTTACACTGCCGCCGATGTTTGCGTTGATGATGTAATCTGTCTTGGAAAGGTTGTAGGTGGATTTGTAAGTGTCATTGTTGAAGATAATGGTGTGCTTTCCTGTACGTGTCCCGTCGCCCTTTACGTCGCGGTCGGTGTACTTGAGCGGTGTCGCCGAACTGAAAGAACCGCCGTTTACCGTGACAACCGTGCTTCCGGAAACTGTTTTCGCTTTTCCGCTCCAACGCTGATTTCCGAGCTCGAGTTCTGTCAGAGAGCCGTCATTTATCGTGAAGTATACCGTGCCGCTGTAGGCTGTTTCGTAGAGTGCGGCAACGACGCCGAATGTGTTTTTGCTGTCGATGGTTACGTTTACCGTGTCCTTTGACGAAGAGCCGCCGATAAGCTCGAATCTCTTTGCAACCTCCGTGCCGCTTGTGGTTGTTGCGAAGGTGCAGCCCTTTCCGAGAGTAAACTTGTAGCCCTGTGCGAAGAAGTAGGGATTTCCGCTTGCCGTTGCGACGAACTTTATGTTTTCAAAGGCTGTAGGAGCCTTAAGATTGATGTTTGCGTTGAAGCCCTCGAGAACCGCCGTGCTGTCCGCACCGATAACCTTTATGCTCAGAGCGTTTGCTGTGACGGAGTTGAGGTCGGTGAAGGTTTGAGTGCCGGTCATGACAACCGTGCCGCCGTCCTTGCCGAGAGCCTTGAGAGCCTCGGAGAGGGTGGTGTAGTCAACGGCGTTTGTCTTGCCGCCGTAGCTTATCGTTTCCGAATCCGCACTGACGAATACCGTCTTTTGCTCTGCCCATGCGGCGTAGAGTGTCGCACCGTTTTCGGGCATATAATAATCGGTAATAATTTCACCGTCGGGTGTCTCCGACCAGCCGGCGAAGACGTACCCCTCTTTTACGGCATTGCAGGAGGGGAGAGAAACCTTGCTGCCGAGTTTTGCCGTAACATTCGAGGGAACAGTGCCTTCGCCGCCGTTGAGGTCGAAGCTTATCTCAAATTCTGCGTCGGGATCCGGGTATGCCGAGCAGAAGGTGAGCGATTTGATGTTGACCGTGCCGTTATCGGCAGAAAGTGCGCCGAAAGGCATAAGCACGAGGTCTTTGTAGTAGTTTTTCTGTCCGTTTACGGACGAAATATCCGAGAGGTTGAAGATGGCTTTCTTCCATGCGCCGTTCGAGAGAGCCGCACCTGTCGCTTCAAAGGCTTCCTTGTCGAGCGTGGGAATGCGAAGTACGGGCTTTACGCTCTCGGCGTTCTCGGCATAGTACTCAACCATAGCATACTTGTACACTGACGGGAGAAGTCTGAGAGACTCGAGACCGGAAGCGGAAACTGCCACAGTACCGCCGTTTGCGGCTATTGAGAGTACGTTTTCTCCGTCAATAGTTTTTCTCTCGGATGCAGCTCCTGATACGGTGAGGGACGAAAGGTCAACGCTCACCGGGGATTCGTCGTAGGGGTAGTTGGCATGGAAGGTCATATACTTTATGTACATAACTTCTCCCTCGTTTGCTTCGCTTCCCTTCACGCTGCCGAACGGGTAGAAGTGGAACTGCTTGAGGTTTCCTGAAACGCCTTCCGCCGCCATTCCCGTGATGTCAAAAATAAGCTCGTCCGACTTGTTGACAAGAAGTGTGTTTGCATTCTTCGCAGCATAGGCTTTTCCGGTGCCGGGATTATTGAGGAAGTTTATTGTCATTCCCTTTGCGGAGGGGGTGACGCCGTCCTCAACCTTGTAGTGGTAGCCGACGGTAACATATTTGTATTCGGGGAGCGATACGCTCTTGAGCTTGGAATTGTAGCAGTCGCTCGCAATTATGTCGGAGCTTTCGGCGTTGGGGACGTACTTTATCGTGTCAACGTCGTCAACTATCGATTCCTCAACCACCATTGTCGCACCGGTGTTGGTGTAACCGCCGCCGGAGATTACTGTGTTAAGCTCGTTCGGAGCAAGGGTGATGTCTGCAATGTAAACTTCGTTGTTGGGGGAATTGGTGGGAGGCTCGCCGAACGTGAGCGGCGTTTTTCCGGGATCGCCGTCAACGAGGAACTTCTGTATGGCGAGGTAAGAACCGGACGCCGACTTTCTGAATATAAGGTTCAGCGTGTGGTCGCCCTCGGCAAGACCGCTGACGAGCATAACGTGATTCGTTCCGCTGCCGGAGTTGTAAAGGTTCTTTGACGAAAATGCGCCGCCGTCAACATTGTAAACCACGATACCGTTGGACGGAGATGCCGTGTAAATTATGCCGAAGCCCGTTCCGTGAAAGTTTACGCTGAAAGATGCGCCGGGAGTGTTTGCATAAATCTTTGAGCCGTCCGAACCGAACGAATAGCTTTTGAAGCCATCGACCTTGCCGGCTGTCGTACCGTAGGAATCGACGTATCTGCCGTCATGATAGAGCGGCGTCCCCTCGGGCATAACTTTTGCCGTGCGCTTTGACGGATCGAGGTTGAGTCCGTCAGCAGTGAGATTCGGAACGAGAATGTCGTTAACTATGTACTCGGTGTACTTCGCATGACCCTCCGCATTCGGATGACAGCCGTCCGCAAAGTAGGTTGACCACGGCTCGCCGTTTACGTTTGTGATGTCGTTTCCGCCGTTAAGCTCACGGAGAAATCTGTAAATCTGCGCTCCGACCCATACTACGGGAATGTCGTACTTCGCCGCAACGTCGGCGTGAGCCTTTGCGTTGACAAATTCGGTGTCCTTTTTGCCGTTGTCGGTCGTGAGGACGATTACAATGTCAATGTAAGGATCGTTTTTGTAAAGCTTCCTGATTATCGCCTCCATGTACTCTGCCGACTGCTCGTAGGTGTAGCCTTTGTAGGAGTCATTTATGGCGAATTCGATGAAGATGAGATCGGGCGCTTTGTCCGTGCCGAGATAGAGATGTTCGTCCGCACGGTAGATGTTAAGTCCCGTGCCGGTACCGCCGAGAGCCGCATGATTCTCGACAAAGGTCGCACCCGTGTCGGCAAAGGTGTCCTTGAACCACTGGAACGTCCTCGAACGCCATGCCTTTCCGTTTGACTGGCAGTCCTGACCGCCGCCGGCGTATCCGTTCGTTACAGAACCGCCGTAGTAGGCGATGTTAACCGTCTCGCCGGCCATGATTTTGGAGTAGGTGTTCTGCAAATAGGAGAAGTCGTATTCCTCCGCACCTGCGATAAACACCGGCATAGTGCTTACACACATAAGTATACACAATGTCATGCACAATGCTTTCATAAGTTTTTGCATGAGTTTTCCTCCTTGTTTTTGTTATTATTACTCATGAGAGTATTGTACCATACAGCGAATTTGTATTCAATGAGTTTTATTAGATAAATTTATTAGGATTATTGACTTTTGCGAATTTTTATGTTATAATTGCAGAAAACACTAATATTTTATTGCATTGTTTGTGCAAAAATACGGCAGTGGAAAACAAAAAAGCGAGGAAGAGTCATGGCGTACTATCTTTACAACAAGGTTATTCCCGAATACAACGAAAAATACGTGTATTACGACCCCGACGAAAAAAGCGGGTTTCTCAACATCATCGGAGCCGGTATAGTTTACCCCGACAAGCACTACGGCTACAAAAAAACACGTGACTGCCACATACTTGAATACATCGTAAAAGGCGAGGGACACCTCGAGAGTGAGGGAAAGGTTTACGACGTGAGAGCGGGAGACTGCATAATCGGACGTCAGGACAGATTTGTGAAGTACTATTCCGATAAGGATATGCCTTACATAAAGCTCTGGTTTTCCGCAACGGGAAAGTACATCGACAATCTCTTCGATTCCTTCGGCTTTGAATCGGCGGTGACGGTTGCGACGGTCGATATGCAGTCGCAGTTTGAGGTGGTGATAAGCGACCTTGAGAACGGCAAATGTTCGCTTTTCGATATGTCGCACCGAATACTCGATATTTTTTTCGCCGTCTACAGCAACAATAACAAAATCGGAGAACGCCGTGAAAAGCTCTCCGATGTAAAGCATATTAAGTCGTATATCGATACCTATCTCAACAGTGATGTCAGCCTCGAAAAAATTGCCATGCACTTCAACACCTCCGTCAAAAAGGTAATCGAGGTGTTCAAGCGTGAAATGGGCATGACTCCGCATAAATATATAAAGGAAGAAAGACTGCGTGCCGCAAAGCGAATGCTCGAGGGAACCGAGAATACCGTCACCGAAATATCGCAGGCTCTCGGCTTTTGCGAGCAGAGTTATTTTTCCGCCGAGTTCAAAAAAGCGTTCGGACTTTACCCCACGGAATACCGCAGGGCTTTTCGTGAGCAGACCGATATTGTGAAGTACCGCAACTTCGGAATTACCACAGATCCCTCCGAAAAGAAGGGCTGATAACGCCCGAAAACGATTTATCGTCAGCCGACAATTTCAAGCTCCCCGAAAAATTCCGGTCTGTGAAAATCAGGCTTCTCGGTTGTAATCTCGGTCCAAGAGAGAAAGTTCGGATTGTCGCTGTCCTGCTCGCACTTGTAGAAGTTGCCGGTGAAGCGGCTTCCGACCGAGAGAGCTTTGCCGAATACGGCTGTTGTAAATTTCGGAGTAAGGACGACCCGTACAGACCCGCGGTAATCTTTTTTCGTAACAGTCACCTGCGGCAGAATGCCGTACTTTTCTAAAACCGACTCTCTGTCGTTCCGTCCCTTT
>CAKSCN010000109.1 GCA_934444485.1 uncultured Eubacteriales bacterium | reverse complement strand
ACTCTATCCCGATGCGGAATGCGCCCTGAAATATGAGGGGGAGGCGTGGAAGCTTCTTGTCATGGCAAGACTTTCGGCGCAGTGTACCGATGAGAGAGTAAACATTGTCTGCCGTGATTTGTTTGCCGCATATCCGACCGTCGAAGCGCTTGCCGAGGGGAAGCTCGAAGATATTGAGAGCATAATACGCCCGTGTGGACTGTTCCGTACCAAGGCTAAGAACATAAAGGACGCCTGCCGAATTCTTGTAACCGAGTACGGAAAAAGAGTACCGGACGATATGGAAACGCTTCTGACTCTGCCCGGCGTCGGACGAAAAATTGCAAATCTTCTTCTCGGCGACATCTACGGGAAAGGCGGAATTGTTGCCGACACTCACTGTATGCGTATTTCGTGCAGACTCGGACTTGCCGATAAAAAAGATCCTCTTGCCGTTGAAAAGGCACTGTCGCCGATTTTGCCGCTTGAAGTGCAGTCGGACTTTTGTCACAGACTTGTTATTTTCGGGCGTGACATTTGCACGGCAAGATCTCCAAAGTGCGGTATGTGTCCGATGAAAGAGAAAGGTTTGTGCGAAGACGAAAAAGAAAACGGCGTCGGCGGCTGAGAAAGGTGAAATTGCCCGAAGCTTTTGACGATTTCACGCTTGCGTACTATATGTTTTCTCTTCCGTAACAGTGAGCGGATTTTTGCCGTAAGCGTGCTTTGGTGCAGGATGTTTTGCAATTTTTACTATATGACCTTAATCTTCACACCGCATTTTGTCGAAACAGATAAAATTCAAAAAAACTCTTGACAAATCAATGCGGCGGTGATATAATACAAGACGTAAACAACAGAGAAAGGTGAGAGCGTAACGTATGAGACTTTCTGCCGGAAACAACACGATGAATATTATGTCGATGTGCATGTGCGGTATGCTTATGTGCATGGTTTCTTGCGGAAATTTTAATAAGAACGCTTCTCGCAATTTGGTTTGATACCGATATTTGTCCGGTTTGATTTTGGGTCGGTACTTGGTTGAGTTTAGGCGGGAAATTGGTTCCCGCTATTTTTTTTGAAACGGTATCGGGGGTTTTTATGGACACGAATGCTAATGAAAACGTAATGATAAGCGTAGAGAATGTCGGAAAGGTCTTCAACAGCGACGCAGGACCTTTCGAGGCGATAAAGAATATCAATCTCAGCATAAACAAAGGCGATATCTTCGGTATAATCGGACTTTCCGGTGCAGGTAAAAGCACACTGATACGCTGTATCAATTACCTTGAAAGACCGACGAGCGGAAGGGTGGTTTTTGACGGAAAAGACCTTGCGGCCCTCAGCGAAAAGGAGCTTTTGAAAACACGCAGATCGATGAGCATGATATTCCAGAGCTTTAATCTTCTCGAACAGAGAAACGCACTCAAGAACATATGCTTTCCCCTTGAAATATCGGGCGTTGCGAAGAAAGAAGCGGAGGCACGTGCAAAAGAGCTTTTGGAGGTTGTCGGACTCGGCGACAAATGGGCGTCGTATCCGTCTCAGCTTTCGGGCGGTCAGAAACAGCGAATCGCAATAGCACGTGCTCTTGCCACAAATCCGAAGGTGCTGTTGTGCGACGAAGCGACAAGCGCACTTGACCCGAACACCACACGCTCCATTCTCGAGCTTCTCAAGGAGATTAACGAGAAGATGAAGGTTACGATAATCGTAATCACGCACGAGATGAAGGTAATCGAGCAGATATGCAACAGAGTGGCGGTGCTTGACAAGGCAACGGTTGTCGAACAGGGCTTTGTGAAGGACGTCTTTATAAATCCGCAGTCCGATATAGCGAAGGAGCTTATTCTTCCCAAGACCGATGCGATAAAGAGAACCGCCGGAAACGAGTGCATACGTATAGTGTTTGACGGAAACTCTTCTTTTGAACCCATCATTTCCGGGATGACCCTTGAATGCAGAGCCGTCGTAAACATTCTCGGTGCGGACACCAAAAACATAGACGGCAAGGCTTACGGTCAGATGATTATCCAGCTTCCCGACGACGCAGATGCGAGCGCACGTGTAAAGAAATACCTCGAAAGCAGAGGCATCTCGTACAAAACCGAGAACATGAAAGTCTGAACGTCGGACTTGGGAAAGGAAGGGTCACATATATGAATTTTAACGAGCTTATCTCAAATGTTTTCGGTGGCGGAAACGCTGCACTATATGCGGAGGCCGTGTTCGTAACGCTTAAAATTATATTCTTCAGCACGGTTCTTTCATATGTTATAGGTCTGCCTGTGGGCGTGCTTCTCTACGGTACCGCCGACGGAAGCATTTTCCCGAACAGATTTGTAAATGCGGCGGTGGGACTAATTGTAAACCTCCTGCGCTCCGTGCCGTTTATTATACTTCTCGTAATGACACAGCCGCTTGCCAAGCTCCTTGTCGGAACGAAAATCGGCAACAAAGCTTTTATATTCTACCTTGTCATTTCGGCGGCGCCTTTTGTCGCACGAATGGTTGAGTCCTCCCTTAAGGAGGTAAACTCCGGTGTTATAGAAGCCGCCCTCTCTATGGGAGCGAATAAGTTTCAGCTTATTACCAAGGTCCTCGTCCCCGAGGCTAAGCCCTCGCTTATCGTCGGCGGTGCAATAGCGGTTACGACAATTCTCGGCTACACCCCCATGACATACCTCGTAGCCGGCGGAGGTCTCGGACAGGTTGCAATTCAGTACGGTCTGTACCGCTTTGACAGCACGAAAATGTATGTCTCGTCGATACTTTTAGTAATTCTCGTGCAGGTGCTTCAGGAATCCCTCGGAACTCTCGCAAGACGCACCGACAGACGTATCAGAAACTCACGCAAAAAGGCAAAGAAGGACTGAACTTTTCGGCAGCCTACCTGAATCAGTATTACATACGTTTACCGGGCGTGCAAAGCGTCTATTAAACGGTGTAAAAATATCATTTCAAAAAAGGAGAAATGCAAAATGAAAAACACACTCAAGAAAGTACTTGCCGTAGGCTTTGCGGCAGCCCTCGCACTTTCCGCTCTCACCGGATGCGGAAACAAGACCGTTGACGACACCAACACCGACGGCGATACAAAGACCGAAACAAAAACGCTTACCGTTGCCGCAAGCTCCGCACCGCACGCAGAGATTCTCGAGCAGTGCAAGCCTATTCTCGAAAAAGAGGGTATCACTCTTGACATCAAGGTAATGGACGACTACATAATCCCCAACACCTCCACAGAGAGCGGCGATGTTGACGCAAACTACTTCCAGCACACACCTTACCTCGAGCAGTTCAACGAAGAGAACGGCACACACCTCGTATCCGTTGCAAAGATTCACTACGAGCCCTACGGAATTTACACCGGCACTGCAAAGTCCTTTGACGAACTCAAAGAGGGCGACAAGGTTGCAGTTCCCAACGATGCAACAAATGAAGCAAGAGCACTCCTTCTTCTTGAAGCTAACGGTCTTATCAAGCTCAAGGACGGCGTAGGCCTCACCGCAACAAAGAACGATATCGTTGAGAACCCCAAGAACCTTGACATTGTCGAGATGGAAGCGGCTCTCGTTCCTTCCCAGCGTGACGAAGCAGCTCTCGCAGTTATCAACGGCAACTATGCAATCGCAAACGGCATCTCCATTTCCGAGGCTCTCGCTACAGAGGACTCCGAGTCCGAAGCCGCTCAGACCTTTGCAAACATAGTTGTTGTAAAGGAAGGCAACGAAGAAAACGAGCTTGTGAAGGCACTTGTTGATGCGCTCAAGAGCGATGAAATTAAGAACTTCATCAACGAAAAGTACGAAGGCGCAGTTGTTCCGATAAACTGATAAGCGTCAAGCATATAAGCGTATAAATTAAAACCGCCCGACGGATCGAACCGAAGGGCGGAATTCTTTTGCTCGGGCTTATTTTTTCATCCACGTCTGCGGAGACATCAGAATAAGCATCGGGAATATTTCGAGTCTGCCTATGAGCATATCGAGTATCATCACAAGCTTTGAAAGGGGAGACAGAAACGCAAAGTTCGCATTGGGTCCCACCTCCGCAAGTCCCGGACCTATGTTGTTGAGTGTTCCGAGAACCGAAGTGAATGCACCCTCAAAGGATATATTGTCAAGAGACACGATAAAAACCGAAACTATGAGAATTACAAGGTAGCTGACAAGATACACATTCGTACGGCGGACGGTTTCGTGTTCGATTTTCTTGCCGTCCATCATCATTATTTTTACGCCTCTCGGATGTATAAGCGTGTAAAGCTCTTTTTTGACGGATTTCAGAAGGATTATTATACGGGATATTTTGAATCCTCCGCCTGTTCCGCCTCCGCAAGCACCGCAGAACATCAGAAAAACGAGAATCATCTTCGAGAAGGTCGGCCACAGATTGAAGTCAACCGTCGCAAAGCCGCAGGTCGTTATTATCGTAGATACCTGAAATGCGGCGTGATGAAAGGCGTCGAAAAGACTCGGAAAGGCACTGCGGATATTGAGCGTTATAAGCGCAATCGATGCGGCAATAACCAGGAAATACCCTCTCAGCTCCTCGTTTTTAAAGAAGCTTTTTATGTCGCCGAGAATGAGAAAATAGTACAGCGAAAAGTTCACTCCGAAAAGTATCATCATTACCGTGACAACGCCCTGTAAATAGTAGCTGTTGTATGCGCCGAGGCTTGCCGCTTTTATCGAAAAACCTCCCGTGCCGGCGGTCGCCAAGGCTGTGGTAATCGAATCGAACACCGGCATTCCTCCGGCAAGCAGAAGCGCTATCGTGACAATTGTCATCAGAGTGTAAATGATATATAGGATGGATGCGGTACTGCGCATTTTGGAAGCTATTTTGTTTACCGACGGCCCCGTACTTTCCGCACGGAGAAGATGCAGAGTGTTGGCGCCGTTTCCGGGAGCAAATGCAAGAATAAACACGAGCACGCCCATGCCGCCCGCCCAGTTGGAGAAGCTTCGCCAGAACAGCATACATTTGCTCATGCTCTCAATTTCGTCACCGCTCAGTATGGTTGAGCCTGTCGTCGTAAATCCCGAAACTATTTCAAAGAAGCAGTTTATAAAGCCTTTTATTTCTCCGCTGAAGTAAAAGGGCAGACACCCGAAAAGACTTATAAGTATCCACGAAAGAGCGACCGTTATGTATGCGTCCTTTGCGTAGATTTCTCTTACGTCGGTTCGTATATTCGCAAGCGGAATGCCTACCGCAAGGAGAAACGCCGTTATCGGCACGAACCAAATACCCTCCGGTTCTTTGTAAATCACGGCAACAATGAGCGGAAGAATCATAAAAATTCCGACGGCAAGCATCGTCGTACCGGTGATTTTTGAAATTTGACGTATATTCATATTAACCTACTTACTCACTTTACCGTTATTGCAATATGTCGCTCAGCTCGCAAAGTCCCGTTCGTGTCGTTACGACTATAACCGTGTCTCCGACCTCGATGGTGTCTCCGCCTTTAGGAGCGATTATCTTTCCGCCTCGGTTGATACAGCCTATAAGTATATCGTTTTTGAGCTTGAGCGCCTGGAGCGGAATGCCTGTTATTTCCGACGCCTCACGCACCCTGAATTCAAGTGCCTCAACCTTGTCGGAAACGATTTTGTGGAGTGCCTGTACGTTACTGCCGACGGAATTCTGTATTGCACGCACATACCTTATTATATAGTCCGAGGTTATGTGCTTCGGCGAAACGATGCTTCCGACGTCAACATCCTTGAGCATTTCGTCAAAGTCGGAGTGCTTTACCTTGGTTATTATCTTCGCACCCTTTGCATTCTTCGCCGCATACATTGAAACAAGAATATTCTGCTCATCGTTTCCCGTAAGCGTGGCAATTGCCTGAAATTCGGAGAGTCCCTCTTCGTCGAGAAGACGGCAGTCCGTTCCGTCGCCGTTGATTATCATAGCACCCGGAAGCTCTTCACTCAGCGTTTCACAGCGTTCACGGTCTTTCTCTATTATCTTTATGCTGAACCCGGATTCAAGCAGGTTCTTTGCAAGATAGTAGGTGAGACGTCCGCCGCCTATTATCAGTATTCGCTTTATCTTGTCCGTGACGACTCCGAGACGCTTGAAGAACCTGTCGGCATCTCCGGAAGCCGCAACGAAGGAGATAACGTCGCCCTGCTTGAGGATAAACGAACCGTTCGGGATAAACACCTCTTTGCCTCGCTCAACCACGCATATAAGCACCCGAAGCTTGAGCTTTTCAAAGATGTCCATGACTCTCACGTCGCATAACGGGCATTTGTCCGAAAGCTTGTATTGAAGTATTTCGACTCGTCCCTTAGCAAAAGTCTCGACCTTTGTTGCGGACTGATACTTGAGAAGACGGGTTATTTCTCCGGCCGCCGCAAGCTCGGGATTGATTACCATGCTGAGACCGAGGTCGTCCTTAATGAGTGCTATTTCCTCGGAATAAATCGGGCTTCTTACACGTGCGATTGCCTTTTTTGCTCCGATCTTCTTTGCAATGAGGCACGAAAGAAGATTGACCTCGTCCGACTGCGTAACGGCGATAAGGAGGTCTGACTCCTTTATCCCTGCCTCTCGAAGTATCTCCTGAGAAGCGCAGTTGCCCACAGTGCCGTAGATATCAAGCTCGCCCCTCGCATCCTCGACGGCGGACGGATCGATATCAACGATGGTCAGATCGTGATTTTCCTTTAAAAGTCTTTCCGCAATTGTCGAACCGACTTTGCCGTAACCGGCTATAGTGATTTTCATTTACAGTTCCTTTCAGATTACCGAACATTCTCTGCCGCATATTATACCACCGTTTGCGGAGAAAATCAAGCGGTTTTGGGTGAATACAATCAATAATTTTCTTCTGCCATGCTCATTAAATCTTCGAGAGATATCGACGAAACACCGAGGCTCTGCGCCTTTGCGACCTTGCTTCCGCCGTCCTCGCCCTCAAGAAGGTATGATGTTTTCTTCGATACCGATGAGGACACCTTGCCGCCGTGAGATGTGATAAACGCCGCCGCCTCGCCACGCTTCATTCCGGGGAGAGTGCCGGTGATTACGAAGGTAAGTCCCTCGAGAGAGTTGCTGACAACCGTGCGCACCGCACTCATATTTACACCGGCGGAACGGAGCGATTCAACAAGATTTACAGCGTCGCTGCTTTCAAAGTAGCTTCTTATACTTTCGGCGCAAATTGCACCCACATCGTCAATTCCGCAAAGATCTTCAAAGCTTGCGTTCATAACCTCGTCAATGCTGCCGTAGTGCGCCGCAAGCGATTCCGCACCTGTTTTTCCGATGTGGCGTATGCCGAGAGCAAAAAGCACTCTCGCAAGACCCGCATTTTTTGAAGCCTCAATTGCCGCAATAAGATTCTCTGCCGACTTTTTGCCCATTCTGTCAAGGCTCTCGAGTTCGCCTGCTGTGAGCCTGTAAAGGTCGGAGGCGTCATGAACAAGTCCCTTTTCGGTGAGCTGTGTTACCTGCGCTTCGCCGCATCCGTCAATGTTCATGGCGTCACGTGAGACAAAGTGCGTGAGCCTTCTCACAAGCTGCGCCGGACATTTCGGGTCGGTGCATCTGTATGCCGCTTCGCCTTCTTCACGCACAACCGGTGCGCCGCATGACGGACATACCGTCGGCATTGAGAAAGGTTTCTCGGTACCGTCCCTTTTGGATTTTACCGAAGAGAGTATTTCCGGAATAATTTCTCCGGCTTTGCGTACAAGTACCGTATCTCCTATCATTATTTCCTTTTCGGCAATGAAATCAGCATTGTGGAGCGTCGCCTTCGATACGGTTGTTCCGGCAAGCCGTACCGGTTCGAGTACAGCAAACGGGGTTATTACTCCCGTTCTTCCGACGTTCACCTCAATCCCGAGAAGCTTTGTTTCCTTCTCTTCCGGCGGATATTTAAACGCAACCGCCCATTTCGGCGCATTGGACTTTTCGCCGAGCAGTTCACGCTTTGCAAAGTCGTCCACCTTGATTACCGCACCGTCTATGTCGAAATTGAGGTTGTCACGATTCTCGTTGAAGAAAGCGATTTCGTCTTTCATTTTGCCGAAGTCGGAAAATACGTTGTACGACGGAGAGACGACAAAGCCGAGTCCCTTTAGGTAGTCAAGACTTTCACGATGAGAGTGAATTTCCACAGCCCCCCGTGCCTCCTGAATGTTGAAAACGAAGATGTCGAGACCTCGTGAGGCGGTAATCCTGCTGTCAAGCTGTCTCAGCGACCCTGCCGCCGCATTTCTCGGGTTTGCAAAAAGGGATTCGCCGGAAAGCTCACGTTCGTCGTTCAGCTTTGCGAAAACGCTCTTCGGCATATACACCTCGCCTCTTACGCAAAGGTAGGGGATAGGCTTTGCCAACTTCTGCGGTATTGACTTTATTGTTTTCAGGTTCTCGGTGATGTTTTCTCCGATATAGCCGTCGCCTCTTGTTGAACCGCCGACAAACTCACCGTTTTCGTACTC
>CAKSCN010000108.1 GCA_934444485.1 uncultured Eubacteriales bacterium | reverse complement strand
GAATATATTACCATAAAATGCCATAACATTCAAGTGCAAATTGTGAACAAATTCGACCGCATTCGCCCTCAAAACAAACGACTTGCGTAAAATGACGTAAATGCGTGGTTTCGGTCGAATCGAAAAAAGCGAAAAGAGGTAAAAATTAGCAGAATCTTAACGTAAATCTTTACGGATAAACTGTCTTCTTACCGTCTTTTCGATTTTAGTAAAACCGTTCTGCAATTTGTGCCACTATGAATGTTCAGATGCTGTCTTCGATAACATCGCCGAAATGTTTCGGATCAAGCTGACACACGGTGCATAATCGGCAAAGCTCTTCAACTTCGCTTTTGTTTTCCGAAATGTCCGAAATACTTGTTACTTCACACTCCCCGTCGAATACCTTGATTCCGTAGCCGATATAAGCTCCGACCTCCTCCGAACGCAGTTTTTCGCTGAAAATTCTGTATAAGTACAATTTTCTCGCCTCTTATCAAATTTGCCTGTTTTTTACTGATTTGTACTTTTTGTAATCAAATTCTACCCCAATTAGCAGTATTTGTCAAGACAGTTTCAAAGATCTGAACAGCTTCTTAGCGCAATTATGGAGGAATGGGTCGTTTGAGTCGAAACAGATGTGCGATATTTGGTGATAATGACGAATGTTTTTAGAATTAAAACTCAATTCAAGGAGTATACAGTCGATTATCAGATAAAAAACGGGATGTTTTAACCTGATTCGGGTTTATTTGGCGTTCGGTGTACAATATACGGTACTCTTAAACCGTATATCAAGCAGGCTTATTTGTGCAATATAACGAACAGCTTTTGCAAAAATGCGAAACAAGTATTATTTATCGGGTTATTATCCGTTATTCTCGTGAGTCTTAAAACGATAATGTAGACTATTTGTAAATTAAGTCAATAACGGTAACAATTTACACAACACGAACCAATGGGACGTTTTCAAGCCGATTGATGTTTTGATATAATGAATTTCAGTAGAGGAGGTATCAATCGTGAGAATAGCGTCCAAATTTGCAAGCGCCGTACTTGAAGCAAGGACGAGGCTCGGCTACACGCAGAGTCAGGTGGCGGAGGCGGTGTCGGTGTCGGTACGATGGTATCAGAAGGTCGAATCGGGAAGAAAGCTTCCGGGGACGGTAACGGCGCTGAGAATCATATTGTTTCTTGGGATAGACGTAGAGAACTTCCGTGAAGAAGTGGGATTGGTTGAGCCGGTACAGAGTGCGAAAAGAGAGCTTGTGCTTAAATAACAGCAAGATACAAAACATTAACAGAATACATACCTTATGCCGCATCGCGGGTTGCCGTTTGGCATTCATCAAGTGCCGGCCTCTTCGTGTTCTACGGTTAATTTTTTGCGCTCAACTGTGTTAAGATTTTGCTAAGATTTTGCATTTTCCCGGTTTGCTCCGCTCGACGAGTGCGCAAAGATACAGAGCGGTGAACACGGAGCTTCAGGTGTGTGGGTTCACACGCACAAAATCGTTTTTATGTACACTTCGGGAGGTATTTTATGCTGTTTCTCATTCGTTTTCGGCGTAATATCGTTAAAGTCTTTTATACTCTATAGCCTACTCAAAACAACAACCGAGAGAGATCGCATACACGGTCGCCCTCGGTTTATTTATGTCATTATCAGTAACCCAAGCCGCACTTCACGACCGTGACGTTAACTGCAAATCCACAATCTGCGCCGGAGTTTCGGGAAACTCTATGTGAGTAAGCTCGCCGCTGTCCATTTTGTACCTGTAAAACTGCCACGACGGCACTGTGTTCTGTCCGATCAAAAACACCGTGTTTCCGTCTTCAAGCGGATAAAACATATACTCCTGCAAAAGTCCCGGAATATTTACGTCGGTGACCTCTTTTGTCTCGATATCAAGAAGCTTCATCGTTCTCTTTGCGGTCATATACGGTTCTGTCGTCATAAGGATGCGCTTCTCGTCAAGGCGTCGTGTCGTGTTGATTTCAAAATCCTCGGTAAAGAAAATCGGGGTCACGGTCTTAAAATCCTTTGACAGCCACGAAACGGTTTTCGGTGTGATGTGCGTCTCCGCCGCAACCCGGTGAGTACTCCGCTCTGCAAGGCTGCAAGTCGTAATAAGGAATGCGTCCTCGTACCTGTCATAAGAGAAAGAGACGTGCATTGTGTCATCATCGTCCGGGTTTCTGTAGGTAAAGCTGTTGTCCTCCGTGTCAAAGCGTGCCGGTTGGACTGCGTTGCAGTATTCACGAGCCGCATTTGCGTAGAGTACACCATCCACCATCAAAAAGTCGTCAAAGGCAAACTTGCCGTCCGTCAGTTTATTCACCTCTCCGGTTTTCATATCGAAGCAAAACATATTGTCATAGAGACGCTTTTCGTCTGCGTCCGCAAAATAGACCTTGCCGTTTGCAAAATCCACCGTGTTTGCAGGATAAACGGAATAGATTTTTCTCCGAAAAACGGGAGTCAATTCAAGAGTCTCGGTATCGCACTCGTAAACGATAAGATCAACTCCGTCATCGTAATTCACGCCGTTTGAGAATACGGTTGTTGTTATCAGCAGTGTCTCCGTGCTTTCGGCTTCGGCTTTATTTTCGTTTTCAGGCACATTTTCACAGACAGTCGGAAGTGCCGTGTCGCTCGGCGGCTCTTTCTCCGCTTTCTCGCGGCACGAAGCTAAACACAACACTGCCGAAGCAGTCAACAACATAGCCGCCGCTCTTTTTACGAATGTTCTCATACCGATTCCCCCTCTCGAAACCGTAAGTTTTCATATATTTATTGTACCGCCGAAATGTGAGCGTTTCTGCGCTTTTACACTTTTTTGCAAACGGCGCAAATCCATCCTTTTTTGTCAATGTCGATTTCCGTGTTTTCAAAACCGACACTCTCCAAGGACTCTCTTATTTGTTCGGGTGAGTAAATCCTCATTCCCTGTATGATATCGATCCATTTTTCGTCTTTCGGATTCTTTCCGTCCGACTCGTTGCAAATCATGAATATGCCTTCTTTTTTCAGGACTCGGTACACCTGCCTAAACGCCTCGGTGATATCGGACCAGAAATATATCGTCTCAAACGCAGTTACAACATCAAAGGTTTCATCTTCAAAAGGAAGCTCCATTACGTTCCCCTGCAAAATATTACAGCGCTTATTCAAAATTTCTGCTTTATTGACTTCACGTGATTTTTCCACGCTGACCTCGGAATAATCAATGCCGGTTACTTTGCCGCAGGGGCATTTTTTCAACAGCCGCCTTACATTTGAACCGCCGCCGCATCCTATATCGAGGCATATGCCGTTATCCGCTATGTCAATGTGTTTAAATCCCCACTTCGCCATAGACGAATGCCCCACATTCATCACAGCGACCATTATTCTGCCGCCGATTCCCTTCGGCTTACACGTGTTTTGAAAAAACGACATACCCGTCACTCCTTTAATCCGGCTGTAATGTGTTATAACCGAGAACCGCATTTTCGCTTCACTCGTATGCGAAAGACTTTCTGCTTTCGGTTTAATTGTACCACTGCAATGTGAATATTTCCACGGTTTTATAAAAAAATAGGGAGAACGGTTTTATCCGTTCTCCCTTTCCGATTTCACCTCACTGCGGCGGTGTCAGAGACCGCAGCTCAGTTTTCGGGCGAAAATTTATAATCGGGTATTCTCTCAACGTAAAATACATTTGCAGAGACGTCGCCGAAGGTTTCCTTTATGGTTTTTTCTGCGTTGGCATACATTTTGTACATTGTACCCTCAACGATAACGTACTGTGCAAGATTGTTGCCGTAGCCCTGAATGAAGGTGTTGCCCTCCATCTTTGGAAACCATGCCTTATAAGCGGCTGTCACCTGAATAAGCCCCCATGTGCTTCTGTCAAAGTAATTGTTCTTAATGACGTAGTTCTCGAAGGGATTGCTCGATGTCCACGCTCTGATGTGACACTGAACATTGCCATCGGGTCGGGTCGAACCGAAACCGTAGCCTGCACGGCGAAGTATGTTGTCCTCAAAGAGGATATTCTTGCCGCTTCTCTTGACAGCATTATCGGATGCCGAACTGAGGAAGTATTCTATGCTGTATACGCAGTCCTCAATTACGTTACCCTTGTAGGTTACATTGTCCATCGTGCAGGAACCGGTCTGCGAAGAGCTGTACTGATGAGTAACGCCGGCGTCATAGTTCTGCCAAATGTAGCAGTTTTCAACGGTGTAATCGTCGCAGCTTCCGTATACCTCAACGCCGTTTCCGAAACGTGTGAGTGCGCCGGTGCTCGAGTTGTAGTTCTGAACCGAGCCGCCTATCCAGCCTATCTCGCAGTTTCTCACGGTGAGTCCCGTTACGGAACCGGAACCTACGCCGTGGCTTCCGCCGTACATAATGCAAAGATTGTCGATTGTCACGTAGTTGCCGCTTATCGAAACGATATTGCCTCTCGTGCTGAACTCGATATCCTTATAAAGCTCACCGGGGTTGCCCTTATCACAGCGCAGGTATATCGCTCCGGTTGCTGTGTTAACATCCGGCACGCTGCTTCCGTTAAGTTTGGAATCCGCCTTGTGGAAGAAAGTGAGGTCGGTGTCAAGGTGCGTGTTCATATCAAACTCAACACTCTTGTTAATCATGAACTTTCCGCCGGCATAATTAAGATTGAGCTTGCGTGCATATGATTTTCCGTCAAATACGATATTGCCGACGTCAACCATACCCTCGTTGGAGTATTTCCAGATCTTCGCACCGCTTTCTTTATTTTCGCTTATGAGTGTCCACTTGGAAGCGTCCGCACCGTTTTCCGGAGAACCGTAAAGCTTCGGCTTGTCACCTTCGCCGTATGCGGAGTACGTAATTCCTCCCTGAGCATAAAGTCTCTCTCTCCAAACTCCGCCTCTTTCAAACAATACGCCTACGCCACCGCTTGTAAGCGCTAAGGTATTCACCTTTTTCATTGTTTTCCATGCGGTTGCGGGTGTGAGTCCATCCTTGGTATCATCTCCGTTCGGGGAAACATAGTAAGTTTTACCCGTGATTTCGGGATGCTCGGACTTAGTTGCACGTATAGCCTTTATTCTCTCCTCGGAGAGCTTGTCAAGCTCCGCAACCTTTGCGTTGCCTGCCGCATAGTCGATACCGGTATCGTCTTCGTTTTCACCGCCTCCGGACGAGGACTTTGCACCAACCCATGCTCCTGCAAAACAGCTGTGTTTTGTGGAAGCCTCAGCGATGTCGGCGTACGCCCAGTAGGAGGAATCAACATCGCTGAAAGCGGATTTGTAATCGGAGGAAAGCGCGCTTGCCGTCTTTGACGTGCCTCTTGCACGGTTAATAACAGTAACAGCCTGCGCACGCGTTATTGTTCTGTCGGGGAGGAATGTGCCGTCTGCATAGCCTGTGATAAGTCCTGCGGAAGCGGCTGCTTTGATTGCGGCGTACTTCGGATGAGTCTCCGCAACATCGGTAAACTTAATCTCCTTGTCTGTAGCCGAAACGAGTCCCATATTGTAAACAAGCTCGGCAAACTCGGCTCTTGTTATAGCCTGATCCGGGAGGAAGGCACCGCTGTAGGACTTAAGAAGACCCTTCGCCTCGCAGAAGCCTATGTACTTTGCGTACCACTTATCTGCGGCAACGTCTGTGAAGGACGATGTGCCGGTTATCTTGTCTTCAGTTTCGAGGAGTCTTGCCACAACCGTGCACGCTTCAGCTCTTGTTATCGTCTTGTTAGGCTTGAAGGTGCCGTCGGCGTAGCCTGTCATATACGGCTCATGCGTTCCGAAGTTGGGTTTGTTTGCGGAGAATATGAGACGTGCGATATACATCGTGTCGTTCTTGTCAAGCTCGGACGGCTTCACACTTAATCCGAACGGTCTCATGTGCATTTGTACGAGGAAGTGCTGAGGTTTTGTAAGATCGGGAACGGTGCCGGTAAGATCGAACGTTGCATAGCTCCACTTATCGGTTACTATTGTTTCCTCGGACTCCCTGCTGTATGAACCTGTGAGTCCCCCGTTCAGAATGCCTATCTGCATTTTGGGAGATACGGGCTTTTCGGAAATGTACTTATATTCGATTGTAAGCCACTTATAGTATCCGAGTTCTATCATGGCGCCCCGGTATCTGTAGCCCTCGAAGGTTATACGTCCTGCTGCAGATGAGATATTAGGCATGAACTTTACCGCATTTTTGCCGTCCTCGACAACGTTCTCAAACACAGCTGCGGTGTCGTTGTTGTCAACTATGCCGTTCTGGTAGTCGCAGAATTCGAGTATAGAATACTCGGGATAATCGTATCTTTCCTTCCAAACGGCGGCTATGGTCATAGGCGTTTCGCCCATCGTGACCTCATCGCCGGGCTTTCCGAACTCGCCGCCTCCGAGATTCCAGCCGGAAAAATCGCCGTAGCTGAGAGTAAACGGACATTCGGGGAGCTTGAACTTTTCACCCGCCTTGAGAGAGAGCTTCCCGGGAGCGTCGCCCTCGGCATCGGGGTTGCCCTTTGTAAACTCAACTTCATGCGGCTTATCCGCCTCGGGATTATTCTTGCTGAAGGTTATCTTCGAAACATATAGAACATCCTCGGAAGTAAGCACCGTGGGGTTTGTTTTGCCAAAGGGGAGAAAATGAGTCTGTGTGAGGTATCCGATTTCGGAATTTACCTTATCTTCAATCTTTCCGCTGAAGTCAAAGGTTGCCGTCGCCCATGCACCTACAACTATTTTCTCCGCAGACGCAACCTCAGCCATCTTGCCGCCGAGACCTGCGCCGAGATATCTGAACACAAGATTACCGTCGTACTTCGGTGCTTTTGTGTCGTAATAGTACTCCACGGTTACGTACTTGTAATCGGGGAGCGTTACGAGCTTAGATTTTGCGAATTCTCCTCCAAGACTGTCAAGGTTAATCCAGGGCGCATCGTCAAGACCGGGCGTGGGTGTTACCTTGATTGCGGTTTTGCCCTCAAACTCGACATCCCTTTCAACCTTTGCGGACTTCTTGTTGTCGCAGATAGAGGAGAATATACGGCTGTAGTCGAATGAAACATAGCCGTCCCCTATCTCGGGAGCGTCGCCCTCGGCATCGGGGTTGCCCTTTGTAAACTCAACTTCATGCGGCTTATCCGCCTCGGGATTATTCTTGCTGAAGGTTATCTTCGAGACGTAGAGAATATCCTCGGGAGTAAAATCCGTGGGATTCGTCTTGCCAAACGGGAGAAAATGAATCTGCGTGAGATAGCCGGCTTCGGAATTTACCTTATCCTCTATCTTTCCGCTGAAATCAAAGGTTGCGGTCGCCCATGCGCCGACGACTATCTTCTCGGCAGACGCAACCTCAACGACCTTGCCGCCCAGTCCTGTGCCGAGGTATCTGAATGCAAGGTTGCCGTCGTACTTCGGAGCTTTTGTGTCGTAATAGTACTCAATAGTTACATACTTATAGTCGGGAAGCGTTACAAGCTTGGATTTCGACATTTCTCCGCCGCCGTCGAGGTTAATCCAGCCTGCGTCGTTGATATCGGGTGTGGGAGTTACCTTAATTGCGGTTTTACCCTCAAATGCGACGTCCTTTTCAACCTTTGCGGACTTTTTATTGTCGCAGATAGAGGTGAATACACGGCTGTAGTCGAAAGTGACGTAGCCATCCCCTATCTCGGGTTCGTAGGCGTCGGCCGCAGACACAAAGAATGCGGTTGTGAGAAGTGTTGTCACGGCAAGGAGAAATGCCGCGAGCTTCATGGTTTTTTTCATTAAGACCTTCCTTTCTTGATGAAGAGTTTCCGTTTGCGGCCGTCTGCCGCTTTGCCTCTACACGTAAATTATATATGATACAGGATTATTTGTCAATGTACAAATCTGCTCAATTTGCCGTCCGACCTGTACTAATTTGTACAATTAATACAGCCGCATGGCAATATGTACAATACAGAGTGATATATTTTGTACAATTTAACGGTGCGCACCGCATTTTCTCCGAGGCGACCGTAAAATTCAAAATCCAAAAATGCGGAAACTTACAAAAATCGAGCAAATTCTGCAAAAGTACTTTTTATTGTACACATAATATTGTATAATTGGTACAGGAACCGAAAAGGGGGATGTACGTATATGATACTTATAAGAACAGCAAAATTTAGGGAAACCCGTGCAAACGATATCGGCATTGTTTGCGGCAAAGACGGCAGAACGGAAGCTGACAGCGCTGTTTCGCTCGGCAGTGAGCTGCACACGGACAAATCCGTAGGCTTCACCGCAGAGAGCGACGACCTTTACTTCGGCACTCGGGGTCTTTCGGCACTCGGAGCGCAGAAGCTCGTTTTACTTTCGGACTCGGGCAAGGGGGAACTTCTCGGAATGGATTTTGAGTCGGCGGCGCTTCTTATGACGAGCATTTCCGAGGCGACGGAGATGCCGTTTATCGAACACGGCGAATACAGGTTTGACCGTGAGGATTGGTCGGACGTACTCGAAAACGCAAGTCTCATATCCGGTTCGGAGAACGACGAGCGTATAAGCGACATAATGA
>CAKSCN010000107.1 GCA_934444485.1 uncultured Eubacteriales bacterium | reverse complement strand
CGTGTCCTGCGGAGGCGGCACACCGTTGAGAGAGGAAAACGCCGTGACCATGAGAAGCACCGGAAAGACGGTTTTCATCGACACGCAGTTTTCCCAATGCCTGCGCAGAGTCCTTGCCGGAGGAAGCGATAAAAGACCCCTTGCCGCAAAAGGCGAGAAAGGACTTTGCGAGATTTACGAAAAGCGTGCGCCGCTGTACGCAAAATGCGCCGATATAACGCTTCGCCCCGAGGGTACACCTGACGGTACGGCGATGAAGATTATTCGGATAATGTTCCCGAATGTGGCTGCACAGACAAAGGACGGCGACACGGCGTTTTATGTCAACGTACCCGAAGCACCTCTTTTCGGAAAGCCCGAGAGAAACTCCGAGATGACCGATTCTCTTCTTTTCGGAACGCCCCTGCGTGTTCTGAGGGGAGGGGAGTATCTGTACTGCGAGACCGATTACGGCTACCGCGGATACATAAAGGCTCGGGATACGTCAAGGCGTGCCGACCCTCACTTTCGCAAAAAGGCGTCGGTCGTTTATTCCGCTTGGTGCGACCTTCTGCCGACTCCGGAATACAGATGTGCGCCGGTGATCACACTTCCGAGAGGCTCGCAGATTGTTGTTTCCGAAGAGTACGTGAACGAAAGGTTTGTCAAGGTGCTTTTTGGCGGCAGAGCGTTTTACGCAAGGAAGGAAGCCTTTGAAGATATTTATGCCAACCTTACCGTCGGAGAACGTGCTGCGAGGTATGCGCTTTCGTATATCGGCACTCCCTACCGCTGGGGCGGAAAATCGCCGTCGGGCATCGACTGCTCGGGTCTTGTGTTCACGGCGTACAGACTTTGCGGAAAGACGATGTTCAGAGATTCGGCGTTTGATGGCAGATATGTGCGTGAAATACAGGAAAGCGAACTTCGCACGGGTGATATAATATACATGAAGGGTCATGTCGCAATGTATATAGGAGAGGGGCTTGCGGTTCATGCGTCTGCGAGCACCGGAAAGGTCGAAACAAAGAAGCTTTCGGAATTCGACAGAGCCTCGATACTCTGTTTTGCAAGGGTAAAATGAAGAAGAATATGCGGTGCGTTGTGAATTTTTATGCGGCGCACCGTATTTTTTCGACAATATGCGGAAACATACCGCCCTTTTAGACAGTAAAGCTGTGTTAATTTTGTGCAAAGAGACGATTTTCGACTTTTGCATTCCAAATCGTTGACGAAAAACGGAAACTGTGGTATACTTATGTCGTTGTGCGGTGTGCTTTCACGGTGCCGCACGCAAAAAATAAAATAAGAGGTGTTTCAAAGAAATGGAAAAGTTATTCCGTCTCAAGGAAAACGGCACTACAGTCAAGACCGAAATAATCGCCGGTCTTACAACGTTCATGACAATGGCGTACATTGTCGCACTGAACCCGAACCTTCTCACAAACTTTGGCGCTGAAGGTCAGAACCTCTGGAACGCAGTGTTCCTCGCAACCTGTATTTCCTCCGCAATCGGCACATTCGTAATGGCATTCGCCGCAAACAAGCCCTTTGCAATGGCGCCCGGTATGGGACTCAACAGCTTTTTCGCATACGTCGTTACAAATATGACCTTCGTCGGTCTCACTTATCTTGAGTCGTTCAGAGCGGGACTGTGCATAATCCTCATTGAGGGTATTGTGTTCTGTGTTCTTTCCGTACTCAACGTAAGAGAGAAGATAGTCGAGTCTATTCCTCTCGGCGTTCGTTTCGGTATCGCTCCTGCGATAGGACTTATGCTCCTCAACATCGGCTTCGGCTCGAATGCCGGCGTTTATTCCGAAAACGGCGGTCCGTTCTTTATGATGAGAGACTTCTTCGGTGCGCTCACTCCCAAATACGCTCTCAACGCAATGGGAAGCGGCTACAACAGAATGGTTCTCTCGGTTGTCACGATGTTTATCGGACTCTTCCTCATAGTGATTCTTGCACACCACAAGGTAAAGGGTGCGGTTCTTTTCGGTATGCTCGGTGCGTCGGTTGTTCACTGGGTTGCTGATTTTGCAATATTCGGCATCAACCCCTTTGCAAGCATAAAGCCCGAAGGTTTTGTTCCTCCGTTTGCGGACCTTGCGGAGATGACGCTCTTTAAGTTTAACTTTGAGGGACTTGTAAATATCGGCTTCTTCACCGTAACAACTCTCGTTATCACATTCTGCATTATCGATATGTTCGATACCATAGGCACTCTCGTAGGTACAGCCTCCCGTGCCGGAATGGTTGACAAGGACGGCAATATGCCCAACATGAAAGAAGCTCTCCTTGCCGACGCTATCGGTACGGTTGCCGGTTCCGTTACAGGTACTTCTACCGTTACCACCTTCGTTGAGTCCGCATCCGGCGTTGAGGTAGGCGGCAGAACCGGTCTTACAGCACTCACAACGGGCATTATGTTCCTCGCTTGTATGTTTATCGCCCCCATCGCCGCAGTTATCCCGGCACCGGCAACCTCCGCCGCACTTATCTATGTCGGCTTTCTCATGCTCGGAGGTCTTAAGAACGTAAACTTCGACGATATCACACAAGGTCTTCCCGTTGCGCTCATGATAATCGCAATGCCTGTCTCCGGTTCTATCGGTCACGGCATCGGTCTCGGACTCATCTCCTACACGATTATCAAGGTGTTCACCGGCAAGGCAAAGGAGGTTTCGATACTTACATATGTAATTTCCGCACTCTTCCTTGTTAAGTTCTTCCTCGTTGTCTGATTTTAATAAAGCAAAAAATCTGTCCGTCGGCGTAAAAACCGGCGGACTTTTGTGTTTTCGTGCTTTGTGTGCCGTTAAGCGTCGTCCTCGGACTTCAGTGCGGCGAACTTTTCGGCCATGGTGGGGTTATTCTTCGTAAGACGCTTTATCGACAGCTCCTCCGCTTTGTTGTTCGCAAGGCGCAGATTGTTCTCGGAGGAAAGAAGCGCATCCTTTGTCTTTTGCAGGTGGTCGATGGTCTTGTCTATCTCCTCGATTGCCTTGGAGAACTTCTCGCTTGCGAGTCTGTAGTTGCGTGAAAACTTGTCCTTGAAATCGTTCATGTCGGCTTCAAAATGTGAGATATCGATGTTCTGGTTCTGCATACTTATAAGCTGACGGCGGTATGAAAGCGACTCCTGCGCAGCGTTTCGCAGAAGCGTTATCATCGGAATGAAGAACTGCGGACGAATTACGTACATCTTCGGATATCTGTACGAAACATCGACTATTCCGGAATTGTAAAGCTCGCTGTCCGCCTCAAGAAGAGACACAAGCACCGCATACTCGCACTTTTTCTCGTTTCTGTCCTTGTCAAGCTCCTTAAAGAAGTCCTCGTTTTTGTGCTTTGTCGCAGTTTCGGACATCTCGTTTTTCATCTCGAACATGATGGATATGAACTCCGTGCCGTCCTCGTCGCTTTCACGGAATATGTAGTCGCCTTTGCTTCCGGTGCGTGCGTCGTTGTCCTTCTCAAAGTAGGCGTTTCGGAAGCCTGTCGCACGAAGACGGTTGAACTCGATCTCACAGTGCTGTTCGAGGGTCTCTCCGACCATTTTCGTCGATTGACGTGCCTTGAGATCCTTGTAGTAGGCTATCTGCTCGTCCTTGTCGTGAAGCTTTTCCTCGTACTTTTCTCTGATAGTGCGCTCACTCAGCTCGGCGGACTTTTTGTCGGCATCGATTTTTCCGCTTAGCATTGCGATTGTCTCACGCTGCTTTGACAGCTCCTCATCTTTCTCGGCAACTGCAACCTTAACCGCAAGCACCGATTCGTTTTCCTTGCTTTCAAGCTTTGCCTTGAGGGAGAGTATTTCGGTCTCCTTTTCACTTACCGCCTCGTTTACCGCAAGCTTTTTCTCGTTGTCCCCGGCGAGGAGTTTCGCTCTCAGCTCGGCGATTTGTGAGTCTTTTTCCGATATCTCTTTATCCTTCTTCGATTCGGCGTCGCTTACGGCAAGCTTCTTTGCGGCGTCGCCCGACTCTATCTTTGAGCGCAGAGCGTTTATCTCGCTGTCCTTTTTGCGCATTTCCTCGTTGAATTTCACTTCCGCCCGTGTCTCGGCAAGCTTCACCGCCGAAAGACTGCGTGCTTCAAGCTCTTTCTCAAACTCACGGTCTCTTACCTGCTTCACTATCGCCGCATATCCCGATTCGTCAACGGTGAATACTTCGCCGCATTTCGGGCATTTTATCTCCTGCATACCGTTTCCTCCTTACTCTTTTCTCTCGATGTCCTTGTACGCACGGGTTATGTCCTTGAGTATTCCCGTGTGGGAAAAATCCTTCTTGTAAACTATGTTTGTCTCACGCACCATGCTGAGGTTTTCTATGGGCAGTGCCGTGATTTTCTTTTTGCCAAGCTCGTCGAGGCACGCACTTCTCGGAAGTATCGATACGCCGAAATCCTTTCGGATGAGGTTCTTTATCGTTGCTATATTGTCAACCTCGAGTACAACGTTGAAGGAGTCTATCGACTCGCCGAGACTTTCAAGAGTCGCCTCAAAGAGCATTCGTGTTGCCGACGACGGAAGACGGAGTATCATTCTCTCACGCTTAAGCTCGCCGAGAGTCACCATCGACTGCTTCGCAAGCGGATTGTTGTTCGACATTACGCACACGAGAAAGTCCGTGTCGAGCATCACCGAATAAAGTCCGGGATTTGTCGGCTTGTCTTCCACTATGGCTATGTCAAGCTCATAATTTTCAAGCATACTATAAAGATTTTTTATCGTATCAGTAATAATAGTTATCAAAACTCCGCTCTCGGAGCTTCCGCACTTTGCGAGGGCTTCGGCGATAATGCTGCTCTCGGCGGTGTGAGTTATGCCTATTCTCACCTTGGTGAGATTTTTGCCACAGTCGTCTATTTCGGTGAGCATTTTTGCGTACATCGCCTTGAAGCGCCTTGCGTATTTTACGGCTATTTCACCCTCGGGAGTCAGCCTGAATTCGCCGTTTCCGCGCAAAAACAGCTTGCACCCCAGCTCCTCCTCAAGCTTGCCTATCTGGTGACTTACCGCAGGCTGTGTGAGCGAGAGCTTTTCGGCGGCGGCGGTGAACTTTTTTTCCTCCGCAACGGCAATGAGCGTGTCGGTCTTTATGTCGAGCATTCGAGCCTCCATTAAAATTATTTATGACATCACAAAATAATATCATTTGACTTTATGGAATAATAGTGTATCATATAATGTATTATCTTTCAAGACCGAAAGAGTAAATATTTATCGTTAAAGAGGAGGTAATTGTTTGTTAGGCTATATTCAAACGGCACTTCGGGGAACATCAACCGTTGCGTCGATAATAATCTCAACGGCGCTGATGTTTTTCACCGGCTTTGCCGCAACGAGAATAACAAAGCGGCTTCATCTTCCGAACGTGACCGCATACATTCTGGCAGGCGTTCTTCTCGGGAGCTTTTGCCTCGACCTCGTTCCGAGAAACGTCATTGACGGCATGGAGTTTCTGTCGGATATTGCCCTTGCGTTTATCGCTTTCTCGTCGGGCGAGTACTTCAAGCTCTCCGTGATAAAGCAGAACAGCGCAAAGGTAATCGTCATAACCATGTTTGAAGCGCTTCTTGCGGCGATACTTATATTCTTCGTCTCGTTTACCGTGCTTCATCTTGATTTTTCGTTCTCGATAGTCCTTGCGGCTCTTGCAACGGCGACTTCGTCTACGTCAACCATGATGACAATACGCCAGACCGGCGCAAAGGGCGACTTTGTCAACACTCTTTTGCAGGTGGTCGTAATCGACGATATAATTGCGCTTCTTGCCTACAGTATCGCAATATCGCTTGCGCAGAGTGCGGCGTCGAGTACAAGCGTCAATGTAATGAGTATAATAGTGCCGCTTCTGTCTAACCTTGCGGTGCTTGCTCTCGGCGGACTTTTCGGATTTATACTGAAGCTTCTCATATCAAAGCGTTCGACCGACAACAGGCTTATCATTCTCATTTCGCTTCTGTTTACGTTCTGCGGAATCTGTGCGGTGCTTGAAATATCGCCGCTTCTCGGTTGTATGTCAATGGGTACGGTCTACCGAAACATTGCCGACGACGACAAGCTTTTCAAACAGCTCAACTATTTCAGTCCGCCGATACTTCTGTTGTTTTTCGTCCGCTCGGGGCTCAACTTCCGCATAGACGCACTTTTCAGCACGTCTGGAAGCATAGGCGCAACGCCGCTTATAGTTGTGGGCGTTATTTACTTTATTGTGAGAATCGTCGGCAAATACGCCGGTGCATTCTTGGGATGCGCCGTCTGTAAGAAGGACAGAAAGGTGAGGGATTACCTCGGTCTTGCACTCATACCGCAGGCAGGAGTCACGATAGGTCTTGCCGCTCTCGGTGCAAGAACGCTCGGAGGTACTGTCGGAGAATCGCTTGAAACGATAATCCTTGCCTCAAGCGTACTCTACGAGATGGCGGGTCCGGCGCTTGCAAGCCTGTCTCTGTACCTTTCGGGATCGTATTCGGATAAGATAGAGGACATAGTGCCTATTGAGGAAACCGACGCCGAAGGAAAGAAGAAAAACGACGTCGAGCTTCTCATAGAGCGCATAAACAAGATAAGAAGCGAGCTTCCGGAGTATACCGTGTCCGAGGAGGAGCAGGCGTTCGACGCCGCCGCCAAGGATCAGCTCGACGCATACTACACGATGAACCGCCGCCGTTTCGGCGCAAGATAAATACCGAAAGGAAGGGTTGTAACTATGGATATACCAATGAATATAATAAGAGCGGCGTCAGATCCGATTGCCGTGTTTTTGGGTGAGTGGTCGGTCGGACTTAACGCCGCATCGGCTGCTTTGAGAATTGCACTCTCGATAGCGCTTGCAACGATAATCGGCTGTGAGAGGTCGAGCAAGCGTCATTCCGCAGGATTGAGAACCTTTATACTTCTGTCGCTTGCGGCAACGGTCGGTTCAATACTCGACGTGTACATGAGCACAGTTTACGGCGCATCGTTCAGCCTCATATCGGCGGCGATAGTCGTGGGAGCGGCGACAATATGCGTAAACTCGATGATGTTCAGCTCGAAGAATCAGATAAAGGGACTCACGACGGCGGTCGGTCTTTGGGCGTGCGGACTTATAGGACTTGCGGCAGGCGCAGGACTTTACACGGTGACTCTCATTTCGTTTGCGGTGCTTCTGTGCTGTCTGTCGCTGTTTCCGAAGTTTGAGATATATTTAAAGAACCGTTCAAACCATTTTGAAATACACCTTGAACTCAACAGCGGCAGCAAGCTCCGTGAGTTTATCACTACAATAAGAACTCTCGGTCTTGCCGTTGACGAGATAGAGTCGAACCCGGCGTACATAAGCTCGGGACTGAGCGTTTACTCGATAGCTCTCTCAATCGAAAGCAAGGAGCTTAAGAAGTACAAAACCCACAGCGAAATCATAAAGGCCCTTGCCTCTATCGATTACGTTTACTATGTCGAGGAGATGAGGTAAAAAGTGTCCGCCTCATTCCGGTTAAGGTTTGTGGCGGACGTCATATATTTCAGCGATCACTTCATCCCCAAAACAATCGAGCAGAAGAGCGTGAGTACGATAAGGAAGCCGAAGTTGAACGCCGAGAACAAACCGAGGTAGCGCAGGACGCTCTTTCTGCCGGGGAAGTGGGCGGTGTATTCGCTGAATGTGATAAGGCTTGCAAGAGAAGCGATGAGAGTGCCGACGCCGCCTATGTTTACGCCGACAAGAAGCGACGGATAGTTTTCTGTGAAGCGTGACAGAAGTATCGCCGACGGCACGTTGCTTATAAACTGACAGGAGAGAGTAGATACGAGAAGCGTGTTCTTTTCGAGAAGCGTGCCGATAAACTCACGCACCGCACCTATTCTCGACATATTCCCGGCGAAGATGAAAAAGCAGGTGAAGGTTCCGAGAAGTGCATAGTCAACCTTTCCCAGAGCCTCACGGTCGAGAAAGAGCATCGCCGCAAGAATTACGGCAAAGCCGACAATATAGTTTACCGCCCTGAATACAACCGCAATGGCAAGAACGAAAAGCACGATGTATATTATTGTCCTCGCCGGAGGAAGAACGATGTCCTCGTTGTCGCTGAGATGTATTTTCGTACCCGGCAGAAAGAGACAGCATATCGTGAGAAGCGTCACCGACAGGAGAAACGGAAAGAGCATTATCCCCATAAACTCACCCGTCGGTATGCCGAAACGGGAGTATATGTAGAGGTTCTGCGGATTGCCGAAAGGCGTGAGCATTCCTCCGAGGTTTGCGGATATATTCTGCATGATGAAGCAAAACGCCGCATATTCCGTCTTTCCGGTTGACGAAAGCACATAGTAACCGAGAGGGAGAAAGGTTATCAGCGCCATGTCGTTCGCAAGAATCATTGATCCGATAAAGGTTATGTAGACGAGAGTAAGCACGGCGCTTCGTACGTTCCCGGCAAGGACGACTATCTTCCTCGAAAGATACGTGAAAAAGCGTATGTTCTTGAGTGCGCAGACGACCGCAAGCGTGCAGAAAAGACAGCTCAGCGTCTTGAAGTCGAAGTAGCCTATGTATTTGC
>CAKSCN010000106.1 GCA_934444485.1 uncultured Eubacteriales bacterium | reverse complement strand
GTGCGGACTCCTTCGAGTTCGGAAAGACCGACAGCGTGCTTATAGGCAACGAGGGTCACGGACTTTCGGACGAGGCTGTGTCGCTCTGCACCGACGCCGTTATTATACCCATGAAGAACGGTATGGATTCGCTGAACGCCGGCATTGCGGCGGCGATACTTATTTGGAAAAAGAGTACGTCGGTCAAATAATCCGAACGAATGAGGAAGAAACGGAGATGTGCGTGTGACAAACAATAAAGTTTTCAAAGTGTGGCTGTCTCTGTGCCTCGGAGCGGGGAGCAGGTACGTAATGCCGCTTATCGACCGTTTCGGAAGTGCCGAGGCTGTTTACGCCGCAGGTAAAACCGACTACGAGGAGCTGGGAATATCGAAAAACACCCTTGCCGCACTTTGTGACAAGAGACTCGATACGGCGAACGAGGTGGTTGACTATTGCAAAAAGAAGAACGTCTACATACTCACAATGGACGATCCGCTCTATCCTCAGCGTTTCAGAAGTATAGCCTCGCCGCCCGTTGTGCTTTACTGCATCGGCAGAATAACCGACTTTGACGACAACGCCTGCATAACAATGGTAGGCACACGCAAATGCACCGCAGAGGGACGAACCTCGGCATATACTTTCGGCTACCGTGTTGCGGAGTCGGGCGGCATAGTCGTGTCGGGACTTGCGCTCGGTATAGATTCCGCCGCAACAAGGGGTGCGCTTGACGCTTCCGGCTATGCTATAGGTATAATCGGCTGCGGCATTGACAGAATATATCCGGCGGAAAATGCGGAGCTTTACTACAGAGTTTACCGAAGCGGTACGGTCATGACCGAGTTTACTCCGTTCACAAGACCGCTCAAGGAGAATTTCCCCGTGAGAAACAGACTTCTTGCCGCACTTTCAATAGGCACCGTCGTCTTTGAGGGCAGTCTTTACAGCGGTTCGCTCATCACGGCAAGGTGCGCCGCAGAGCAGGGCAAACGTGTTTACGCCGTCCCCGGAAGCATCTCGAACCCGGAAAGCGCAGGACCGAACAGCCTCATAAAGTCGGGCGCAGTGCCCGTTACCGACCCTTATGAAATAATCGACGACTACGCCTACCTTTATCCGCATAAAATAAGCGCAGGAACAAAAACCGCACGGATAATCGTGCCGCCGGACATTTTGCAGAACAATATAATCGAGGTTAAGCGTGAAAAGCCGAACAGGTCCGAGAAGGGCGAAAGAAAAGCCGCCGTCACGGAGGAAAGCTTTGCGGTGAGAGTTCACGGCGACGAAGAAAAGACAGCCGTCGTTGAGGAAAAATCTCAGGGCGTTCCCGGCGGCAAGCGGTTTCCTCTCTCGGCAGGCACGGAAAAGGCGTCTCCGCACGTTGACCACGGCACTTACCGACCGAAGCATATTCTCCCGGAAAAGCTTATGTCCGAGAAAGAGCGCAGAGAGGAAGCGGTCTCGGTCCGTTTTACTCCGCTTGACGATATGGCCGAAATGACGGTAGGTCCCGTCGGCGTTAAAATAGCAAAGCTTCTCGAGGAAAATCCGTCTCTCGGGTGCGATGATATCGTCACACTCACGGATACAGATGTCGCCGATGTGCTGACGGCTCTCACTATGCTCGAAACTCTCGGTCTCTGCACTCAGGAGGCAGGCGGAAATTATAAACGAATATAACCTGCGCCGTGTAATATAATAAGTAAACGGAAGCGGCGCATTAACATAAAAACGTATCCCAAAAGGGAGCGTTGCGAAAGGAATTGAATCAGTTGCATCTCGTAATTGTTGAGTCTCCCACAAAAGCGGGGACTATTAAGAGCTATCTCGGAAAAGGATATAAGGTCACAGCGTCGGTCGGTCATATAAGAGACCTCCCGAAAAGCACACTCGGAGTCGATATAGAAAACGGCTTTACGCCGAAGTACATCAACATCAGAGGCAAGGGCGACCTTATAAAGGAACTCAAGAAAGAGGCAAAAGCGGCGGACGTCGTATACCTCGCAACGGACCCCGACCGTGAGGGAGAGGCGATATCGTGGCATCTCTCGCAGGCACTTGACATACCGCAGGAAAAGATAAGACGTGCGGCGTTCAACGAAATAACGAAAAACGCAGTCAAAACCGCCGTCAAGAACCCGAGAGAGATTGACATGAACCTCGTCGATTCACAGCAGGCGAGAAGAATACTCGACAGAATAGTCGGCTATAAGCTCAGCCCGGTTCTCTGGAAGAAGATAAAGAGCGGACTTTCCGCCGGACGTGTGCAGTCGGTCGCAACGAGGTTTATAGTCGAGCGTGAAAACGAAATACGTGCGTTTGTCCCCGAGGAATATTGGAGCATCGACGCAAACCTTGTCACAGCCGGCGGCAAAAAGATAAAGGCGGCTTTCTTCGGAGACAAGAACGGCAAAATTGACATTCACAACGCCGAAGAGGCAATGAAGATAACCGAAGCCGTAAACAATTCGGATTTCACCGTAAAGGGCGTGAAGAAGTCCGAGAGGGTGAAAAACCCGGCGCCCCCCTTCACCACCTCCACCCTCCAGCAGGAGGCAAACCGCAGACTCGGATTTCAGTCGGCGAAAACCATGCGTGCCGCACAGGATCTTTACGAAGGTCTTAACATGGGCGAATACGGTACACACGGTCTTATCACCTATATGCGTACCGACTCGCTGAGAATTGCCGAAACCGCTCAGAGTGCGGCAAGAGAATATATCGTCGCAAAGTACGGTGATGACGCATATCCTCCGACTCCGAGAGTCTACAAGACAAAGAACGACGCGCAGGATGCGCACGAAGCCATACGTCCCTCGGATATGGAGCTTGAGCCGGAGAAAATAAAGAAGTATCTCTCGAACGATCAGTACAAGCTCTATAAGCTCATATGGGACAGATTCGTTTCAAGCCAGATGGCGTCTGCGATACTTGATACCGTGAGCGTCGATATTGAGAGTGCGGACTACATTTTCAGAGTGAGCGGATACACCGTCAAGAAGCAGGGATATATGGCGGTCTACGAGGAAAAGACCGACAGCGACGACGAAAAGAGCGACGGAAAGGAAAAAGCTCTTCCTCCGATGAGCGAGGGCGAGGTTCTCACCAAAACAGACGTCGTTCCGCTCCAGCACTTCACACAGCCCCCGGCAAGATACACGGAAGCGTCGTTCATCAAAATGCTTGAGGAAAAGGGCATAGGACGCCCCAGTACGATAACGCCGACAATTACCACGATAATTCAGCGAGGCTACGTTGAGCGTGACGGAAAGTCTCTTGTGCCGTCGATACTCGGAGAAAAAACGACGGAGCTGATGATAGACAACTTCGAGGAAATAGTCGATTACGGTTTTACCGCCAAGATGGAGGAGTCCCTCGATGAGGTCGCAAACGGCACAAAGACAATGCTTGACGTCCTCACGAATTTTTACAAAGGCTTTGCGGAAGAGCTTGAAAAGGCAGAGAAGAACATCGACAAGCAGAACTACGCAATTCCCGTCAAGGAGACCGGCATCGTCTGCGAAAAGTGCGGACGCATGATGGTTGAAAAGAGCGGACGCTTCGGAAAGTTCGCCGCTTGTCCCGGTTACCCGGAGTGCAAGAACACAAAGCCTCTCGACAAGGACGGAAACCTTGCCGTGACCGAGGATAAGGACGCCGCTCCGACACCCGCTCCCGACAATATCCGCTGCGATATATGCGGTGGTCCCATGGTTATACGCCGCGGACGCTTCGGTCAGTTCTACGCCTGCGAAAAATACCCCGAGTGCAAGGGTACGAAGCAGATTGTGAAATCGCTTGACATACCCTGCCCGAAGTGCGGTGCGAAAATAGTTGTAAAGCACGGCAAAAAGAGAAGCATTTTCTACAGCTGCGAGAGATACCCCGAGTGCGATTTTTCAACGTGGGACGTACCACAGGCGGAAAAGTGCCCCGAGTGCGGAGGACTTCTCCTTAAGAAGAAGGGCAAGGACAGCCTCGTTTGCTATAACAAGGAGTGCGGATATAAGTCGTAAAGCCGCAGAAAATCTCCGTGATCGAAGGAAAGGAATGATCTAACGTGAAGATAATAATTGACTGCATGAGCGGTGACAATGCCCCTCACGAAATAATCAAGGGTGCGGTAGCCGGGGGAAGAACCCACGACGTCGATCTGCTTTTGGTCGGCAACGAAACGATTATCCGCTCCGAGCTTTCGGCACTCGATACGTCGGGCGTCGATATAGAGATATATAACGTCGAGGGCGATCCGATAACGATGGAGGACGACCCCGGCGTCGTCATTAAGTCGAAGAAGGATTCGTCCATGGCGCAGGCACTTAAGCTTCTTTCCGAGGGTGCGGGTCACGCCGTTATTTCCGCCGGAAACACGGGTGCGCTCTTTATGGGTTCGAGCCTTATCGTCAAGCGCATAAAGGGTATACGCCGCGCGGCTCTCGGCGCACTTGTTCCTCTCGGAGGTCACGCAACAATGGTGACGGACGCCGGTGCGAATACCGACGCCATGCCCGAGACCATGCGTGAGTCGGCTCTTATGGGCAAGCTCTTTATGGAGAAGGTCATGGGCATAGAGAACCCGAGAGTGGGACTCATCAATAACGGTGCCGAGGAAAAGAAAGGCACGGAGCTTTACCGTGAAACCTACAAGCTTTTGAAGGAGCTTGACATAAACTTCGTCGGAAACGTCGAGGGCAGAGATTTTCCCAACGACGCCTGCGACGTACTCGTCACCGACGGCTTCACGGGAAATATCGTCGTAAAGCTTACCGAGGGCTTCGGCGTGTTCATGAAAGCGCAGCTAAAGAGGATGTTCTATGCCAACGTCGGTACGAAAATCGCTGCCGGTATGGTGAGCGGAGAGCTCAAGAGACTCAAGCACGAAATGGACTACTCCGAGTTCGGCGGCGCACCGTTCCTCGGCATCTCGAGACCTGTCATCAAAGCTCACGGAAGCGCAAATGCAAAGAGCATTGCCTGCTGTGTGGGTCAGGCGAAGAATTATATAAAGTCGGGTATTATCACCGAGTTTGCGCTCATGGCGAAAGACCCCGACGCCTTTAAGAAGCCCGTTCCCTTTGAGGAAGAACCGACTTCGGAGAATGCCGCCGAGGTCTCTGCCGCAGAGGAAAACGAAAGCAAGGAATAAAGCGGCATCCGCAATGCGAAAGGACTGATATCGTGGAAGAAAAGAAATATCCGCTTCCCAAGGAGCTTCTTGAAAAGAGAATAGGCTATACCTTCAAAAACACCGAGTACATAACGGCGGCTCTCTGCCACTCATCGTACTCGAACGAAATGCGTTCAAAGGGCGTGGAGCTTCACTGCAACGAAAGACTCGAATTTCTCGGGGATTCGGTGCTGTCCATAGTCACCTCAACCTATCTTTTTGAGGGCTATAAAAGCTTTCTTGAGGGGGATCTTACAAAAATACGTGCCGCAACCGTCTGCGAGGGGGCACTCTACGAATACGCAAACGAGATAAGTCTCGGAGACTATCTGCTTCTCGGTCACGGCGAGGAGATAAGCAACGGCAGAAAGAGAAAGTCGATACTTTCCGACGCTTTCGAGGCGCTTATTGCCGCAATTTATCTCGACGCCGGAATGGAAAGAGCGAGGGAGTTCGTCGAACCGTTTATCGTGAAAAAAGCGGCAACCCTTGTCGCAAGCGGCGCCGATGACGACTACAAGACCAAGCTCCAGAAGTTTATCCAGCAGAATAAGGGCGATATACTCGAGTATGTTCTTGTGGGAGAAGCAGGTCCGGCTCACGATAAGTCGTTTGACTTTGAGGTAAGACTCAACAACAACGTGATAGGCAGGGGCACGGGCAGTACCAAGCGAGAAGCGGAGCAGAGAGCCGCCTGTGAGGCACTCAAGCTCTTCGGTGTGATGTGATCGTGAAAAGACACATAAACATACCCGTCTTTATTCCGCATGAGGGCTGTCCGAACAACTGCGTTTTCTGCAATCAGCACTCCATCACGCAGACCTCCGAAAAAGCGGACAGAGATATAAAACCCGAGATAGAGAGTGTGCTTTCCGGAATTGCCGATAAGGACGGTTCGGAGGTCGAGATCGCTTTCTTCGGAGGAAGCTTCACCGGAATCGACCGCAGTGTCATGACAAGGCTTCTGCGTGACGCATACGAATACATAAAAAAGGGAGAGGTCACGTCGATACGCCTCTCCACACGCCCGGATTTTATCGATGAGGAAATTCTCGGCATACTCTCGGAGTACGGCGTCCGTCATATAGAACTCGGCATACAGAGCATGAGTGACTCGGTGCTTGCGGCGTCAAGAAGGGGACACACTGCGGAGATAAGCGAGAGAGCGTGTGAGCTTGTCGTAAAGCACGGCTTTTCTCTCACGGGGCAGATGATGGTCGGACTTCCGGGTTCGTCGGTCGCCGACGAGTTGTACACCGCAGAGAGAATCTGCAAAATGGGTGCGGACAGCGCAAGGGTATATCCGTGCGTTGTTTTTTACGATACGCCCCTTTGCGAGATGGCGCATGAGGGACTTTATACGCCGATTACCGACCGAGAGGGTGCGGACAGAGCGGCGGAATGCATAAAGGTGTTCGACAGATACGGCGTCACGCTCCTTCGTGTCGGACTTCAGTCGGGGGAGGGACTTTCCCCGGAGAAGGTTTACGCCGGTGCGTCCCACAGTGCCGTCGGTGAGATGGCGTTCTCAAAGGTGTACCTCGATAAGCTTCTGCCCTTGACCGAAAACGCCGCAGCGAGCGTTCCGGACGCCGAAAAGACTGCCGTTTACGACCTTGTCATTCTCTGCGGAATCGGCGAGACCTCAAAGGTCGCAGGGCAAAAGAGGGAGAACAAGGAAAAAGCGGCGGAGTGTGTACGTGCGTACGGCATAAAGCTCAGACACGTGAAAATAAAGGAGTGTGCGGATATCGAAAAGCCGCACGCCGTGAGGGTATACCTCGAAAAGATAAAGTGTAAATGAACAGAGTTTTACACGAAAGGACGGTAGACGGATGAGATTAAAGGCTCTTGAAATGAGGGGCTTCAAGTCGTTCCCGGACAGGACGAAAATGGAATTCGGCGACGGCATCACCGCAGTCGTAGGTCCGAACGGAAGCGGAAAATCGAATATTTCCGACGCAGTCAGGTGGGTTCTCGGCGAAATGTCTCCGAAGTCCTTGCGAGGCTCGAAGATGGAGGACGTTATCTTCTGCGGTACGGCGAAAAGACCGGCGACCGGCTACTGCGAGGTATCTCTCATCATGGACAACAAAAAGAGAGAGCTTGCCTGCGATACCGACGAGGTCAAGATAACACGAAAGTACTTCCGTACCGGCGACAGCGAATATAAGATAAACGAAAAGGCGTCGAGACTTAAGGATATATACGAGCTTTTCCTTAATACCGGTATCGGCCGTGAGGGTTATTCCGTGGTCGGTCAGGGAAAAATCGCCGAGGTGCTGTCACAGAAGAGCGACGAGAGACGCCACATCTTCGAGGAAGCCGCCGGAATATCCAAATTCCGCTACAGAAAGAACGACGCCGAAAAGAAGCTCGGCGAGACCGACGCAAATCTTGTCAGAGTAAGCGACATTGCCGGCGAGATAGGCTCGCGTCTCGGGTCTCTCGAAAAGGAAGCGGAAAACGCAAAAAAATACATCGTGCTTGCCGACCGCAAAAAAGAGCTTGAAATATCGATATGGTTCGACAGGATAACCAAGGCAGGCAACGAAAGTGCTGCGTATAAGGTGAAGACCGAAGAAGCGAGAAGCGCATACGAAACCGTCGAAAGACAGCTCGAGGAAACCGAGAAAAAACTTGAGGAGCTTTACGCCGAAAAGCAGGTGCTTTCCTACAATGCGGAAACCGCACGTGAAGAGCTGTCGGAGCTTGAAAGCGAGAAGAACCGACTCGAAAGCTTAAAGTCGCTGTCGGAAAACGATATCATGCACCACAAAGCGACACGTGAGAGTCTTCTTTCGCAGATAAAGGACGCAGAGGAAAAAACACTGCCGTCGCTTACGTCGATGCTTGCCGAGACGGTGCTCAAGCATGAAGAAGCACTGAAGCTTGCCGAAGAAACACGTGCCGAGGTCGAAAACTTTGCCGCAAAAGTGACCGAAGCCGAAGTCGGGCTTTCCCGTGCCGAGAGCGCATTCGAGGAGTCCGGCGAGCGTGTGAGAAGCGTGCAGAACGAGCTTACCAACGCCAAAATCAAAGAAGCGGCGGCGGAAAATGCGGAAAAATCCGAGGCGGAACAGCGTGAGTTTATCACGGCAGAGCTTGACAAGACCGACGCCGAAATTGCCGACGCCACCGAAAAGCTTGCGGAGTGTACTCACCGTGCAGAGTCGCTTACGGAGGAAAAGAACGACCTTGCCGCATCTCTTTCCGATGAGGAGCAGGAGCTTGCAAAGTCGGCTGCACGCCATGACGAGCTTACCCGTAAAAAAGGCGAGCTTTCCGCACTGCTTGCGTCTGACACACAGCGCAAGGAAAATCTCGAGCGCATGGACAGACTTCTCGAGGGATATCCCGGAAGCGTCAAGGCAATCATGAACAGCGACCTGCACGGTATATG
>CAKSCN010000105.1 GCA_934444485.1 uncultured Eubacteriales bacterium | reverse complement strand
AAACAAGGACGGCAGTGTAAAGGCGTGGATGGACGGCACAGAGCTTTACATCGGCGGCTACGGAGAAATCATAGCCGGAGAAAGACTCAGAAGTGCATTCTGGCACGGCGACAGTATTAACAGCATAACCGGACTTGAAATGCTTGACACATCAAATGTAACCGATACATCGTTTATGTTCTATGCCTGCGGTCTTAACTCCAAAGTGTTCACACTGGATCTGGGCGATAAGTTTGACACGTCAAAAGTAACGGATATGTCGTATATGTTCTATTACTGCGGCTGTTACTGCGATGCATTTACTCTTGACTTGGGCACTAACTTTGACACATCGAAAGTTAACAATATGGCTTGGATGTTCTTCAGATGCGGTGAAAACTCCAAAGCATTCACAACTCTTGATCTGAGCTCCTTCAAAGTGGTTGCAAGTACAAGCATTTCCAATATGGCAAGTCAGATACCGGTGACAACATTCATTTTCGGCGAAGGATGGGCAGGCGCCAAGCTTCCGACAGCCGGTTCATCAAAAGGTGCTTTTTATGCGCCGAGTAAAATCGACACCGTAATTGTCGGCGCAACCGAAAATCTTCTTAACTATGATTGGGCAAGCGACAACAGAACCCTTGGCGGTTCAAAGCCGAAAACCTATACCGTAACAGCAACAGCCGAAACCGGAGGCACAGTCTCGGGCGGCGGTGAAGTGACCGAGGGCGAAAGCATAACTCTCACCGCAACGGCAAACGACGGCTACACCTTCGAGGGTTGGTACGACGGTGAGACAAAGGTTTGCGGCACGGCGGAATTTACGGTTGAGAGTGTCAGTGCGGACAAGACCTATACGGCGAAGTTTACAAAGGCTTCCGTATCCTACACAATCTCTGCGGTTGTCGGAACAAACGGCGGCGGTACCGTCTCGGGCGGCAGCACTGTACGTGAGGGAGAAAACGTAACTCTCACCGCAACGGCAAACGACGGCTACACCTTCGAGGGTTGGTATGACGGCGAGACAAAGGTTTGCGGCACAGCGGAATTTACGGTTGAAAACGTCAGCGCAGACAAAACCTATACGGCGAAGTTTAGCAAGGACACGGTCGAAGAGCCTGAGCCTTCGGAGTTTGATTTCACAAACCTCAGAACTCTTAAAACAAAGAAAGTAACCGTAAATCACAAATTAAAGACCATAGACATTGATGCGGCTGACGACACGAAATATATTACGATTTTCGTTCACCAGAAGGACGTCATTCCGGGCGGCACTTTCAGAATGGCAAGCTACCTCGGAAACAAGGTCGTATATGACAAAAACGGAAGCTACCGCATTTATTACGTACACAATTTCACAGTACCCGTCAGAGCAAACATAACCATTGACGGAGTAACGGAGCAGTACCTTGTAAATGTAAACTTTGATACGTCGAAAGCGGCTTTTGATTTCACAACGCTGAAAGGCAAGAATTTCGGCGACGTATCGGTCGATCACGACGGGAAAACCATTAATATAACGGCAAACGAAAGTGCCGACAGCATTGTTCTGTATGTCAACCAGCACGACACAGTTTACGGCGGAAAATTAAGAATGGCAAGCTATCTCGGAAACAAGGTAAGCTACGATGCGAGCGGAGTATACACGATATATGCCGGTGGAAAGAACAGCGTTTCGGTTAAGGCGAACATCACCATCAACGGCATCACCAATCAATATCTCATAACGGTTGACTTCCCCGGCATCGTTTGGGGCTTTGACACGATAACTGCCGAAAACGTCAAGTCGGTAAGCATCGACCACGAAAACAAAGCAATAACGATTGACACAAACGAAGGCTGTGAAAACATTCTGCTCTATATTGACCAAAAATTCGCTTCAAACGTCAAGGGACAGATTTGGATGAAGAGCTATATGGGAAGCAAGGTTGTGTACAATTCCGCAGACAGAACCTACACAATTTCCAAGAAGGACAAAAATTCCACTTCCGTAAAAGTAAAGATAACCATGCTCGGAGAGACACGTTATTACGATGTCAAGATAAATTTCACGGAAAATAACTAACCGGAGGTATGTGCCGATGAAACAAAACAGAATAAAGCTCACGGCACGAATTCTGGTTCTCCTCGCATTTTTCCGGCTGTTGGTCATTCATGCGTCTGCGGCAGAAAAGCCGTACATGGTTGAGAAGATATCCGTTGAGGGTGGGTATTTTCTCAACGACTTTCAGCCGGACGTACACTATTACGACGTAATAATGTCTTCGTTCACGTACAATCTTTCGATTTCGGTTGAGCTTACCGATTCTCGCTTTGAGTATGAGATAAGCGGGGACGACGAAATAACGGCTTCCTCCGATTCGGAAAACATTGTCACCGTATCCGTCTACGACAAGCTCGGCAGATACGAAACCGTCGAATATCACCTGAACATATACGTCGGAAACGATGCGATAAATTCCATACCGTGGACGGGGCTTTCCTATCTCGACGTGGAAAACGGTATTTTTTCGCCTCAGTTCAGCCGCTACAGAATTACGTATTATGCGATTTTGGAAAACGACATCAAAAGCTTTGACGAGGCGGATGTAAACTACAGGACGATAAATCCGGACGCCACAGTCGAAATTGAATGCCGCGACGAATTGAACGACGACGGAACGCTTAAGGAGGGCGAAAGAACAGAGTATGAGCTTAAAGTGACGGAGTCAAACGGGAAAAGCAAAACATACTATCTCAATCTGTACAGAAAGGCTCATATCACCGCTTCAATAAGCGACACCGCAATACTTTCCAACATCAAGATAAACGGCGGAGAGGTAAATGTCGGCTTTGCACAGCACAAGGCTTATTACGAGCTGACAGTTCCGAAGTCGGTGAAGAATCTCGATATTCAGGCGTACCCTGCCGACCGAAGCGACATAGTCCGTGTGATAGGTGCGGAATCAATGGACGAGAACCGTCCGGTATTCGTGAACATACTCGTCACCTCGCCGAGCGAGAACACATACAGCATTTACACGCTGAGACTTACATACGAAAACCTTTTCACGCCGAAGTATTCGTTTTTTCAAATGAGCGTCCGTGTTCTTCTGTTCGGTTTCGGAATGTTTGCGGCAGGCTTCTTTGCGGCGTACTTTTTTAATAAGAGAAAATCCGGCGTTAAATGTGAGCCGGCGGACGAAAGCACAGAGGTGATAAAGAGTGCCGAAAACGAAAATGCGCCGACAGTGTGAAGCCGCACTCCGGAATATATTCTCATGCGAAAATCTTATCCTTTGCATATCGGTATTTTTTAACGCACTGCTTTTTTTGGCGGCTGTTTCACGCAATCCGCCGAGCTGGTATACAAACGACGATTTCCGCATGATGACAATCGTATCGGGGGCATATTCGGGAACACCGAGTCCCGATATTGTTTTTATGCGTTACCCGATGGGGCTTCTGCTTTCGGGCTTGTACTCCGTCACAACGGCGGTTCCGTGGTACGGACTTTTTACAATGCTCTGTATGTTTGTTCCGAGCTGCGTTTTCTGTTATTACATCACGGTGAAAGCATACAGAAAAAACAGGATCGTTTTGGGCGTACTTCTGTATTTGATGCTCTTTGTATTTTTTATACAGAAGTATATCTGCCTTCCGCAGTTCACGCTGACCTCAGCTTTTTTGGGTGTCGGCGCTCTCGCACTGCTTCATGAAATGCCGGATAAAAACAATGCGGTTCATATTATCCTTGCCGTACTGTTTGCCGCTTTGTCGTTTTCGGTTCGGTCAAAGGCGTTTTATCTGATACTGCCGGCAATTCTGTGGGTTATCGCCGTTCGGGTGTTTATGGACAAAAAAGGCAAGGTAAAATATGTGCTGTGGAGCGTTTTCACGCTGATATTGTGCCTTGCGGTTTTAATTACCGACATGGCGGCATGGAGAAGGCCTGAATATGCGGAATTTAAGGAATTCAAAGAAGTACGTGCCGAGGTGTACGACTACGGTTCTGTTCCGGGATATTACGAAAATATGCCCTTTTATAAGGGAAACGGCATAAGCGAAGTAACTTACCGTGCGATATCCGGCAGGTTTTTGGACGTCGATGAAACCGTCAATACGGAAAACCTGACCTTGATTTCCGCATACATGAAGCGCATACGCTCCACGGAAAAAAGCGTTCCCAAAAGAATTCTCTCGGCATTTAGGAACGGTCTTGCAAGGTGGTACTATTCGAGCGACCAGACAATCAAGTACAGTGCGATCTTTGCAACGGTTCTGTTTTTCGTGTGTATTGCGATGTCGGTAAAAAAGCGGAAAGCGGAGCTTATATATCCGTTTATTGCGGTGGGAATGATACTTGAGATAACATTTCTCGAATTCAACGGCAGAATTATGGCACGTCTTATCGACCTTATGATGCTCACAATGCTTGTATGCGGTATTCTTGCCGTGACCGAGCTTATCGACAAACGAACCGTCACCCTCGGATATTATGCCGACCGTTTTAAAGAGGACAAGGTAAAGTCGGTTTGTTTTTGCGGTCTTCTGTGTGCGGCGTTTATTTTTGCCGCAGTCGGCATTTGCAATATGCAGGAGGATCTCGACAGTAAATCGCTTGCGCTTCGTCAGACCACAAATTCAAAGCTTGAAGCGCTTATGAGCTACACCGAGAAATACCCCGACAATTTTTTCTTCTACGATACAAACGATTTCATTTCGTCAACAAGCTATGTTTTTAAAACCTATGAAAAAGGCAGAGTGTTAAACAATGAATCCATGGGGTCGTGGAACTCACACTCACCTCTGTATTACGAACCGCAAATTCGGCTTTGAGACGGCGATAGAAGGTCTGACAAGCACGGAGGTCGAGGTTTACTTCATCACTACAACTCCCCCGAAAATGGGAATATCAAAAACTCTTAAAGATGTTTACAACAAGAAACTGACAGAGGTTGACAAAATACAAACGGCAAAGGATATACTTTACGTATACATGGTAATTGATGATGAATAGCTTTAAAATCTCCGTTGTAATTCCCTGCTACTTTGCGGAAAAATCGATTGCGGAGGTAGTTGAGAAAACGGCGGCAGAGCTTGACGGGTACTGCGATTACGAGTTTATTCTGGTAAACGACGGCTCGGACGACGGAACTTATCCCGAAATAAAAAGGCTTGCCCAAAAGTACCGTTTCGTAACCGGCATCGACCTTGCGAAAAACTGCGGTCAGCACAATGCAATTCTTGCCGGTATGAAGTACGCAAGCGGCGATTACATTCTCGGTATGGACGACGATTTTCAGACACAGCCCTCTCAGATAAAGAAGCTTATCGGCAAGCTTTCCGAAGGGTATGACATTGTTTACGGAAAATTTCCGAAGCGTCATCACGGCTTTTTCAGGAATATTTTAAGCCGCCTCAGCCACATTTCCGTGTGCTACCTTTTGGACAAGCCGAAAGAGCTTTATGCGTGTCCGATGTACATAATACGCCGCTTTGTGCGCAACGAAATTATAAAGAGCGAGAGCAGCTTTTCAAATTTGCAGGGACTGTTTCTGCGCACGTCGTCAAGAATTGCGAACGTTGACATAGAGCATTTTGACAGGCGTTACGGCAAAAGCGGTTACACCTTAAAAAAGCTCATACACCTTTGGGCGTCGCTTCTCAATTATTCTCTGAAACCCGTAAGGCTAATATTGAAGTCGGGCTTTGCGATTTTCGCCGCAGGACTTATATACCTGATTCTCGCTCTTGCTTTCAGCGGCTTTGAGCACCGGGTTTACGCCGAAATATGTACGTTTTCGGGACTTATACTGTCGGCAATAGGGATTGTGGGCGAGTACGTTATGAGAATGTTTATGACAGTCACGAAACAGCCTCAGTATATTATAAGGCAGGACACCTTGACGGGAGATGCTATACATGAAAAAGAAATTGCTGATATTGGGTGCAGGTAACGCACAGATTGATTTGATCGAATATGCAAAAGGCTTGGGGCTTGAGGTTCATGCGTGCAGCTACACAAGCACCGATAAGGGTGTACCGCTCGCAGACGCTTTCGCCGAGATAAATATAGTGGACTCGGACAAAATTGAAGACTACGTCAAAGCCAACGGTATAGACCTTGTTTACTCCGTCGGAAGCGACATCGCCGTCCCGGTGTTTTCAAAGGTCTCGGAGCATTTGAATATGCCTCACTTTGTATCGGGCAAGACCGCCGAAATCTGCTGCAACAAGCACCTTATGCGTGAAGCTCTCGGAGCTGACAACCGCTTCAACGTACCCTTTGCGGTCTGCGAAACGCTTGACGAGGCAAGAAATGCGGACTTTTATCCGCTTATGATAAAGCCGGTTGACTCGCAAGGTCAGAGGGGCGTTTTCAGAGCGGAAAGCTTTGGCGAATTTGAGGCGTATTTCGACCGTGCGAAAGCTCATTCGAGGTGCGGCAAGGTAATTCTCGAAAAATTTATCTTGGGAAGCGAGGTTTCGGTCAACGCTTATGTAAAGGACGGCGAGGTCATTTTCTCCATGCTATCTGACCGTGAATCGTTTGCGAATTTTCCCGGCGGCATCATAAAGGCTCATCATCTCCCCTCCGTGTTTGAGGGGACACCGACGCACGAAAAGATATGCGAGCTTGTGCGTGAGACGGTGAAAGCACTCGAAATAGAAAACGGTCCCGTTTACTTTCAGATAAAGGTATCCGAGGGTCATCCTTTCCTTATCGAGGTCACGCCCCGTCTTGACGGCTGTCATATGTGGCGGCTTATAAGGGAATACTGCGGAGTTGACCTTTTGGATATGACGGTGCGTCAGCTTCTCGGCGAGGACGTAAATGTGCCGAAATACAAGGTGAGCCGGGTTCCCATGCACACGGAATTTTTCTGCGAGCCGCCGGACACCGTATTCGACGCCGAAAAGTATGCGGAGTGCGCCGCCGATTATAAGCGTATGTATTACGGCACCGGAAACACCGTCAAAAGAATGAACGGTTACATGGAAAAGTGCGGCTACAGAATTTTCGGATCGCCGAAGAGGGTGGGTTTGGTCGGCGGAAGCGGCTTCATCGGAAAGTGCTTTCAAAGTCTTTACGGCACCGAAGCGGAGCTTATCGAGGTTTCAAGGACAAGCGGCACTGTAGACGAATACTCCGCAGACCGGCTTGAGGCGGCGCTTTGCGGCTGTGACAGCGCAGTAATTCTTGCGGCGAAGAAGGTAAAGCAGGGCGAAAAGCAGACTCTCGCACTGTACGAGGACAACGTAAGGACGCTTGAAAACACGCTCATCGCCTGTGTGAAGCTCGGGATAAAGAACATCGTGTACCTATCATCCCGGTGCGTATACTCAAACACGCAGAAATCCCCTGTCGGCGAGGGCGGCGTTATCGCACCCATAAACCTCTACGGAATATCAAAGTATTTGGGTGAGCTTCTCTGCGAGTATTACAACCGCAATTACGGAACGAACATAAAGATTCTGCGGCTTTCTCAGGTCATAGGGGACGACAAAAACGGGTACCTTATAAGTACGTACACGGAAAATGCGGCGTCGGGAAAGCCTCTTGCCGTATACGGTGAGTCGGTCGGAAAGCGTGATTACATCTACGTAAAGGACGCCTGCCGTGCAATATGGCTTTCGCTTCAAAAATACGCTTTATGCGGCGCATACAACATAGGCTCGGGAGTCGGTACAACAAACGCAGAGCTTGCAAAGGCGATTATCCGAGGCTTTGATTCACCGTCGAAAATCGAGACGTACCGTGACAAAAAAGAGGACACGACGGTTTGTTATCTCGACACGTCAAAGGCAAAAAAAGAACTCGGCTTTGAATGCAAATACAGTCTGACGGAAGCTTTCGCAGACATAAAAAAGCAAAGATGAGGCATTAGTGCAATGATTACGAAAATACCCTTTAACATACCGCCGGTCGTCGGAACGGAAGCGGCGTTCATCGAAGATGCGATAAAAAAGCGAAAGCTTTGCGGCGACAATTACTACACCAAGGAATGCAGCAAGCTCATAGAGGAAAAGTACCGTGCGAAGAAAGCGTTTCTGACGCCGTCGTGTACGCACGCTCTGGAAATGGCGGCGCTTCTCTGTGACATAAAGCCCGGCGACGAGGTTATAATGCCGTCGTTCACGTTTGTATCGACCGCAAACGCATTCGTTCTGAGAGGTGCGAAAATCGTGTTTGTCGATATCCGTCCGGACACGCAGAACATCGACGAAAAGCTTATCGAGGCGGCTGTCACCGACAGAACCCGCGCTATAGTCCCCGTCCACTATGCCGGAGTCGGCTGTGAAATGGATTATATATCGGCGTTGGCGAAAGAATATTCGCTGAAAGTTGTCGAGGACGCCGCACAGGGTGTAAACGCTTACTACAAGGGTACGCCTCTCGGCACTATCGGAGATTTCGGAACGTACAGCTTTCACGAAACGAAAAACTACACCATGGGCGAGGGCGGAGCTTTACTTGTAAGGTCGAAGGACGACGCCGCAAGAGCCGCAATAATACGTGAAAAAGGCACGAACAGAGCGGAATTTTTACTCGGTGCGACCGACAAATACACATGGGTTGACTGCGGCTCATCGTATCTGCCGAGCGAACTCGGTGCGGCGTTTCTGTATGCGCAGTTAAACGAAGCGGAAAAAATAAAC
>CAKSCN010000104.1 GCA_934444485.1 uncultured Eubacteriales bacterium | reverse complement strand
GAACCCCGGCGACGTACTCAAGGCTCTTCCGAGCGTATCCTACACGGGTGTTACCGGTCTTATCGAGTTTAACGAAATCGGCGACGCTAAGCGTGATACCGCATTCGTTAAGAAGGCAAACACCGAGACCGGTGCTTGGGACTTCGTTGCGGAGCAGGGCGTTAACGGTTAAGTTTTTCGTCTTGCATTAACACAGCTTGACGGCATGGCGGATGGTCGTGCACAGACTGTCCGCCGGCTGATTTTATCGGCGAATTTTGTCGAGCCGCAAAGCCAAGGGACGGGAGACCGTTTCTTTTGTCGTATATGCGAGAAAGTATACGGCGTGAAAAAACAGGCGGTTACGGCTCATATTTAGCCTGCTTTGTATTCGGAGCCCGTTGAAAATGCGTGCCGAGAAGCGTGTTTTCAAGAGGCTCGGAAAGCGTTGACAGCGTTCAGAAGCAGAATAATGGAGGTAGCTTATGCTCAAGCAGTTATTCGATGTTGCCCTGCCTTATTTGCTGGGCGGAATAGCGGTCGGCGGTCAGTACGCCTTGATAGCCATCGGCTATACTATGGTTTACGGCATACTCCGACTTATAAACTTTGCTCACGGCGATATTTTCATGGTCGCCGGTCTTATCATGGTGTATTCAAACACCGCAATCACACCGATTCTTATAAGCTGCGGCATTGCGGCTTCAAGTGCGTTTATTATCTCGATTATCCTCTCGGTGATAATTGTACTCGTGCTTACTGTCGCTCTCGGTCTTGCGGTTGAGGCGGCGGCATACAGACCCCTGCGAAACGCTCCCCGTATGTCGGTAATGATTTCGGCAATCGGCGTTTCGTACCTCATTCAGAACTGCGCCATTTACATAACCGGCGGTCTTGCTCAGCCTTACCCTGCAAAAGGCGAGTCAATACCGTGGCTCTCCGATTCCATAAAAATCGGCACGGCGTCGGTAAAAAGAGTTACGATTATCACGCCTTTCCTTACGATAGCTCTTGTCGTACTTCTCGTTTTCCTCATCCAGAAAACCAAAATCGGTATGGCGATGCGTGCGGTTTCCAAGGACTTTGAGACGAGCCGCCTCATGGGAATAAAGGTTGACAACGTCATCTCCACAACCTTCCTCATCGGTTCGTTCCTCGCTGCGGCAGGCTCGATACTTTACTTCACAAACTACGCATCCGTTGTGCCGACCTCCGGTGCGATGCCCGGACTCAAGGCGTTCGTTGCGGCGGTTTTCGGCGGCATAGGCTCGATTCCCGGTGCGGTTGTCGGTGCGTTCATCATCGGCATTTGCGAAAATATCCTCAAGGGACTTGACAACATTCTCAAGACGATGGGTCTCACAAACGAGAATTTCGGCTTCGCTACCTTCTCGGACGCATTCACATTCGTGCTTCTCATAATCATTCTCTGTGTTAAGCCTACCGGTCTTTTCAGTGAGAAGAATACCGATAAGGTTTAAGAGAGGAGGAATAAAGCATGAGATTGACGGCAAAAGAAAAAAAGATAGACTTTATTGCGAATATAGTTATTGTTGCGGCGGTTTTCGTAATCGTCGGAATACTTGAAAAGATTCCCGGAATAAACCCGATGCTCTTCACGGTTATCAAAAAGGGTGCGATATATGCGCTCGTTGCGGTGTCCATGAACCTCTTGAACGGCTTTACCGGACTTTTCTCCCTCGGTCAGGCAGGCTTCATGCTCCTCGGCGCATATACTTACAGCGTACTCACTATCCCCGATCAGTACCGTGAGAGCGTGTATATGTACATCAAGGACGGCTGTATCGTTTCGAGAGCGTGGATAGATAACCTCGCCGCTGTTTTCGGACTTACCGGAAAGGGTGCCGACGGCGTTGCGATGTTCATCGGCATTGTCCTTGCGGGTATCGTTGCGGCGATATTTGCGTTCCTTATCGGACTTCCCGTACTCAAGCTCAAAAGCGACTACCTTGCAATTGCAACCCTCGGATTTGCGGAGATTATCCGTGCCATATTCCAGTGGGATAAGCTCGGACCCGTAACGAACGGTTCAAACGTACTCCGTCAGTATCCGGTGTTTACGTCGGCGCTCTTTCCGCTCGCAGTTGCGACTGTCTGCATACTCCTCATTGTGCTTCTCATAAATTCGACTTACGGCAGAGCCTTCCAGGCAATACGTGACGACGAAATAGCGGCGGAGGCAATGGGTATCAACCTTGCAAAGCATAAGATGATGGCGTTTATCGTAAGCTCGTTCTTTGCCGGCATCGGCGGTGCGCTTCTTGCGATGTTCCAGAATACCATTCAGGCAACGCCCTTCAAGTCCGCAATGACCTACGAAATTCTCCTTATCGTCGTTATCGGCGGTATCGGTTCGGTTTCCGGAAGCATCATAGCGTCGTTCCTCTACATCTTTGCTTCCGAGTGGTGGCTCAGAGGTCTCGACATGGGTAAATTCCTCGGTATAGAAGCTCCGAAGATATTCAGAGGCGGCTTCAGAATGGTTGTCTTCTCGGTAATAATCATGGTGTTCGTACTCTTCTTCAGAAAGGGCATCATGGGTACAAACGAGTTTTCGGTTACGAGAATCGGCAAGTTCTTCGTCCGTTTGGTTCGCGGTGAGGTATTCAAAAAGAAGGCTAAGAAGCAGGAGGCGAAGCACTGATGGCAAACGAAGTGAAAAACATTCTCCACATCGAGAATATAACGATGCAGTTCGGCGGCGTCGTGGCGGTTGACAATCTTTCGCTCGATGTAAACGAAGGCGAGATAGTCGCCCTCATCGGACCGAACGGCGCAGGTAAAACAACGGCGTTCAATGCGATAACCGGCGTTTACGAGCCGACAAACGGTGCTATTGATTTCTGCGGAGACAGAATACTCGAAAATTTCCCCAAAGGCAAAATGAAAAAGCTCTATGCGGGGCAGAATAACGGTATGTATAAGCATACCATGGTCAAGACTCCCGATAAGATAACGAAGCTCGGTATAGCACGTACCTTCCAGAATATCCGACTTTTCAAGGGCATGACCGTGTTTGAAAACGTGCTTCTCGCAAAGCACCTTCACCAGAATGCGAATATGTTCTCCGCAACTCTCAAGCTCAACAGCAAGGACGAGGCACGCATGAGAAAGGAAACCGAAGAGCTTCTCGAAATGCAGGGACTTTCTCACCTCAGAGACGAGCTTGCAACAAGCCTTCCTTACGGTCAGCAGAGACGTCTCGAGATAGCCCGTGCGCTTGCGACGAATCCGAAGCTTCTTCTTCTCGACGAGCCGGCTGCCGGCATGAATCCCCAGGAGACGCTTGAGCTTACACAGTTCATAAGAGAGCTTCGTGACAAGCATGACCTTACGATACTCGTTATCGAGCACCATATGGATCTCATCATGGATATATCCGACAGAATCTACGTAATAGATTTCGGCAAGCTTATAGCCAAGGGCACACCGTCCGAGATACAGGCAGACCCGAAAGTAATAAGAGCATACCTCGGAGGTGGCGACGATGCTGAAAATTGACAACCTTAGCGTTTCTTACGGAGGCATCAAGGCACTCCGCAATGTGAGCCTTACGGTGCCGGACGGGGAGATCGTTACACTTATCGGTGCAAACGGCGCAGGCAAAAGCACAACGCTCCGTTCGATCGTCGGTCTTGTTAAAGCGGACAGCGGTACTGTTGAGTTTGACGGAGTAAACCTTATCGGCTTGCCGACAGACGCAATAATCGGAACGGGCATTACCCTTGTTCCCGAAGGACGCCGTGTGTTCCCGGATCTCACGGTTCTCGAGAATATAAAGATCGGCGCATACCTCAGAAAGGACAGCCACATCGGCGAGGATATCGAGTGGGTGTACAGCCTGTTTCCCCGACTCAAAGAGCGTCACTGGCAGCTTGCCGGTACTCTCTCCGGCGGTGAACAGCAGATGCTTGCGGTCGCACGTGCGCTTATGAGTAAGCCGAAGCTCCTTATGATGGATGAGCCTTCCCTCGGTCTCGCACCGCTTATAATCAGAGATATCTTCAATATTATACGTGAGATTAACAAGCAGGGTGTGACAATCCTCCTTATCGAGCAGAACGCAAATATGGCGCTCCAGATAGCAAACACGGCTTACGTTCTCGAAACGGGACGCATAACCTTGAGCGGAACGGGTGCGGAGCTTCTTGCAAACGAAGCCGTTAAGGAGGCGTACCTCGGAAAGAAGAAGTAATTTTTCGCCGTCAACGATACGGCAGCGGATAATATTCGGACGGCGCAATGCCTTCCTGAAAGGAAAGGTGCAGTATGAAAAGAACAGAAATCAGACAGATTTACGCCGATATGCAGAGTTTCGGCGGCAAGACCGTCACTCTTGGCGGTTGGGTAAGAAGCGTAAGAGACAGCAAGGCGTTCGGTTTTATCGATCTCAACGACGGAAGCTCTTTCAAGGGTATTCAGGTTGTTTTTGAGAGAGAGAACCTTGCAAACTACGAGGAAATAGCAAAGCTTAACGTCGGAAGTGCGGTTGTTGTTACGGGCGTCGTAACGCTCACTCCCGAGATGAAACAGCCCTTTGAGCTGAAAGCGGCTTCTGTAGAGGTTGAGGGTACCTCGACTCCCGATTACCCCCTCCAGAAGAAGAAGCACAGCCTTGAATTTTTGCGTGAGATAGCATACCTCCGCCCGAGAACCAACCTTTTCTCGGCAGTGTTCAGAGTCAGAAGCGAGGTTGCTTTCGCAATACATGAATTCTTCAACTCAAGAGGCTTTGTTTACGTTCACACTCCCCTCATCACAGGTTCCGACTGCGAGGGTGCGGGCGAGATGTTCAGAGTGACCACACTCGATATGAACGATGTTCCCAAGACGGAGGACGGAAAGGTTGACTATACGAAGGACTTCTTCGGCAAATCCTCCAACCTCACCGTTTCCGGACAGCTCGAGGGCGAAACCTTTGCAATGGCGTTCGGCAACATATATACCTTCGGTCCTACTTTCCGTGCGGAAAACTCCAACACCGCAAGACACGCAGCGGAATTTTGGATGATTGAGCCGGAAATCGCTTTCGCTGACCTCAACGACAATATGCAGCTTGCGTGGGATATGATAAAGTACATTGTTAAAAAGGTCATGGAGAAGTGTCCGCAGGAGATTGAGTTCTTTAACAAGTTCGTTGATACAACTCTTCTCGAAAGACTCACCGCTCTCGTAAACAGCGACTACGTAAAGGTTACGTACACCGAAGCCGTCGAGCTTCTCGAAAAGTCGGGTGAAAAGTTCCAGTATCCCGTTTCGTGGGGCTGTGACCTCCAGACTGAGCATGAAAGATACCTTACGGAGCATATTTTCAAGAAGCCGGTATTCGTCATCGATTATCCGAAGGAAATTAAGTCCTTCTATATGCGTATGAATGACGACGGAAAGACAGTCGCTGCAATGGATCTTCTCGTTCCCGGCGTCGGAGAGATAATCGGAGGCAGCCAGAGAGAAGAGCGTCTCGATGTTCTCAAGGCACGTATGGACGAGCTTGGACTCCGTGAAGAGGATTATTGGTGGTACGTAAATCTCCGCAAATACGGCGGTACAAAGCACGCCGGATACGGTCTCGGCTTCGAGCGAATCATAATGTATATCACGGGCGTGTCGAACATCAGAGATGTTATCCCGTACCCCAGAACGGTCGGAAACGCAGAGTATTGATATAGGTTTAAATAATGAGACAGAGTCGGACTTCACGGTTCGGCTCTTTTTTTGTGCAGTGTCGAAGGAAAACCAACGAAACTCGCACATTTAATTTCGGTGCAGTAAGTGCCTACTCTTGATAACCAATACACCTCAAAAGCCTTACGAATGGGACGGTTTGTATGCTTTCGTTGTTGAAGCGGTACTTTGTCGGAAGTAAGAACACGCCTGTGTCGGTATCATTTTGAAGCTACAGAGTCGGACTTCACGGTTCGGCTCTTTTTCCATGCTGTAGCGCAATAAGAAAACCTCCGACGCTCTTCACGCCGGAGGCACATTTACATTATGTTTTTGCCTTGCCGCTCTGTCCGCCGCATTGTAGAGCAGAGCCGCAATTCCGACGTTTATGTCTGTGTCGGACGCAGTAAGCTCGGAGGCGATGGGGTGGGACTGACCGTTGTACTTGTATCCGGGAACACGTACCGTCACGGTATGCTCGCCGGTGGGGAGATTGTCCTCAATGTAGTAGGTCTGATAGTGAGTGTAGCCCTGCTGATGGTGGTTTGCGTTGAAGAGCTTCCATTCGCCGCCGTCTATCTGATACTCCATGACGCCAATGTTCGTTCCCTTGCGGAAGATAAAGCCGAAGCTTGAGCCGTTGTAGGTGAAGGTCATTGTGTCGCCCTTTGTCGCAGACTCTACACAGCAGCCGCTGAGAGTGTTAGTTTCGGATACGGAGGTCGTTGCCCACGTGCCTGTCTTTATAACACTGCTGTCAGCCGGAGAGATGAACTTCGGGTTTGTTATGCAGTTTTCTGCAAGACGTGAGGGGAGAGTTCTTGCTTCAAGCTTTAATTCGGAGTTCTCCGCATATCCTTCCTCGCCGTGGAGATAGGGGAGAAGACGGTCGGTGATAATCTTGCAGTAAAGCTCATATCCGGGGGTGTTGGGGTGGAGGTTGTCGTTCGTTGTTATCTTGCAGTCGCCTACAGCGGCGTTGAGTCTGCCCGAGGGACGACCGACATCGATTACCGGTATGCCATAATGCTCCGCAACCTTTATGTGTGCCGCTCTCGGGTTGTCGTAGCCGTTGAGGGCGGTGAGGATTATCGCAATATCGGCATTCGGATTTATGCGGTAAACGTTGAGTATAAGGCTCTCCATGAGCATTTCAATGTGTGCCGTGCCGAAGGTGTTAAAGTCGTTTACGGCGTATTCGAGGAACACAAGGTCGGGCATATTTGAGGTCTTTCTCATGAGCTGACTCTCGAGTCTGAATATACCGAAGTTTGAACCGGTGTTTCCGATGCCTGCCTGAACGTAGTTTATCTCGGCGTCGGGGAATTCACGGCACATCTTGTCGTATACCTGCTCGTCGTAGCCGTAGAACTTGTTTCCGCCGTTTGCGGTTATCGAGCCGCCTATAAAGCCGATATTGAGTTTTTTCTCGACCTCGAGCTTGTAACGGGTGTTGGCAAACGCCATGGTGCGCGAGTTTTCATCGAGAGTCGAGTTGAGTGCGGTTGACTTGCCGTGTTCCGCTTTTACGAGAGAAACATCTTCTATCGTGGGAACGGCGTCTTCAAATATGTCTGCCGCAGTTATTGTTTCCTGCGCCGCCTTTTTTGCAAATACCGCAATGTACGCCGCTATGTCGGCAATGTCGATCTTTCCGTCTGCATTTACGTCGCCGGGAATGAGTTTGCCTGTGTCAAGCTCAATGTTTCTGCCGGGAGTGACGTGAATGTTATCGTACACGTGATCAAGGTATCCCGACTTGCTTATTGTTATTTTGTACGTGCCTATCGGTACTTCTACGAATTTGTAGCTTCCCGATGTGCCGCTTTCCGTTGCGGTGAGAGTGTTTACAACGCCGTCAGCGTTTTCGAGAGTGACTGTCGTTTCATGCAGGCTTGTGCCGCTTCTGAGAGTCGTGAACTTTCCGGAGATTGTCTGCTTAGTGTTCTCGGGGGTGGGAGTGGGGATAGCGTCGAAGTAAATCTTCACCGTGACCTTGTCCGCATCCTCGTTAAGCTCTGCGGTAAATCTCGAGTAGGTGTTGCCGGAGTTTTTACTGTTGATGTTTATGCTGCTCTCAATGTTCTCTGCCGTAAAGGTAAGTCCCTCGGACTCGGACGAAAGCACGATTTCGGCGGTGTACTCCGTGTCGTACTTAAAGGTTGCGTCGGACGGTGTCCACTTAATGCCGCTTGCCGTGCAGTTGCCGACCTCGCCGAAATTGTTCGCACCGCCGGGTTTTACGATCTCCGTTATAGGCTTGATGCCGTACGTGGGAGGCGTTACGTAGAACGCCGCAGAGAGTGCCTGACTCTTGTCAAAGCTTACAGCGTGCGCACCCTTTGCGAGAGTGTAGAGACCGTCGGAGGTCTTTTCGACTTCTTCACCGTCTATGATAATCGGGAGAGCCGCACTCTTGGGAGTGATAGAGAACTTGACCTCCTTGTTCTCTCCGATTATCGCCTTTACCGTTCCGTTCGGCTGACTGTAAACGCACCAGTCGAAGGTGTTTTCGGAAACGGGAGGGTGAATGCCGTTATTGGCAACGAGAACCTTTACGCCGCCGATTCTGTTCTTGGTGCTGATTCTGCCGGAGATATTTCCTCCGTTGATTTCGACGTTAACATTGCCCTCGATACCGGGATTGTAGGTGTATTCGGTGTCGCCGAAGGTCTTTGTAACAGAGGAGGATTTCTCTGCACCGAGGTTTATCGAGCCGGAAATCAAACCGCCGTTTATTACAACGTTTACGTCGCCGTCAATGGGAGCATAGGCACTGTTCGTGATAATTGGCTGACTTATCGTGCCGCCGTTTACCGTGAGGTTTATGTCTCCTTTTATAGCACCGTCGTTTGTCGCACTCTGAGGCTCACTGCTGTACGAGCCGAGATAGAACGAACCCTTTGCGATACTGCCGCCGTTTATCGTCCAGTTGATGTCGCCGTTGACACGGGGAGCGCCAAGCTCCGTACCGAACGTGAGACCGTATTCGCCGCTGCAAATTGTCATGTCAACGCCGTCATGAACACCGTTATATGCCGTGCCTGTAGGCTGAAGATTGCCGACTGTATTGGGA
>CAKSCN010000103.1 GCA_934444485.1 uncultured Eubacteriales bacterium | reverse complement strand
TTTTCGTTCTCTCCGTGCTTATCGTTTCAAGGCTTACTGCCGGTTATATGTGCGGCGTTCTTGTATCGCTTATTGCGGTTGTCGGCGTAAACTACGTTTTTACATATCCGTACTTTGAACTGAACTTTACTCTTGCCGGCTACCCTCTTACGTTTGTCACAATGCTTGCCGTTTCCCTGATTGTAAGTGCGCTGACGTCACGTGTAAAGATACAGGAAAGCATACGGCTCGAGAACGAAAAGGACAGGATACGTGCGGATTTGCTCCGCGCGCTTTCTCACGACATACGAACGCCGCTCACCTCAATCGGCGGTGCTGCGAGCGCTATTCTGGAAAACGGAGAGAAGCTGGACAGCGAAAAGAGCAAGGAGCTTCTCACGGGCATTTCCGAGGAGTGCAAGAATCTTGTGCGGCTCGTTGAAAACATTCTTTCGGTTACGAAAATCGACGACACGGCGCACATAGAGAAGCGTGAAGAAATTGTTGAAGAGGTTGTCTCGGAGGCGGTTTCACGCTTTAAAAAGTACGGCACTAAAACTGAGGTAACGGTTCTTATGCCGAAAGAGCCGCTGTTTGTTCCGATGGATGCGGTACTCATCGAGCAGGTAATAATAAACCTTCTCGAAAATGCCGTAAACCACGGTGTTACCACCTCGGAAATTGTCGTTGAGGTGAAAAAAGAGGACGACATGGCGCTGTTTTCGGTGCGTGACAACGGGCTTGGAATCAAGAGCGGAAAGCTTGACGATCTCGAGAATTCCTGTCAGGGCTTCGACACGGGCGAACGTGCGGACACAAAGCGCAATCTCGGCATGGGATTGTCGATGTGCATAAGCGTTATTCGCGCTCACGGCGGAACCATGAAATCGGCAAATGTAGAAAGCGGAGGCGCTGAATTTATGTTCATGCTTCCATTGGAGGAATAATTCATGACACTTAAAGACAAAGTGTTGATAATAGAAGACGACATCGGTATATCGAGGTTTATTGCCACGGTTCTCACCGCAAACGGCTACGAAACAATAACGGCAAAGACAGCCGCCGAGGGAATGGCGATGTTCGGTTCGTACTTTCCGGAGCTTGTAATTCTCGATTTGGGTCTTCCCGATGAGGACGGAGCAAAGGTAATCGAGAGAATAAGGGAGCGCTCACGTGTTCCGATAATCGTTGTTTCCGCACGCTCGCAGGAAAGCGACAAGGTAAACGCACTCGATCTGGGTGCTGACGACTACATTGTGAAGCCGTTCGGCACGTCGGAGCTTATGGCACGCATAAGAGCTGCAATTAGGCACACACGTCTTGACAGTGCAAGCGACGGTGTTGCGCTGAGCGGCATTTTCCGTTCTGGCGATTTTACGATAGACTACGGCAAGCACAGAATAACGGTGCGTGACAGAGATGTTAAGCTCACACTAAACGAGTTCAAGATAGTGGCGCTTCTCGCAAAGTATGCCGGACGTGTCGTAACATATGATTTTCTCATGAGAGAAATATGGGGACCTGTAACATCGGGCGACAACAGAATACTGCGTGTCAATATGGCAAACATAAGACGTAAGATAGAAGAAAATCCTGCAGAGCCGAAGTATATATTTACCGAAGTCGGCGTAGGCTACAGGATGTCGGACGAAACAACGGCGTAATCTGCCGTGCGACTTTTGAAAGGATGCAAACAAATGCGCAAAACAAAAATCATCTGCACTTTGGGTCCCGCCTCAAGCGACGAAAAGACAATAGCCGAAATGGTGAAAGCCGGAATGAATGTCGCAAGGCTGAATTTTTCCCACGGCACACATGAATACCACAAAGAGATAATCGAAAGAATAAAAAAGGTGAGAAACGAGCTTAAAGCACCTTTGGCAATAATGCTTGACACCAAGGGTCCTGAGATACGTGTAAAGCAGTTCAGGAACGGTTCCGAAACGCTTGAAACGGGTGCGAAATTCGTTCTTACTACAAAAGACGTTGAGGGTACGAAGGACAAGGTTTCGATAACCTACCCCGACCTTCCCGGTCAGCTCACCGAAGGTCAGAAAATCCTCATTGACGACGGAAACATAACGCTCTGCGTCGATTCATGTACTGACACCGACATCAACTGCACGGTTCTTTTCGGCGGCGTTATAAAGAACAACCAGGGCATAAATGTTCCGAATGTGCGCATGGACATGAAGTATCTCAGCGAAAAGGACGAGGCTGACCTTGTTTTCGGCGTTGAGAACGATGTGGATTTCGTTGCGGCGTCGTTTGTCAGAAGAAAAGAGGACGTTGTTTCCCTCCGCAGATTTATCGACTACCACGGCGGACACAACATCAAGATAATCTCCAAGATAGAGAACATCGAGGGCGTAGAAAACTTTGACGAGATACTCGAGCAGTCGGACGGAATTATGATTGCAAGAGGCGACATGGGCGTTGAAATAGAGTATGAAAGACTGCCCGGAATACAGAAGAAAGCCATAAGAAAAATCTACCGTGCCGGAAAAATGGCAATCACCGCAACCCAGATGATGGAATCGATGATTCACAACAATCACCCCACGAGAGCCGAAATATCCGACGTTGCGAACGCAGTATTCGACGGCACGTCCGCCATAATGCTCTCGGGTGAAACCGCCGCCGGTGACCATCCCGTAACTGTTGTCAAGGCAATGGCGAAGATCGCAAGGCAGGCTGAAAAGGACGCTTTTGAGATGGATGCCTACAGAGGTCTCAAGTGCGACAACGATATTGCGGACATAACCAACGCCATCTGCGACGCCGCCTGCACAACCGCAAGAGACGTTGACGCAAGCGCAATCATCGCCGTTACAAAGTCCGGCTACACGGCAAGAAGAGTTTCAAAATTCAGACCCGTTGAGAACATTGTTGCCGCAACACCGTCGGAAAAGACGTTTAACCAGCTTGCTCTCTCCTGGGGCGTCTACCCTGTTCTCGCAAAGAACCAGACCGACGAAGAGAAGCTTTTCCGTCATGCGGTTGACTGTGCAATGTTCACCGGACTCTTGAATGAGGGTGACAGAGTTGTAATTACCGCCGGTATGCCGCTCAACGTTGAAGGAACAACAAACCTTCTTAAGGTCGAGACTATAGGCAAAGCAGCAAAATAACGTCGCAATGTACAAATAACCTACTGCAAATGTATTGAAACCCTATTTACTTTCACCTCCGTTTCGTTTATAATTGTGACATACCACAGATAAACGTATACGGAGGTACTTTTTATGAAACTCGGTTTTAAAGACTACAAGGACAAAGTAAGAGCCTGCTTTCTCGGAAAGAACATAGGCGGTACTCTCGGCACTCCGTTTGAAGGAAAAAGAGGCGTATTCGACGTAAAGGGATACACTCACGATCTTTCTCAGGGTGCTCTGCCGAACGACGACCTCGACCTTCAGCTTGTATTCCTCTGCGTTGCCGAAAGATACGGCACAAAGCTCGATTCCTCGATTCTCGGCGAGTTCTGGATGAACAGAATTGTTGCACACTGGTCTGAGTACGGCATGGCAAAGTGCAACATGAGACTCGGACTCATGCCCCCTCTTTCCGGTTGGTACAACAACCCCAACGGCGACTCCTGCGGATGCTTCATAAGAAGCGAAATTTGGGCTTGTCTTGCTCCCGGTCATCCCGAAATTGCCGTGAAGTATGCGCTCGAGGACGCAATAGTAGACCACTGCAACGAGGGTGTTTACGGCGAAATCTTCACAGCCGCTCTCGAAGCTGCGGCTTTCGTGGAAAAGGACAGAGAGAAGCTTATAGACATCGCTTTTTCGTACATCCCCGAGGACAGTGCGGTTGCAGGTGCGGTTAAGCTCGTAAAGAAATGCTATGATGAGGGACTTACGTGGAAAGAGGCAAGAATAAAGGTACTCAACGCTTATCCGTCGTCATTTGCTACCATAGATCTCTCAAAGGACGAAACCGAAAGAGGACCTGTAGGCAGAGTTGGTTTTGACGCTCCCGCAAACATCGGTATCGCAATGATCGGTTGGTACTACGGCGAGGGTGACTTCGGAAAGTCTCTCTGCATTGCCGCTTCCTGCGGCGAGGATGCCGACTGCACCTGCGCAACACTCGGCTCGATATTCGGTATAATCGGAGGCACTGCGGCAATTCCCGAAGAGTGGATAAAGCCGATAGGCGAAGAAATCAAGACGCTTTCTCTCGACCTTACCGCATTCAGACTCGAGGTTTGCAGGACCGTAACCGAGCTTTGCGACAGAGTTGCAAGACTTGCTCCGACCTTCCTCGGCAAGGACTTTGTCGTAAGCGATGACGGTACGGCGGAAATAGTCGCATACGATGACAAGCTCTTTAACAAGCCCTACAGCTACAACTTCGGAAAGCCTTTCAAGTTTGATTTCAAAGACGAGCTTAAGAGACGTCAGCCGTGGTCTGTCAAGGTTCAGAGTCCCGTATTCGATGCGTTTCTCGACTACTGCGGAAGCATTGAAATTCACGAGGGCGAAGAAAAGGAGCTTCGCATAAGCGCCGAAACTTTTGCGGATCGTCAGTTCTGGGCAAATGTCACGGTTTACGCACCGAACGATTGGGAGGTTCTTCCGGCAAGAAACTCGATGTTTCTCATGAATGTCCGTCCTCTTTCGAGCGGTCTTTCCTCCGAAACATCGGTCACGCTTATCCCCCACAATCTCACCGAGGGCATTTACAGATTCCCGATAGAGATACATATCACCGACCGCCCCACTTCGGTATTTATCCCCGTAACTCTTATTGTCAAGAAATAAGCAGCAAACAATTCGCCACCCCGGTGCTTCCGTGCCGAGGTGGTTTACTTTATATATCAACGCAAAAACAATTTACGGTTAACCGATATTATATAAATGTAAAACAAAATGATAATATTATCTTAAATCAAGAATTATACCTTGACAAAATGCTCCGCACGGTGTATAATCATGTAAAGTGCTGTGCGTAAAACTTACCATATAATGCTCAGCCGGTAAAGGAGAATGACAAAATGAATAAAAAAATATGCGCACTGTTTCTCACAGCCGCACTCTGCCTCGGAGCAACCTCCTGCGGACTTATCAGCAAGAAGAACGAAAACGAAACTCCCAATGACATTGACAATACCGTCGGCGTTGACGCAAACGGAGATACTGAAAACAAGGATGCAAACGGCGATGCAAAGGACGATGCGGATATTGTTCCGGATGACACAGAAAACGGAAATACCGATGCGGATGTCCCCGAGGTTGTACCAGAGGTAATAAACCCGGATCTTGCCGACACGAAAACGGCCAAAGCTGAGGAAATTCTCGACGGCGACTATTTTATGGCGCTCAACATAGGACTCGGCAAGGACGAAAACGGAAACGAGTCGAGTATGTATTGCGAATATGCGATAGACGAAAACAATTCGTATTTCAGATTCACCACGGAGAAGCCCTCCATGGACTTCACGCTCCTGCTCACCCCCGAAACGCAGTACACCATAGACAATTCATCAAAGCAGTATGTTGAGGGAGTGGCCGAAGCTCTTGAGACGCTCACCTCCGTTGTAAAGCGCATAAAGCTCGGCGACGTTTACAAGAAGGACGCTTCTCTCGCCTCCGAAAAGATGACGCTTAACGGTGTTGAGTATGACTCCGAGACCTTTGAGGATGAAAACGGTTCCTCGGATTCAGTGTCAAAGTATCTCTTCGATTCCGACGGAAACCTTAAGTACATCATTTTCACGGATGCCGAGACCGAAACCGTAATTGAAGTTAAGACGCTTACCTCAGAGCTTCCCGAAGGAATATTTGAAATTCCCGAAGGATACACGGAATACGTAAGCACGAACACCGACACGGAAGCGTAAGAACGCTGCATAAAAAAAGATAAAAGTATAAGCGGCTCACTGCAATAATAGCGAGTCGCTTGCATTTATATATCCCGACACGAATATAATCTAACGTGCCGGGACATATTTTTACGTTTAGCCGAGGTAATTGCTGACGAGCTTCTCTATGCAGGATTTGCATATCCACTTATCCTCAAATGCCACAACATTATCGTTAGATCCGCAAAACGTGCATCCGTCAACGTGCTTCTTGATTATGATCTTGTCGCCTTCGGAAATAACCTCGAGCGGATCGTAATCACCTATTCCCAAATTCTTTCTGATAGACTTGGGAATAACAATTCTTCCGAGTTTATCAATTTCTCTGGTATAAGCACTGGTTTTCATTATATAATAGACGCCACCTTTACTGTTTTGGCTGTGCTGCCAATTATTGTCCTAATTATATCACAGTTGTCGGATTTTGTCAATAGTATTTTTTTACCAAACAGCATATCAAATTATAATTTGAATAGACAAAAATGACTAAATTTTTCGTTAAAGAGGTGCATTCTTTATGCTTGGAAAAATATTCGGCTATATGAATATATTTTCACTCGTATGTGCGGTGATAACGGGACGCACGGCGGAGCTTTGCAATGCTGCGCTCGAGGGTGCTTCGGCGGCTGTCGAGCTCACACTGACTCTTTTGGGAGCGATGTGTCTGTGGACGGGTATTGCCAAAGTACTCGACCTTGCAGGGTTCACGTCCTTTCTTGCGTGGCTTCTGAAACCGCTGTTTGCGGTGCTCTATCCGAAAGCGTCGGCAAAGCATATTGCAATTGACGAAATATCTGCGGCATTCGGCGCAAATCTTCTCGGTCTCGGAAACGCCGCTCTCCCCTTTGGTCTGCGTGCGATGGAAGCGCTGAAAGCCTCGGACGGTGCTTCATCCGAAACGGCAAGCGACGATATGGTCATGTTTGCGGTGCTTAACACTGTGCCGATACAGCTTATGCCGGCAAACCTCATAGCTCTCAGGATGGCGTCGGGTTCTGCCGCTCCTCACGAGATAATCATTCCCATCTGGATATGCTCTGCCGCAACGACGGTATTCTCCGCAATAATGTGCAGACAGAGTGCAAAAATATTCAAATGAGCGGCTTTGCGATAAAGCTTGTCGGAGAGCTGTCACTGCCGCTTTTCGTATTGGTCGCCGGAATTATAATGATTGCAAAAAAAGACGCCGCAGGAGCGTTTATTTCGGGCGCACGGAGCGGATTTTCCTCATGTGTGCGTCTGCTGCCCACGCTTATTCTGCTGATTGTTGCCGTGCATATGTTTTCCGCAAGCGGCGCACTTGACATCGTATGCTCTTTTCTCGAACCGGCGGCGAAAGTGTTGCATATACCGAAAGAGGTACTGCCGGTCGTTATAATGCGTCCGATATCCGGCAGCGGAACAACTGCAATGATGCAAAAGCTTCTCTCCGATGTCGGTCCGGACTCCTACGCCGGAAGATGCGCCTCGATAATTATGGGTGCTTCCGATACTATAATCTATACTCTCGCCGTTTACTTCGGAAGCGTCGGCGTAAAGAGAACCCGTCATGCTCTGTTCGTATCCTTTGCGGCTCTCGCTTTCTGCGTTGCCGTATCGGTTATACTCACAGACATATTCTTTAAAATTTGAACGTAATTAAAACATTTATAGTGCGACCTTGACAATGCTTCTTTATTATGGTAAACTTCTCACTACCACTGATATTCTACGTTAACCAAGGAGCAGACTCAATGTTAAAGAGATTCATTTCGTACTATAAACCGCACAAGCTTATTTTCTGTCTCGATATGACAGCGTCGCTTTTTGTGTCGCTTATCGGAATTGTTTACCCGATTGTAACGCGTGAAATGCTCAACGACCTTATTCCGAACAAAAATTACCGCATGATTGTTATCGCCGGAATAGGACTGCTTGCGCTTTATCTCGTGCGCATGGGGTTAAACTACTTCATCCAGTACTACGGTCACGTGATGGGCGTGAATATGCAGGCGCAGATGAGGCGTGATATGTTTGAGCATCTCGAGAAGCTCCCCTACTCATTCTACGACAATCACGAAACCGGCAAGATAATGTCACGAATGACGAACGACCTCATGGACGTAAGCGAGCTTGCGCATCACGGTCCGGAGAATCTTCTGATTTCCACGATAACAATTGCCGTTTCGTTTTGGTATCTCTCGTCAATCAATCTTACGCTTTCTCTTATGATATTCGCCTGCGTGCCGTTTCTTGTATTCGTCACGGCGAAGCTCAACAAGAAGATGACCGACGCTTTCATGGCGAGCAGAGAGTCGGTGAGCCACATAAACGCCGCTCTCGAAAGCAGTATTTCGGGCATAAGAGTGACAAAAGCGTTTACAAACTCCGCCAAAGAAGAAGAAAAATTTGAAGTCGGCAACGGCAAGTTCGTAAAGGCACGGTGCAGTGCTTACAAGGCAATGGGACAGTTCCACTCCGCAACAGTCTTTATAACCGACATTTTCAACGTTGTAATTCTCATTGCGGGCGGACTTTTCATGTACAACGGTGTCATAAACTTTGCAGACTACTCGGCATTCGTTGTTTCCGTAAACCTTTTCATCACGCCCGTTATGACGCTTATCGACTTTATGGAGCAATTTCAGGACGGAGTTACCGGATTCAAACGCTTTATTGAGATAATGGACGCAGAGCCTGAAAAGGATGCTTCCGACGCTGTCGATATGGGCAAAGTAAAAGGACACATTGAGCTTCGCAACGTCACATACGGATACGGCGAAGGTACGGATGTTCTCAAGAACGTTTCTCTCGATATCGGAGTCGGCAAGACATTTGCACTTGTAGGTCCCTCAGGCGGCGGAAAGACGACAATATGTCACCTGATCCCCCGTTTTTACGACCTCGGCTCAGGAGAAATTCTCATTGACGGCAAAGAGATACATTCGGTTACGGCGGAGTCACTCAGAAAGAACATAGGCATCGTACAGCAGGACATATACCTTTTC
>CAKSCN010000102.1 GCA_934444485.1 uncultured Eubacteriales bacterium | reverse complement strand
AATATATGCTCCTTCAATCTCAATGAGATCTGCGACGGAACGATAGCGCTGCTGCGGAATCCGCGCACCGACACCGAAAAGCTGATGGACATAATAAAGGCACCCGACTTTGCGGGCGGCGGTCAGATAATCTACACCCGCGACAAAATGCGCGAGATGTCAATGTATCTTCTCTTCGGCGTGCTGAGGCATTATCTTTACGATTTTGCTGTTCTCGTCATCAATATTCTCAACCTTGACTGCCGGAGTTTTGTCAACGGGTCCCGACTGATAGCTTGCGAAAACGAGAGCGACAAGGTCTTTTTTCTCTTCTTCGACTTTCCATGAGGCACTGAGAAGAGTGTCGGTTTCGGGCGTGATAACCTCGCCGGGCTTGTAAACCGTGTCGGAACCGGCAGCTTTCCAGCCGAGGAACGTGCCGTTTTTGAGAGTGAAAGGACATTCGGGAAGCGTTATGCTTTCGCCCGGCTTCATCTCAACCTTTTCGGGAGCTGTGCCCTTGGCGTCCGGGTTGCCCTTTGCAAATTCGACAGTAACTTTGGCGTTGGGATCGGGGTTTGTTTTGTAGAAAGAGAGCTTGCCGAGATAGATAACGTCGTCCTTGCTCATAATGGTTACGTCGGATTTTCCGAAGGGGGAGAAATGAATCTGACGGAGAATACCGTCGCCGTCTTCTGCGATTTGTGCGGCAATTGCACCGCCTATGGGGAAGTATGCCACGTTCCAGTCACCGGCTTTGATATTTGCCGTTGCCGGTACTTCCGTGGACGCTTTAAGTATGTTTCCGTTTTTCATAACGCGGAGAATCATCTTGTTCTCGACCGGTCTTTCCGAAACGTACTTGTACTCGATCGAAGCGAATTTGTACTCACGTATATCGACCGTAAGCTTTGAGTTGAAGCCGTAGCCGTCAATGGTTACGACGGTTGCCGCAGCGTCCTCTGTCATGGGCTTTATCGCAGCGACGCTTTTGCCGTCGATTTCTGTTTTTTCAATGGTGCAGGAGACTTTTTTGTCAACGCAGCCCTGCTGAACGCTTGCGTAGTCAACCGACAGAACGTCGGAAAGTTCTTCATCTGTGGCGAATATGCCGACAGACATCGATGAGATTATCATGACGAGCGTCACAATAAATGCGAGTGTGCGGGAAAGAGTGTGCTTTTTCATGATTGCTTCCTTTCTTTGTGTGAACTGTACATCAACTTAAGTTTATTTTACCATGCTGTTTGAATAAAGTCAAGGACAAAACAATCAGTTTTTTGTACAAAACACGCAAAAAAGGCCTCGGCTGCGAATCATTTCAAGGTGAGAGTGCGCAGGTGCGCCTTTGCGTCGTCGGTGACACGGAAGCTCTCCACAGCCTTGCGTATCGCTTTGTTGTGTACGTCCTTTAAAAGCCGGCGGTTCTCAAAATACGGAAGCGCAAGCTCATATTTTTTCGCAAGCGCCGTTGCAAAGAACCACGCACACATCATGTTTACGTAGTATTCCTCGCTCTTTATCGCCGCAACCTCTTCAAGAGCATCAGTCGCCGTTTTGATGTCTCCGTCGAGAAAGTACCGCATAAGCACGCCTACTCCGTACCTTACGGTGTACGTTTCACCGGAGGATATCCACTCTGTCGCTTTACGGCGCATGAACGGAAGATTCTTTGCAAACACCTTCGGCGCAAAGCAGTCGCAGGTCGCCCAGTTGTCGATGTACGGCAGAAAACGCTCTGTCAGCACCAACGCTTTGTCGAAATCACGCACTTTTTCAATGAGGAATGCGTGCAGGTTGTTCTCTTCGTAGAATGCGTGCGGCAGTTCGCCGAGAAAAGCCTCCGCTTCGGGAGTGCCGTTCAAAGACGCCGCATATTTGCGCAGTGCCGGTGTGCGCACGCCGATAATACGCTCGTACTCTATGTTCGGAATGAGCTTTGAATGAAAATCACGGTAGCCGCTGTCGGCAAGAGCGAAAAGCTCCTTTTGTATTTGGGTTTTCGGTTTCATAAATTCACGTCCTTTTTTGTTGTTGTCAAATCTTTTTCGTCAGGGAAATTATATCAGCCGCCGACCTTTTTGTCAAGCGAATAACACCGGCTGTTTCGGGAATAATCGATACAGGAAGAATATTTTTAAAGGAACGGTGACACAGTATGAATACATCGGTGTCGAAAACGGTGTCGGCGGTCGGTGCGGTGGCTGTGACGGCGGCCGCAGTTATGTCCGCGGCGGCATATATAACGTCAAAACTTCTCGTGCAGACGGCGCTTGACAGAAAGCTACCCGGAATAATGAAGAGGGTGAACCTGAGAGTGTCGGGGAGCGTCAAAGACGAAAAATTCGGTCTCGACTGCGCCGAAGCTTCGGACAGACTGAAAGGACTTTCACTCGAGGAGGTTTGCATATGCGCCGCCGACGGCACGAAGCTCGCCGGGCATTTTTATCCCTGCGACAATCCGAAAAGGGTGATAATCGCCTTTCACGGCTGGCGTTCGTCGTGGCACTACGACTACGGAATGATAGCCGATTTCTGGCATTCGTCGGGCTGTTCGGTGCTGTACGCTGAGCAGAGAGGGCAGAACGGCAGCGGGGGAGAGCATATGGGCTTCGGACTTACCGAACGCTTCGACTGCGTGTCGTGGACGGAGTGGGCAAACGAACGCTTCGGAAAGGATATGCCGATTTACCTTGCCGGGATATCGATGGGAGCGGCAACTGTGCTTATGGCGTCCGACCTCGAAATGCCGGAAAATCTGTGCGGAATAATGGCGGACTGCGGCTTTACGTCTCCGAAAGCGATATGGGAGCACGTCGCAAGAAACAACCTCCATATTTCCTACCGTGTCAGGGGCATGATAGCGGATGCACTGTGCCGAAAAAAGATAAGAATGGGTTCGGGTGAATACTCCGCCTCCGATGCACTGCGCCGCACGAAAATCCCCGTACTTTTCATTCACGGCACCGACGACCGCTTTGTGCCTGTCGAGATGACCTACGAAAACTACAAGGCGTGTGCGTCGCCGAAAAGGCTTCTCGTCGTTCCGGGGGCGGATCACGCAATGAGTGCATATGTAAACCGCAAAGAATACGAAAAGGCAATGACCGATTTCTGGCACGACTTCGACGGAAAAGCCGCAGAGTAAAAAGAAGGGAGAGGCACTTCACCTCTCCTTTTTGCATTTTGATGTTCAGAACAGCTCTTTGCCCTCGGGCTTGACCTCAAGGAACGTCATTGTGCCGCCGTAGCCGCCGAGGCACCTGAAGCCGACGAATACTATCTTCCCATTCCATATTGCCGCCTTCGGTACGCTCTCGCACGGAATATTTGATTTCTCCGGCACCTTCCAGTCGGTAAACGGGCGGTCGGAGTACATATACTGCGCCCTTGTGTGGTGACTGAAAACAAGGTAGTACGTGCCGCCGAATCTGAAGTAATCGGGACACTCGGGCTCGTCGCCGTCGGGAGAAACGTATATCGGCTCATCGGTCTCCGTCCAGTTTTCGGCGTCGGGAGACGTCAGATGAACAAGACACCCTTTTCCCTCGGAGATAAGAGTGGAGGTGAGAATCATATGATAAAGTCCGTCATCGGACAATACAACCTTAGGGTAAAGCCGAACTCTCTGTCCTTGACGTAGTGATAGCCGTCGTCGGAAATGCTTCTGCGTATCGCCGCAGGAGAACCGTCGCAGGTGCGCACTGTGTAATAAAGGTAGTGCTTTCCGTCGCACTCTATGTGCGAGCCGGTGCATATTGATCCCTCTGACGGGTCGTCAATCTCAACGACGTTCGGGTGAATCTGCCACGTTACGAAGTCGTCCGTCGAAATGTGCGACCACTGATGTGCGCCGCGTCCCCATTTGCTGCCGTGATGATGTCTGTCCTTGAGATATATCACGTGAAAACGCTTGCTGTCCGAGTACGGCATACAGTCGCCGACGAATACGTTTTCTTCGGGACGCCAGCCCTCTGCGTTTTTGAATGTGCCGAGTACGGTCGGAAGGGGAGAGGAGTCCTCGAAAAACTCCGTCACTTCGGGAGCTGTGTTCCACTCCGAATTGAGAAGCAGAAGCTTTCCGTACTGCCATTCCTCGTCATGAAGAACGCCGTCCGCCCACAGCTCAAGTCTGTAGGGACGAACGCGCAGAGCCGTGTTGCCGCGCACGTTTTTTGCACGAAGAACAAGGGGTTTCTCGCTGAAATCGGTGTATACCGAAACGGTGAGAGCACCGTCGGTATTTTCCGACGCAAATGCGGTCTTACCGTTCGCCGTCTTTGCCGTATACGGCTTTGCGCCGTCGAATGTTATATCAAAACTCTCAAAATCAATATTCATTTTCACCACTCCGTTTTTGCATTTGCGAAAGTCACGGCGTTATTTTAACAGAACGGAAAAGCTTTGTCAAGTGCATTTTGTTGAAAAGATAAACTTTTGCTTTCAGAACACAAAGGTCGTCTTGCCGTGAGCGAGGGGACACTCGGTGTCCGCAAACGAGAAGTGCGCTTCCACGCCGTCGGGAACATCGACCGTTATGCGAATGTTTCCGCAGACTCTTTCGAGATTTACGGCGATTTTTCCGTGCAAAGTTGTGAGATGACCGCCGAAGCTTCCGAGACCAGGTATGTCACACGGCGCAATTTTCACTTTGCCGTAACCGGGTTCAAGAGGCGTTATGCCGAGAAAGCTTGTCCAGAGTGCCTTTATACAGCCGCCGAACATCGGATGATTGTGCGACGCTTTTGTGTCCCAACGCTCCCAAATCGTCGTTGCGCCTCTGTCAAGCATTCCGCCGAAGGAGGCGTTCTGCATTCTCGAGGAGAGAAGCTTGAAGACAAGGTCGCTGCGTCCTCTTTCGCCGAGTATGCGGACGAGTATTTCGGTGGCGAATATGCCGGTGTCGAAGCCGCCGAGAGCGTCGTATTTGCGGCAAAGGTTCTCGAAGGTGCGCTCGTCGCCGATGCCTATATCGACCGCAAATGCATTCGCACCGCAGAAGTTACCGCAGAAGTCGCCGGTATTATCGTCGAAGTACCTGTCTTTTATCGCTTTTTTGTGGCTCTTTGCAAGGTGCGAATACTCCTCGCAGTCGAGACCGAGAGAAAGCCTTTCGTCAAGCTCAAGCATCATATCGTAGAATTTCGCAAGGTAGCAAGTGTTCACGTACTCGGAAGTCAGCGGAAAGACGTCCTTTTCCGTACAACAGCCCTTGAAGCACCAGTCGCCGAGACACCAGCCGCCCTTTTCCTCGTGCGTGACGAGCATTCCCTCACAGTGGCTTTCCATGTATTCGAGGTAGTGCTTTATCGCATACAGATAATTCCTGACAGCCGACGGATCGCCGTACATTTTGTAATACATATAGGGAACAACGACAATTGCGCCGCCCCAGCCTCCGGGACCTCCACCGCCGCCGTAGAAAGGTGCGGTGTGCTGAATGTGACCGTTCTTTACGTTGCGGCAGTCGGCTATGTCACGAAGCCACTTGTCGTACATTCTCTTTGCGCCGAATACGTGCATAACCGTCTCGCAGGTTATCTGACCGTCGCCGGTGTAGCCTCTGCGCTCTCTGTGCGGACAGTCGGAAGGCACACAGCCGTGAGTGTTGGAAAGCTGAGTGCGGCGGTAGGCATCAAGAAGATGGTTCACAGTTTCGTTTTCGCAGACGAAGTCGGACACTGTTTCAAGGTCGGTGTAAATTACCTCGTACACGGGATTTTCTATCTCGCCCTCAACCGTGAAATACCTTCCGGACACCCATGAAAACAGCGGCTTTACGTCCTTGTGCGGCTTGCCGTCGCCGATTGCGGTGAAAACTTCGGGTATCATTATCGAGTCCGTGTTGAGGGTCATGTCATGATTCAGCTCTTCCGAAAAAGCGACCGTCACCTTGCCGTTATAAGACGTGTCGAAAGAAAGACGACCCGAGATGTTTTCTCCGATGTCGTACACGTATTTGCCGTCATACACGTCGAGAAGCTTCGGAACGATTCTGCGGACAACGCGGTCATACGGGTAGTCGTACAGCGTAAGCTCACCGTCGGGGGCGGCGATGTACTCCGAATTTTCAAAAGCCGAGTCGTCGAATGAGGGACTGTGAATGTCCGTATACTCCGACAAATCGTGTACTTCGCCGTAATACATATTGTTTTCCGTGATATAGCTTTTTCCCGAAAGGACGCTCTCGTCGCTCTGTATTTCGCAGGTGCTTCCGTCGGAATAGGTGAGCGTCAGCGAGAACGCAAGGCGAAGGCGACGGACGCCGCAATCGACCTCCCAAGTCATCTTTGTCTGATTGTAGAAGCCGTTTCCGAGATGAACCGACAGAAGATTTTCGCCGCCGCAGAGATACTCCGTGACGTCAAAGCGACAGTAATAGAAGCGTGTTTTCTCGAATATATCGTCGAGCGGATATCCGAGCTTTTTGCCGGTTATCTGCTCATAGGTGGACTGCGCCGGCATATGTACAAAGTCCGACACCCTTTTGCCGTTTATGTACAGCTCAAACATTCCGAGTCCGCATATGTCGATAACGGCACCGACGGGTTTGTTTGCCGTGAAGCGCTTTCGGAATATCGGAGCTTCTGAGTGCGATTTTTCGCAGATCCATTTTGCGCTATGTATTCCCATTTTTACTCTCCCTTACGGTATTATTCTCCCTTACGGTATAAGTGAGTTATTATTCTCCCTTACGGTATAAGTGAGTTTAGAGTAAGTATATCACATATTGAAATGCAAATCAATGGTGTATTTTGCAATCGTAGGGGACGATTTTGCGGCGGTTTAAACTACGGTAAAGCTTGCCGCTTTGTAATAACCGTCGGTTTCTTCAAGGTCGTTTTCAAAACGAATCGGAAGAAAACCGCTTCCCGAAAGAGAGAAAAAGAGGTCGTATTTTCCGGGAGAGGTATTTTCGTCGAGCTTTGCTTCAAAAACAAAACTGTTTGTCCCGGGAAGCCATTTCCGCACGTCCGCTTCTGTCACAAAATCCGTTTTTTTACCGCACGACGAAAGCCTTACGGTAAACGGCACTTTTTCGTAAAGCGGAGCGACACCGCTGTTTTCAACCGTGAAAACGACCTTTAATACGTCTCCGCATTTAACCTCGGGCGGGTATTCGACGGACGTCACCGCAAGGTGATATCCCATGCTTCCGAGCCACGACTCCATGAGGCTACGCCTGTGAAACGGTATCGGCATCGACTTTCCGTTGAAGCTCGATATATGCCACTCGAGAGATTTTTCGATAATGCCCTCAAAGTCCCAGCTGCGGCGTTCCCATTCGCCGAGCCACCAGCCGCACTCAAGGGAAACGTGACCGGTTTTCCAGTAATCGGAAAGTTCATCAAAGCTGGGCGGATAAAGCTCTGTCATATGCAAAGGATTACCGAGGCAGTCGGCACGCAAACCGACTGTGCGCTTCGACCTCACATAATCCGCAAATTTTGTGTTGCAGAACTGAGCGAGAAGCTCCGTATGCGGAAAATTCTCGATATATATGTCGAGAAGACGGTAAAACTCATCTTCAGGATAGTCCTCAATTCCGGAGCCTTCGCCCCACGCACCCGAGAGGGAGATATCAACATAAGTGAGTACGGGACTTTCGTCGAATGCTCTGCCGAGCTTTTTTACCGCCTCTCCGAACAGCCGCAGAAAGAGTATGTCCTTCGGCGATTCCTTGACACGCATACCGTCGGGACGCTCCGGGCAGGGGATAAGGCTCTTGAGCCAGTCGGGGACGTCGTCGCACGCACGGGTGCTGTGCGGCATCATGCGTATCATAACGCTTTGCCCCTTCGCTTCGGCTTTGTCGAGGATATCTTTTACGAAGCCGTAGTTATATTCGCCTCTCGCAGGTTCAAATTCTTTCCACAGAAAGCGTATGTACGCAATGCGGCAGTCGGGGTAAAAGCCCTCTCTGTCTCCGTTTTGCGGTGCATCCGCCGGGACGGGATAACACTCGCGGCTTTCGGTTTCGATCCAATTGCCGGTTCTGTTTACAACGCAGTCGGAATATAGCGGATCTCCGCAAAAGCGCTGAAAACTTGTAAAACCTATGTATGGATTGTCGGTTATGGGGTTGCGGCGTGAAAAAATCTTTTTTGTGTAGTCCATCTTGCACCTCCGGTTGCGGAAAAATTTATAACAGTGGTATAACAATGTCATTGTATATGAAAATTTCGTGTTTGTCAAGACATAAAATAAATTTCGCCCCCGAGCCTTTCCGCAAAAACGGCGGCGATGCATGAAATATAAGCATAATGTGCGCCGAAAAGCCCTCCGCTTAAAAAAAAGCTTGACAAATCATTGCAAACAATGTATAATAAAGGCAAGCTTGTACATATTGTACACTTCAGCGTAATTACGAATCGAAAGGATGATTATCATGGGTCTTATCAAGGCAATAGGCGGAGCTGTAGGAGGAGTCCTTGCAGATCAGTGGAAGGAGTATTTTTACTGTGATTCGCTCCCGGCGGACGTACTCGTAAGAAAGGGCAGAAAGAGAACCTCTTCCCGTTCCACCAACGTAAACGGCGAGGAGAATATCATTTCAAACGGATCGCTTATTTCGGTAAACGAAGGACAGTGCATGATCATTGTCGAGCAGGGCAAGGTCGTTGAGCTTTGCGCAGAGGCGGGCGAGTTCAAGTACGACTCCTCGACAGAACCCTCTATCTTTGAGGGCGGACTCGGAAAAGGCATAATCGATTCCTTCAAGACCGTCGGCAAGCGTTTCACTTTCGGCGGCGATACCGCAAAGGATCAGAGAGTTTACTACTTCAATACCAAGGAAATCACCGGCAATAAGTACGGCACCCCCTCTCCCGTTCCTTTCAGAGTCGTTTACCCCAACCTCAACCTCGATACGGAAATTTCGATAAGATGCAACGGCGAATATTCGTATAAGATAGTTGACCCCATAATGTTCTATACCAACGTCTGCGGTAACGTTACCTCCGATTACAACAGAGGTCAGATAGACAGT
>CAKSCN010000101.1 GCA_934444485.1 uncultured Eubacteriales bacterium | reverse complement strand
TTGAAATAGCCGTCGGCACGCCTGTTTTTCTCTATGCCGTCGATTATCTTTTCAATCTTTGCTTCAAGCTCGGCGTTGGGGTGAGTGCGCAGAGTCATCGCTGCTCCCTCTATCCACTTCGCAACGTCAGAGTCCCAGAAAACGTGAGGCGTTATTCCGCTTTCCTTCATGTTGAATTCAAACGCCGTTATTCTTCCAGTGTCGTAAAAGCGGTCGTAAACTGCGTCGATTGTGATTTTTCGATTAAGCTCCGCTTTCTCATGCCAGAAACCGCCGGTGATGTTTACAGTTCCGTAATCGATATTTTTCATACGTATACTCCTTTGTTAATGAGGTATCTTTAGATATATTGTACACTATGAAAAGAGAAATTTCAATAGTGAAAAACAGATATCGATTTGAAAAAACAGACATGGAGATGCGTATGTTTACTTACTGCGGAAGAGAATACACGGTTGACGGAATGGGACTTTTCACGACTGATGAAGAGTGGATTCACCCCGAAAAGTGCGAGATTACGTATGAGATTATATTTGTAACCGAGGGGAATGTCACTCTGTGCGAGGCGAAGAAGAGCGGCGAAAGCGATTTCTCCGACGCTACGGAATACATCCTTGCAAAGGGCGACGCCGTTGTACTTTATCCGGGAGTGTTCCACAAAGGAATACGTGTCAGCGCTCCGCCAACCTCGTTTTACTGGCTCCATTTTTTTGCGGCTGAGGACGAAAGGGAGAGACTTCCGAAGATTGTCCGTGATTACGGCAACTCCGCACTTTTCCGTGAACTTTTGCACCTCAAAAATATGCCGTCGCCGAACGCTGACCTTATAAACGCCGTGTTTCTGCATATTCTTGCCGACCTTTCCGATAAATCTAACAAAGAAAGCGGAAACGCCCTTGCCGAGAAGGTATATGAATGGATCCGAATAAACGCCGACGCAAGACTTACCGTCGAAAAAACCGCCGCACACTTCGGATATAACTCCGAGTATCTGTCACGGTTGATGTCGGATTTCTGCGGAGCAGGCGCAAAAAAGCTCATCGATCGTTTTACTCTTTCAAAGGCAAACGAGCTTCTCGGAAACACTCACCTTTACGTAAAAGAAATAGCCGAAAGACTCGGTTTCCCGGACGCCTCCGCATTTGTGAATTACTATCGCTACCACGAAAAGCGCACTCCCGGCGGGTACCGCAACCTGTACACCAAAACGCACATGAATAAAAGGTAGAAAAAAACCGCTCCCGAGATGAGAGCGGCAATGCTTTGTGTGTTAATTATTTGTTTGCGTCGAGCCATTCCTCAAAGGTAAGACCGCTGTCACGGATTTTCGGCGCAATGTCCTTGCCGACGTATCTGTAGTGCCACGGTTCGTAGATGATACCCGTGATGTCGCTCTTGCCGTTGGGATAGCGGAGAATGAAGCCGTAGTCGTAGCAGTTTTTGATGAGCCACTTCTGCTCCTCGGTTTCCTCCTGCTTTTCGTCAAGCATCTGATAGCTGAGAGCGACTATGTCCACCGCAAGTCCCGTTTCGTGTTCGCTTGTGCCGGGAACGGCAACCACACGTCCCGCTTCCTTTCTCGCTTCTTCGTCCGAAAGCCCGAGTGCTTTCTGCGACTGTACCTGCCTGTCGAAAAGACTCTGCTGTTTTGCGTTTGTGCGGTACGACGAGCATATTATCGGAGAAAGCCCATCCGACTTCATGGCATCCATCATTGCGCGCAGATCGTCAAGAATGCGTGCGTCAACCGAATGTGAGGCGTTATAGCTTGCAAGCTCGACCGTGAATCCCTCGGGAGCCTTGTTCCACGGGTTTACGAGAATGAGGTTCCATGCGCTCTCGTCAATCTCTGCGGAGTTGTCCGAGTTGCCGTCCTCGGGCTGAGAGGTAATCGGTACTTCGGGAGTTGTGGGACGGGTGTCGGGAATGCGTGAGTCGTCGGACTGTATCGGCTCTCCGCCCGTGGGGGAAGTAACTTCGCCGTTCGGTGCGTCGGAGCTTGTGTCGGACGGAGTTTCGGTGCCGTCGGGCGAAGAGGGAAGAGTGTCATCCGTGTTCGGAGCCTCGGTGTTTCCGCCTATGTCTCCGCTTGTTATCCCGTTGGGATCGCTGCCGTCGGGGACGTCATTGTTCTTTTTGTTTGACATTGTGTAAAATACAACCGCCATAACCACGCACAGCACCACAGGCACTGCAATGATTGCAAGCAGTATTCCGTTGCTTTTCTTTCTTTGCTTCATAGATATTCCTTTCAGATTGTCTCAAAATGCAGATGTTCGTGCCGATTTACGGAAAGTACAAGAACCGATGTTCTCACACGCTATCATTCTAACACATAAATGTTGCCGTTACAAAGCTATTTTGAAACATTTTATGTCCCGTATTTTTACCGAAAGGAGTGCAAAATGGCAAGAAATAAAGATTTTCAGAATAATTTACAAATTGTTTGCCGGGATTTGCAAAAGATGTGATATACTGTCACGAGTTGCACGCAAGGAAGTCTCCGAGTGAGGTTTTCACAGCGTGCTCTTTTTGCCCTTTGGGCAACAGTTTATCGGTCAAACGATTTGAAGCGTAAACCAACGGAAAGGAAGTGTTGAAAGATGCACATTGTAAAAAAGCTTGCCGGATGTATCCGTGAGTACAAAAGAGTCTCGCTGATAACGCCGTTTCTCATTGTGTTCGAGGTCGTGCTGGAATGCATAATTCCGTTTATCGTGGCGGATCTCGTAAACGCAATACAGGACGGCTGCGACATCGGCACACTCGTCTCGACGGGACTCATGCTGACAGTCCTCGCACTTTTGTCGCTTGCGTTCGGTGCGGCGGCCGGAAAAACCTGCTCAACGGCGTCGTGCGGACTTGCTAAAAACCTCCGCCACGATATGTTCGACAGCGTTCAGAGTTTTTCGTTTGAAAATATCGATAAGTTCTCGACTTCGTCGCTCGTGACAAGACTCACCACGGACGTTGCCAACGTGCAGATGGCGTACATGATGATAATAAGGACGGCGGTAAGATGCCCCCTGATGTTCGTTTTTGCCTTTGTCATGGCGTTCGTAATGGGCGGCAAAATGGCAATTATCTTTGTCGGAGTCGTTCCGATTCTCGGTATCGCACTTGCGATTGTAATAAAGAGCACAATGCCGCTTTTCAGAAAGGTTTTCAAGAAATACGATGCGCTCAACAGCTCAATACAGGAGAACATTAAGGGCATAAGAGTCGTAAAATCGTATGTCAGAGAGGACTTTGAGAGAGAAAAGTTCGATCGTGCCGCAGATGATGTCTGCCGTGACTTCACTAAGGCTGAGCGTATACTCGCCTTCAACGGTCCGGTAATGCAGTTCTGCCTGTACGCCGTCATGGTGTTTGTGCTTACGGTCGGCTCAAAGCTTATTGTAACCACATCGGGAGCATCTCTCGACGTCGGCCAGCTTTCGGCTATACTTACATACGGCTTTATGATATTGAACAGCCTCATGATGGTCTCAATGATATTCGTCATGATAACTCTTTCCGCAGAATCCTGCGTGCGTATCGCAGAGGTGCTTGACGAGAAGAGTACGCTCTCAAATCCTCCGTCGCCAGTGTACGCCGTTCCCGACGGTTCGGTAGACTTTGACGGCGTAAGCTTCAAGTATTCCTCAAAGGCGGAGAGATACGCACTGAAAAATATCGACCTTCACATAAAATCAGGAGAGACAATAGGTATAATAGGCGGTACGGGTTCGTCAAAATCGACTCTCGTTCAGCTTATTTCAAGACTCTACGACGTCACTGAGGGAGACATAAAGGTCGGCGGCATCAACGTGAGGGATTACGATCTCGACACTCTCCGAAACGGCGTTGCAATGGTGCTTCAGAAGAACGTCCTTTTTTCGGGTACGATAAAGGAAAACCTCAGATGGGGCGACCCCGACGCATCGGACGAAGAGCTTGTACACGCCTGCAAACTCGCACAGGCGGATGAGTTCGTTTCGTCTTTCCCGAACGGCTACGACACATACATCGAGCAGGGCGGAGCAAACGTCTCCGGCGGACAGAAACAGCGTCTTTGTATTGCCCGTGCGCTTCTCAAGAAACCGAAGATACTCATCCTCGACGACTCCACAAGCGCCGTTGACACCAAAACCGACGCACTTATCCGCCGTGCCATGAAGGAGTATATTCCCGAAACCACGAAGATAATCATCGCACAGCGCACCTCTTCGGTCATGGATGCGGACAGAATAGTCGTAATGGAGTCCGGTGAAATAAACGCCGTCGGCACGCATGATGAGCTTATGAAGTCGAACGAGATTTACCGCGAAATCTACACATCCCAGAACAAGGCAGGTGATGACGATGAGCAGAACTGAAACGAAAGGCGGAAAGCCGAAGATAAATAAAGGTACAACCGGACGCCTGATTAAAACGCTGTTTGAGTTTTACCCCGTCATGCTTCCGATAACGCTTGTCTGTATCGTCATAAGCGCCGTTGTCGGCGCACTGCCGTCGCTGTTTATGCAGAAGGTTATCGCTCTTATAGAAAGTGCGGTGACAACGGGAGACTGGGAAAGCATTGCCGCATCGGTGGCGTCTGCCGTTATGCTTCTCTGCGTGCTTTACGTCATCTCCCTTGCGGCATCAATTACTTTTAACCAGCTCATGGCGGTAATTACGCAGGGATCGCTCAAAAAGTTCCGTGAGAAAATGTTCGGACGCATGGAGACTCTTCCCGTAAAGTATTTTGACACAAACAATCACGGCGACATAATGAGCCGCTATACCAACGATATAGATACACTCCGTCAGCTTGTGTCCCAGAGTGTGCCTCAGCTTCTCATTTCGGGAATCACGGTAGTGACGCTCTTGTGCGTTATGCTCTATTTCTGCCTTTGGATGACACTTGTAGTGCTTCTCGGAGTCGGATTTATGCTTGTTGTCACAAAGCACGTCGGCGGCGGCTCGGCAAGGCACTTCTTCCGTCAGCAGCAGGCTATAGGCAAGGAGGAGGGCTATATCGAGGAAATTATCAACGGACAGAAAGTCGTCAAAACCTTCTGCCATGAGGACGCCTGCCGCAGAGACTTCGACAAGATAAACGACGAGCTTTTCCGTGAATCCGAAAAGGCGAATATCTACGCAAATATGCTGGGTCCGATACTCAACAATATGGGCAACATCATGTACGTTATAGTTGCGTTCGCCGGAGGACTTCTCATTCTCGGAAACGTACCCAACGTAAGCTTCTCGGGCTTTGCGATAGGAATAAGCGTCGTTGTGCCGTTCCTCAATATGACAAAGCAGTTTGCCGGAAACATCGGTCAGGTGTCGCACCAGATAAACTCGGTTGTAATGGGACTTGCCGGTGCGCAGAGAATATTTGAGCTTCTCGACGAAGAGCCGGAAAGCGACGATGGATACGTAACTCTCGTAAACGCAAAAATCGAAAACGGAAAGATAACCGAAAGCACCGAGAGAACAGGTATGTGGGCGTGGAAGCATCCTCACTCCGCAGACGGAAGCGTGACATATACCGAGCTTCGCGGAGACGTGCGTCTTGAGGACGTTGACTTCTGCTACGAAGAGGGAAAGCCTGTGCTTCACGACATAACGCTGTTTGCGGAGCCGGGACAGAAGGTTGCGTTTGTCGGTGCGACGGGCGCCGGAAAGACCACCATCACAAACCTTCTCAACCGTTTTTACGAGATCGCCGACGGAAAAATCCGTTACGACGGAATAAACATCGGAAAGATATCGAAAGCTTCCCTCAGGCGTTCGCTCGGTATTGTGCTTCAGGACACCAACCTTTTCACTGGTACTGTAATGGACAATATCCGTTACGGAAAGCTTGACGCAACCGACGAGGACTGCATAAAAGCAGCAAAGCTTGCCGGAGCGGACGACTTCATCACACGTTTGCCGGACGGCTACGAAACAATGCTCACCGAGAACGGAAGCAACCTTTCGCAGGGTCAGAGACAGCTCCTTGCAATAAGCCGTGCCGCAGTTGCGGATCCGCCTGTAATGATTCTCGACGAGGCGACCTCCTCTATAGACACAAGAACCGAGGCGATAGTACAGAGAGGCATGGACGCACTCATGAAGGGAAGAACGGTTTTCGTAATAGCGCACAGACTTTCGACTGTCAAAAATTCCGACGTTATAATGGTTCTCGACCACGGCAGAATAATTGAGAGGGGAAGTCACGAAAAGCTGATTGCCGAAAAGGGTCAGTACTACAGGCTGTATACGGGAGCGTTTGAACTCGAATAAATTGTTCATAAGGGGGGAGCACTGCTCACCCCCTTATGCTATCCCCCCACAGATTCGTTCGCTCGCGCCAAAAGCTTACGCTTTTGCGAATCTACAGGTGTTTTAACCGGCAAGTGAATTGACGATTAAAACAGATTTTGAATTGTATTCCGCCTGCGGCGGAAGAGGGAGTGAAGCTCGCTCTTTTTTATTTCAATCAATTGTCAATCATCAATTGTCAATCGCCGGAGACATCAGCCGCCTCTTTTCCCAAAGCATATACTTGTTACCGCAAAGCTCAAAATCTTCACCATGCAATTTAATGAAGAAAAACGGCAAAGCCGTTTTTCAACGTCACTCTCCACTCTAACGAAACTCTGCTTTCGTACACTTCACTCTTATATACGAAAAACTCCGCAGAGCATCGAAAAACGATAGGCTTTGCGGAGTCGCTTTATTTGTGCTTTTGCGAATTTATACCTTTGAGAACGTTGCCTTTGCGCTGATGCCGTCAATGCGTCCGAGTTTTCCCGTGAGGGCGTTTATCGTTTCTGCCGACGATTCTATGGCGATGCTTATTATGCTTATTCCACGCTCACGGTGGGGGATACCCATTCTGCCGATTATGCTGTCACCGTATGCGTGAAGCAGCTCGTTCATGGGCTGTACGGCGTTTCCGTTCTCAACTATTATTCCGATTATCGCAACTCTTGTTTCGTTTGCCTTTTCTTCTGCCATGTTTTTACCGTTCCTTTCCGTTATGTTGTACGTCACTTGTTATTGAGAAGCATTTTCGCAACCTTGTATGCCTCCCCGGCACCCATTGTTATCACAAGATCTCCGCTCTTTATTTCGCCCTTCAGACGTTCGGCGATACCGCCAAAAGACGGTATGTATGTGCAGTTTTTCATTCTCTTTGCTATGTCCGCAGACGACACTCCGCTTTCGTTTATTTCACGTGCGGCGTAAATGTCGGCAACGTACACCTCGTCAGCAAGAGACAGAGCCGACGCAAAATCATCGAGGAGGGCTGCGGTCCTTGTATAAGTGTGCGGCTGGAATACGCAGATTATGCGGCTGTAGGGGAGCTTTTTTGCCGCAGTGAGCGTCGCACGTATTTCGTCCGGATGGTGTGCATAGTCGTCAACCAAAACCGCACCGTCATATTCGCCGAGCTTTTCAAAGCGTCTTGACACACCGCCGAACTCACACAGACCTTTCTTTATGTTTTCTCTTGAAACTCCCGTGAGGTAAGCCGCCGCACACGCCGCAACCGCATTGCTGACATTGTGCATTCCCGGTACGGAGAGCTTAATTCCGTCTATGCGGCTTCCGTCGTAAAGCACCGCATCAAACCTGCCGAAGCCGTCCGAAAGGTCGATGTTTTCGGCGTAAAAGCCGGTTTTGTCCTTTACGGAGTAAAAGTACACTTCGGCGCTTGTGTTTTCGGCGGCTTTTACGGAGTTCTTGCAGTCGAGACACACAACAGCCTTGTTTTCCGCACCGGGGAATCTTGCCGTGTCGATGTACTTGCGGAACGACTCGACAACATCGTCAAGGGTGGGGAAGAAGTCAACGTGATCATGCTCACAGTTGAGTACAACCTTGATTGTCGGAAACATGGCGTGGTACGAATTCTTGTACTCGCACGCCTCGAATACTACTCTCTCTCCGTTTCCTGCCTTGTAAAGTCCGCCGAGAAAGGGGAGAGACGCACCCGAGAGAACCGCAGTTTCGCTGTCCTCGTACACGCATATCTGTGCAAGCATTCCGGTTGTCGTCGATTTTCCGTGAGTGCCGGCAACGCCTATTGCATGGGGAAAATGCGCCGTGACAAGCCCGAGAAGCTCTGCTCTCGTGAGAATGCGCAGTCCCTTTTCGGCGGCTTCGACCATGTACGGATTGTCCGCCTTTATCGCCGCAGAGAAAACAAGCGTGTCAACGTCCGAGAGAGCACCGTTGCGGTAGACGGTGTCAACGCCCACTCCTTTTGCACGAAGCTTCTTTACGGTTTCACTGTCGTTCATGTCGTAACCGGAAACATCCGCACCGTGCGACTTCAAAATCATCGCAAGGCTCGACATACTCACGCCGCCTATACCGAGAAGATATGCGCTTTTTATATCGCCGAGAGAAAGGGAGCGGTTTTTGTTGTTAATCATTTATGTGGTCATTCCTTCCGTAAATCTGAGGTTTGCTTTCGCCGTCCGCCGCCGTCGGAGTTCCTGACAAAATACCGCATTAACACGGTATATTATTCGCAAATCCGCAAAAAATACTCTCAAACAAAGACAAACGGAGAGTATATATGACAATAACAGACGTAAAAATAAGAAAACGCTTTGACACCGAACCTCTGCGTGCCATTGTGTCGGTCACTTTCGATGACTGCCTTGCACTTCACGATATAAAGATAATCAAGACCGACGACCGTGAAATAGTCGTGATGCCGGCAAGAAAAACCGGCGACGGGAGATTTAAGGACATCGTCCACCCGACAAACGCCGCACTTCGGGGAGAGCTTGAAAGAGCAATCTTCGAGGAGTACCGAAAACCCTCGGAGAACGGCGGGGAAAACGGCAATCAATAAGCATCATGTGCGCTCTGCGGCTTTTCTGCGGGGCGTATTTCTTATAAAATACGAAAAAGTGTATTAAAAAAATAAAAAATATACTTCCAACCCCTTGAAATGGTATGCAAAAAATGCTATAATCACACATGGTACAGTCATTTC
>CAKSCN010000100.1 GCA_934444485.1 uncultured Eubacteriales bacterium | reverse complement strand
TCTGAGCCACGACATTTTGGAGGGTGCAAAGCTCAGGTGTGCGGCGGTGTCGGACATAGTTCTCACCGACAGCTTTCCGAAGAATCCTCTCTCGTATCTCAAGAGGTCTCACCGCTGGATAAGGGGCGATATGCAGAACCTTGTCTTTCTGCGGACAAGACGCTTCTCCGAGGACGGAAAAGAGTGCGTTCTTCCGAGGCTTTCACGCTTTGAGCTTTTCGACAACGCAAGGCGTTCGCTTACCCCTGTGTTCTCGTTTGCGGCGGCGGTCGTGAGCGGTATTCCTCTGCTTTCCGCACATGGCGGCGCACTTCTTTTTGCGGCTCTTTCGCCGTACTTTGTACCTTTTGTTCTCGACATCGTATCCGGAATACTCTCTCTTGACTTCAAAAGTGCCGCAAGGCGTTACTTCTCCGCCGGAGTCTGCGCCGGGGTGTGGCAGAGCTTTCTCCGTATGCTTTACCTTACGTGTATGCTTCCGAAAACTGCGTTTGTGACTATCGGTGCGGTATCGGTGAGCCTTTATCGAACGGCTGTCTCGCACAGAGGACTTCTCGAGTGGCAGACTGCGGCACAGAGCGACCTCGGCGACGGCTCTCTTCTCTGTTACGTCACGAAGAATTTTGCCGGAGCTTTGGTCGGTGCTGTATTGTTTGCGGTCTCGGGGGGCGGACTCATGCGCCTTATATCGTTCGGCTGGTTTCTCTTTCCGCTCATCGCTTACCTCTCGTCACGCCCGGTAAAGGTCATGGGCGGCGTAAAAAAAGCCGACGCACCGCACGGTGACGACATACTCCGGGGCTACGCCTACGACATCTGGCGTTTCTTTGCCGAGCGTGTAAACGAAAACGAGAGCTTCCTGCCGCCGGACAACGTTCAGTTTTTCCCGACAGAGCGGACGGCGCACCGCACTTCTCCGACAAACATCGGTCTTTACCTCGCAAGTCTTGCCGCCGCCTGCGATTTCGGCTTTATCGATGCGCAGACTCTTTTCTCAAAGCTCTCCTCGACGCTTGACACTCTCGAGGCTCTGCCGAAGGTTCACGGTCAGCTTTACAACTGGTACGACACCGAAAAAGCGGCGGTTCTCGAGCCGAGGTTCATCTCAAGCGTTGACTGCGGAAACTTTGCGGCGTGTCTTATTCTTGCCGCTGAGGGTGCGAAGGACTATATAAATCTCTGTCCCGAACTTGAGGGTGCGGTGAAGCGGCTTGAAAAGCTTCTTGACGAGGCGGATTTTTCGGTGTTCTACGACTTTGGCAGGAATCTTTTCTCCGTGGGGCTTCACGAAAAAGACGGGGAATACACGCTCGACGGCTCTTACTACGATCTCTGCATGAGCGAGGCCCGAACGATGAGCTATATTGCGGCGGCACGTGCGGAGGTTCCTCCCGAACACTGGGCAAGTCTTTCGAGAGTCCTTATTTCGGACGGAGGATATATCGGTCTTGCGTCGTGGTCCGGGACTGCGTTTGAGTACTTCATGCCCTGTCTGTTTCTGCCGTCGCCGGAGGGGTCTCTTGCAAGCGAAGCTCTTGCGTATGCTTTCCGAATGCAGAAAAGATTTCACGCCAAGACGCCGCACGGAAGCGTTTTCGGAACATCGGAGAGCGGATATTTTTCGTTTGACGCCGACATGAACTATGCTTACCGTGCGTTCGGAGTCCCGTCTCTGGCTCTGCGGTGCGGCGGCGGGGACGAGCTTGTCATATCACCTTACTCCTCATTTCTGTTTCTTCCTCTCGGCAAAGGTGCGGCAATACAGAACCTCGAACGTCTGAAGAAGTGCGGAATGTACGGCGAATACGGCTTTTACGAGGCTCTCGACTTCACTCCGAAAAGGGTAGGAAAAACGCCGTGCATCGTGAAAAGCGTTATGTCGCATCATCTCGGCATGAGTTTTCTTGCACTCTGCAACTCGGTCTTTGAGGGGCGCATGAGAAAACGCTTCATGAGAGACGCCGCAATGGCGAGTGCCGCAGAGCTTACCGAGGAAAAGATACCGGTGAATGCCGTTATCAAAAAGCTCCGCCGAGGAAACGCCGCCATTGCCGGGAAGCCGCCGAGGTACAGCTGCTCCGATTCTGTCTCGGGAACTCCGGAGTTTTTCCCTCTCGACACTCCGTTTGTCGGTGCGGCGTCGGTCGGCGGAACGTCGCTTGCGGTGTCGTCGTCGGGTCATATGCGACTTGTTTCGGACGGAATGCTTATCTTTGACCGCACTGCCGATAAGTACCTCTGCACACGTTCGCTTTTCGTGTTTGCAGGCGACGGCGGCGAAACTATGTCCGTGTCTCCCCTGCCGCTTTCGGACAGAAAGGACGCAAAGGAGGTTTTCTCTTTCTCTGGTGACGCCGCAAGCGGAGAGTTCGTATACCTTGCAAAGTACGGCGGCATTTCGCTCAAGTGCCGTGAAACTCTGACCGACGGGCTTTTACGTGTGCGTCTCGAGACCGATTCCGAGGAACCAACAGCGTGTGCGTTCTTTGCGCTTCCGGTGCTGTCGTCCGAAAAAAAGCACGCCGCTCATCCGGCATTCTCATCTCTTGCGGTCGAAGCGGAGTATGACGTTGAAAACAAAATCGTTGTGTTCCGGCGCAGACCCTACGGAGACGAAAAGGCGATGTTCCTTGCGGTGGGGCTTGCCGATACAGAGAGTGCGTTTTCGTTCGATACGAGAACCGAGGACATTTTCGGCACACAGATTTCCTCCGACAGTTTCCGTGAAATAATGCGGCACACTCCGAAAGGAAACACCGGAGCGTGTATAAGTCCCGGAATGCTCATTATGTCTGAGGTATCATCGGAGCGTCCGTCCGAGCTTCTTGCCGGCTTCGGCGACAGTGCGGAAAAGGCGGTGAATGCGCTCATACTTGCAAGAGGACGCTCCTTTGACGCCGACAGAAGCGTACTTGCGGAAAGCTTCTCCAAGCTCTCCCTCGCCGCACACGCCGCACTGTCCTCATCGACCGCAGGCGCACGTCTTTCGTCGGCAAAAAGTGTTATTTCCGAGGCGGCGTTCTTCGGTTCGCACAGTATTGGCAGTTCAAGCGCAAAGTCTGCTTTCAGAACGGCGGATTACGGCGAAATATGGAAATACGGCATATCGGGAGATTACCCCATTGCGGTTCTCAGACTCCCGTCGGCGGCGTTTATTCACGAGGCGAAAGCCTTTCTTGCTGCGGCACGTCTTGCAGCTTTAGTCGGACTGAAGCTTGATCTTTGCATTGTGTACTCGGAAATTTCCGGCTATGACGCACCCTTTCGCAGAGCACTCGAGGCGGCGTCGGAGTCAATGTTCCCGGGTGCCTCGGAGTCCGGCATATACTTTGTGAATTCGACGGATGCGGAGTGTGCCGCCGTTGAAGCGTGTGCAAGTGCGTCATACGTCATCAACTCGTCAAAGCTTCCCTGCGAAAGCCGAAACACGGACGGCGTTTCCGACGTAAAAATCCCCGTGACGAAAGTCACAGCACCCCAAACGGGCGGCAAAGGAGGAATAAGCGTCGCCGGCGGCAGGTTCACCGAAAAGGGGTTCACCGTCGAAAAGGCAGAGCATAAATTTCCGTCGCCGTATTCGCACGTACTCGCCGGAAAGAACATCGCTTCTCTTGTCACGCAGGATTCTCTCGGCTTTACGTTCTGCGGCAATTCGTCCGAAAAGCGTCTTACGGGAGGGCTGTGCGACCTTTATTCACGTCCCGACGGCGAGAGGTTATTGCTCTTCACGCAAAGCGGCGAGGTGTTTGATTTGTGCGCCGTATCAGAAAAAGCGGAGTACTTTCCCGGAGGGTGCAGATACACTGGGTGCGCCGGCGGCTTCGGCTTTGAGATATCGGTTTTCGTGTGCGAAAAATACCGTGCGAAAGTCATTGACGTAAATCTCGAGAGGCGTTCCGACAAAGCCGAAACCGAGGGGACACGTCTCTGCATGGCAGTAAAGCCGGTAATGGGAAGTGCGGCAAGGAGTGCCGGTGTCTGCGGAGGTGCGGCGTCTGCGTCACGCATACTCTTTTCGGTCGGCAACGGCACGGTGCGGTTTCGTCCGGCGGTTTCGGAAAGCGGCGGCTTCGGCAGGATGCAGGGCTTTCTCACACTGCTTGCGTCTCCGTCCGGCACCTTCGGCGGAACAAAGGCGATAACCGAAAGCTCACATCTTTACGGCGGCTCATCATCGGGGGAGCATGATATTGCGGCTCTTTCGGCGAATGCCGGTGACGGAGGCTACCGCTTTGTACTCGGTGCGTGCCGTGACGGCGGTCGGCGTGAATACGACTCGATGATGTCGGCTCTTCTTCGTGACGGCGAAGAGGAAAAGGCACACCGCTTCGGAAAATCGCTCACCTCGGAGTCAATGTATCTTTCGGGGGCTTCGTCGGATAATGCACGTGCAATGAGCGAGCTTTTCGGCATATATCTTCCCTATCAGAATGCTGCAAGCCGTTTTATCGGCAGATGCGGCTACTATCAGGCAGGCGGCGCATACGGCTTCCGTGACGGACTTCAGGACGTTTTGTGTCTCATGCAGTCGAAAAGTCTTTTGCGTGACGCACGCACACATCTTCTCCGCTCGGCGGCAAGGCAATTCGAGGACGGCGGCGTTCTGCACTGGTGGCACGACATGAGGGGTGCGGACGGCACGGTCTGCCGAGGTTCACGCTCACGCTGTTCGGACGACTATCTGTGGCTTGTATATGTGACCGCCGAATATGTGAGGTTCACCGGCGACAAAGCGGTGCTTGACGTAAAAGTGCCGTATATCGAGGGTGAAGAGCTTGGTCGCGGCGAAAGCGAAAAGTATATTTCGGCAAAGCTCACATCACGGTGCGAGAGTCTGTTCGACCACCTCGAAAGAGCGGTGCGGCGTGCGGTGACGCTCATAGGACCTCACGGACTTCCTCTTATAGGCAGCTGCGACTGGAGCGACGGACTGAACGGCGTCGGCAAGGGCGGCAGGGGCGAGAGCGTTTGGCTTGCGATGTTTCTGCGCACGGTACTTGACAGCATGCATTTTTCGTATCTGTGCGGCATTTGCGGACGCTCCGTCGCAGAGTACGTGGGCTTTTCGGAAAAGCTCGGCGAAAATATCCGTGTGTGCGCCGTTGACAGTTGCGGAAAGTATTTCATACGCGGCTTCTTCGACGACGGCACGCCTTTCGGTTCGAGCGAAAATGCAGAATGCCGCATAGACCTTCTTCCGCAGGCGTTTTATCCTCTCACAAAGGGTGCGGACGCAGAGCTTTCGTATTCCGCTCTCTGCGAAGCCTACCGTATGCTTTACGATCATGATTTTCGTCTGACCTCCCTCTTCACGCCGCCGTTTACCGGTACCTCCGACAGTCACGACCCGGGATATATCAGGGGCTATGCGCCGGGGCTTCGGGAAAACGGGGGACAGTATACTCACGCCGCAGTCTGGGGAGCTATGGGAATGTTTGCGGCGGCAAGAGCGGAAAAGGACGAGAGCAGAAGAAAAGAGCTTATTTCCATGGGCGAGGACATTTTTTCGTCGATAAACCCGATTCTGCGCACCTCGGGAGTCTTCGGCGAGAATATAAGCCGCTCCTACAAGGTCGAGCCGTATGCTCTGTGCGCCGATGTATACACCAATGCTTCTCACCTCGGCAGGGGCGGCTGGAGTCTGTACACGGGTTCGGCAGGGTGGTACAGAACGGTAATGTTAAAGTACGTTTTCGGAGCGGAGCTTACGGATATTCTCACCGAAAAGCCGAAAATCACGGTAAACGCTTCGGCGCTGCCCTTTGCAAATGACCTTGACGGCTGTACGCTTGAAATCGATCTCGGAAAAGGCCGACACATCTCGGTCAGGTATTCGCAAAATGAAAGCGGAAAGCTGAAAGCCGAGGTTTCGTGTTCGGACGGCACGGAGGCAGCGACGGTATAAAAAATGCCCTGCGCAATCCGACGCAGGACGTAAACACGGCGCTGAACGTAAAAAATGTGGGGGAAGCACGTGCCTCCCCCTTTGCGTTTGTTATTCGGTGTTATCTGTACATGAATGTGTTGTTGTCGAGACCGACGGTGAACTTTGTTACGGTTTCGTCGTAGGTAAGGAGCTTCGGAGCGTTCTTGCTGTAGAAGCCGAAGTTGTTGCCCTTTGCGCCGATGAACACGTTTCCGCTCACAACGGGGAGGTACTCCATCTTCTCAACGCCGATGTGTATAAGCATGGAATCCTTGCAGGAGGTGCTTATGATGTTGTCGGTGATGACGAAGTTTTCGCCGCGGCTTGTGTGGCTCCAGCCCTTGATTACGGCGTCTCCTCTGCTCGGACGCTGATTGCCCCAACCCTCGCCGGAATCGGTGAGAATATTGCCGAATATACGTATATCCTTCATAATACCGAGGTTGGAGGGCTGTGCATTGGTGTACTCGATATCGTAGGTGCAGCGTGTGATTACGTTATCGGAGTACTCAATGTTCTCCATTCTTACGAAGCTCGACTGAGTCTGGAAGTACTGATGCGTAACGCCGGCGTCGTATACTTCGTAGATGTAACAGTTTCTGATGAAGTAGTCCTTGGCGTTGACGTAAATCTCGACTGCGTTGCCGTAGCGTGTCGTGCCGTACTGAATCATGCCGCCTATCCAGCCTATTTCGCAGCTCTCGACGGTAAGGTTCTCGGTACTTCCGTAGCCGATACCGTGTGCGCCGGCATACTTGAGGCAGAGGTTATCGATAACAACGCCGTTGCCGTCGCCGGATACGAGTGTTCTGCCGGGAGCGATTTCGGTGGACTTGAAGCGGGTGTTGGGATCGCTTGTTGAATAGAGGTAAAGCTTGCTGTCACCGGGGTTGTGGAACATCTCGAGGTCTGCCTTGAGCTTGCCGTCGAAGCCGCCGACGTCTGTTATCTTCTTTATCGACCATGCCGCACCCTCATCGAACACGATAAGTCCGACGTCGTTTGTAAAGGTTTCCTTGGAAACGTAGACGTTCTCGTCGCTCGTCTTATCCCAGAATGCGGACTCGGAGTAGTTGCGCGCCGAACCGTAAATCTTCGGCTTCTCACCCTCGCCGTATGCAGAGTAGGTAACGCCCTTCTTGGTTCTGAGAAGTCCTCTGAAGAGGTCGCCTCTCTTGAAGAATACGCCGTCGCCCTCCTTGAGATCTGCATTCGATACCTTATCCAGGCTCTTCCATGCGGTTTCGGGAGTCTTGCCGTCGGCGGAGTCGTTGCCTGCTGCGCTTACATAATACTTTGTACCCTTGACCTCAACGGAGGTCTTTGTGTTTCTTATCTCTTCGACTCTCTTTGCCTGAAGGTCGGCAAGCTTTTTGTCGAATGCCGCTTTGTCGGACGTATCGAGTCCTTCGAGGTATCCTGCGGTAAGTCCGCTGTTCATCGTCTTAAGTTCCTCCTCTGTCTTTGCGGGAACTGCGCCGCCGAAGTACCAGATGACCATACCGTCGGTCGTGCTGTCGCAGGAAGCCGCAACAATTTCATTTCTTGCCCAGTGACCGTCGATGTCGGTGAAGGGCTTAATATTGTCCGCATGAGCCTTTACGACGTTCTTGGAGGCGAGTCTGTTCATTATGGTGACAATCTCGGCTCTCGTGATAGTTTTCTCGGGCTTGAAGGTGCCGTCGGAGTAACCGTTTACGAGCTTTGCCGAAGCTGCCTTGAAGATTGCTTCGCTGTGTGCGTCGCCGCTCTTTACATCGGTAAATGCGGGGGTATCGATCTTCGCTTCAAGCTCAAAGCCGGAAAGAAGCTCGACGAACTCTGCTCTCGTTATGGGATCGTTCGGACGGAGAGCCGTGCCGAAGAAGGAGAGAAGTCCCTTTTCCTCAAGGTACATTACGCTGTTGTAGAACCAGTCGGAATCCTTAACGTCGGTAAATGCGGTTTTGCCTGCCGGGGAATATGTTTCGGTGAGACCGCCGACCTTTGCGACAACAGTTATCGCCTCGGAGATCTTCATGTTGTTGTTGGGACGGAACGTGCCGTCGGGGTAGCCGTTTACGGGCTTTGCGGATGCCGCTACATAGAGAGAATTGTTTGAAACGGCGTTTTCTCTTTCAATGACTATGTCATCGGACATCATCTTGGGTTCTGCACCCTCGAACTCTGCAAGGTTGAGCATACAATAGCCGCCGTTTGTGCCGGTGCTTCTTACGGAGCCAACCGCCGCCTTGCCTCTGAGGATAACGGTAGAATTGCCCTGTACGCCGCCGACTACAGCACCGCCGTTCTCATTGTCGATATCGTTTCCGAAGCATATTGTGGAAACAGAGCCGCCGTTTATCTCGACTCTCGAGTCACCGGTGATGTTTCCGTTCTTGGAGCCGGTGTATATCGTTCCAAACGAACCGCTGTCTATTACGATGTTAACGCTTGCGTAGTCGCCCTTTTCCGCAGCTCTTATGCTGAGGTAGGTCTTTGCGTCTCTGAGAGAACACTCAACATTCTTGCCGAAGTGAACCGGACTTCCGAAGTGGAGGATAAACACCCAATCCTTGGAGATTATCATCTTGAGGTTTTCAACGGTGATTCCGTTTCTTGCGTAAAGACCCCAGCACAACCACACAAGCGTAGAGTTACTTGTAGCTCCCGTAATCTTGAGAGGAACCCGTGCATCAATAAATTTCGTGTATGTAAACTTATCCGTGACCGCAACAGTACCGCCGCTCTCGCCGAGCCTTGCCACAGCGCCGGGGAGGGAGGCAACCGCTGTTTCGGGAGTCTTGCCGTCGTTTTCGTCATTGCCGCTGTCAGAGATGTAAACGAGGTTCTTTTCGCCGGAGAGGTCGTAAACATCGGGAGCTTTATCGAACGCCTTCTGAATGTCGTCTGGAAGCTTTTCACCCGCCTTGATAACGGTGATTCCGGCAGGAGTCCACTTGTCCTTTACTTCGCCTGTGTATTCCGTGAGATCGAGGTAGCATGTACCCTGAACCGATTTGTGAAGCGATACTGCACCGAGGTCCACGTTTGCGCCGACGAGCTTGATTACGCCCGAACCCTTGACCACCTTGTCGGTATTCTGATCGCTGCCGGTGTCGTTGCCGGAGTTTGCGGCTGCAACGGTTGCGCCCTCATAAATTGTGATGAAGGTATTGCCGAGCATATTGCCGCCTCTTGTACCGCCGTGAACGCCGCCGAAGCGACCGCTCTTTATGGTGATGTGGCTGTCCTTGGCGAT
>CAKSCN010000099.1 GCA_934444485.1 uncultured Eubacteriales bacterium | reverse complement strand
GGTCGGGATGGGCGCGAGCGCCAGCGTCGCCGAGGTGAAGCGCGACAAGCCGTGGATCATCCGCACCTACGCGGGCCACTCCACCGCGGCCGAGTCGAACAAGCTCTACAAGGGCAACCTTATCAATGCCGGCGTAACTTCTCCCTATACGCTCTACGATGAGCAGACCGCAAGCTTCGGTGAGGACGACGATTACGATCAGAAGGACAGCGCAGGCTTCATCAACCTCTTCGGTCTTCCTATAAAGGAACGTGCGAAAATGCAGGCTAAGTGGAACAAGGAAAATAAGTAATAACGCAAATAGGAGAAAGAGTTCGGTACGTGCTGTATCGTCTCTTTCTGCTACTATAATGAGGTGCTTTTATGAAAATGTGGGCAGGTCGCTTCAAAAAGGAAGAGGACAAACAGGTAAACGATTTCAATTCCTCAATACGCTTTGACAAAAGACTGTACAAGGAGGATATAACAGGCAGTATCGCACACGCCGGAATGCTCGGTAAATGCGGAATAATCGATGTATCGGAAAGCGAAAAAATCATCGAAGGGCTGAAAGGGATTCTCGCCGACATAGAGTCGGGAAAGCTTGAAATAAGCGATACTGCGGAAGATATTCATATGTTCGTCGAAGAAGTGCTTACCGAAAGAATAGGCGTTACCGGCAAGAGACTCCACACCTCAAGAAGCCGCAACGACCAGGTGGCGCTCGATATGAAGATGTACGTAAAGCATGAAATCGAGGATGTCAGGAGTAAGGTCGTTTTCCTTGCCGAAACGGTAATTGAGACCGCAAAAGAAAACACCGATACCGTTATGTCCGGATATACCCATCTTCAAAGAGCGCAGCCTGTTACGCTTGCACATCAACTGCTCGCATATGCCCAAATGCTCAAACGTGACGTCAAGCGTCTTGAGAACTGCCTCGAGCTTGCGGACGAATGTCCTCTCGGTGCGTGCGCTCTTGCGTCAACGACATACCCCATCGACCGATTCATGACTGCAAACGAACTCGGATTTTCGTCGCCCACGGCAAACAGCATAGATTCCGTTTCCGACCGTGACTTTGTCCTTGAATTTGCTTTCTGTCTCTCGGTTATCATGATGCATATGTCACGCTTCTCGGAGGAGATTATTCTCTGGTGTTCGTCCGAGTTTTCGTACATGGAGCTTGACGACGCCTTTGCTACCGGCTCATCGATTATGCCGCAGAAGAAAAACCCCGATATTGCCGAGCTTGTACGTGGAAAAACGGGACGTGTGTACGGCGCATTGACAGGACTTCTTACTGTTATGAAGGGCATTCCGCTTGCATACAACAAGGATATGCAGGAGGACAAGGAGATGCTCTTCGACGCAATTGACAACACAAAGCTCTGCCTTGAGGTCTTCGCACGTATGCTTGCGACAGCGTCTTTCAAGAAAGAGAACCTTGCAAACGGCGCAAAGAAAGGCTTTATCAACGCAACAGACTGTGCCGACTACCTTGTAAAGAAAGGCGTTCCTTTCAGAGAGGCGTACAAAATCACAGGCGGACTTGTTGCACGCTGCATAGAGCTTGACACTTCGTTCGAGGAGCTTCCGCTTGAAGAGTATAAGGCGGCGAGCAATGTATTTTCTGATGATGTGTACGATTTTGTTAAAATTGCAAACTGTGTGAACGAACGAAAGGTATACGGCGGACCTGCCGAAAGCGCAGTTAATGAACAGATAAAAAATCTCGAAGCATACTTTTCAGCTAAGGAGTGTGAAAACTGATGACAAACGGTAATAAACTCGAGGTTGGCGTTGTCGGCGCAACGGGATACGCCGGTGCCGAACTTGTAAGACTCCTTTTGTCCCATCCGAACGCAGAGATTGCGGCGGTGTCCTCGGTTTCCTTCGAGGGAAAGAAGATGTCCGATATTTACCCGTCGCTTTCCGAAGGATGCGATATGACCCTTATCGATGCCGATTCGCTTACAGACAAGGCAGACTGCATATTCGCCGCACTTCCGCACGGACTTTCCGAAGAGCTTGCCGTGAAGTGTGCGCAAAAGGGGAAGGTACTTATCGACCTCGGAGCGGATTTCAGACTTGAAAGCTCTGATGTGTACAGTGAATGGTACGGCAAGGACTTTTCGGACGAAGCCTTGGAGCTTCACAAAAAGAGCGTGTACGGACTCTGCGAGTATAACCGTGACAAAATCAAATCTTGCGATGTCATTGCCAACCCCGGCTGTTATCCGACAAGCGTCGCACTCGGTCTCATGCCGGCTGTCACAAACGGTCTTGTCGATGCAGAGAGATTTATAATCGATTCAAAGTCCGGTGTTACCGGTGCCGGAAGAGGACTCTCACAGACAACCCACTTTCCGGATAACAACGAAGCTTTTTCGGCATATAAAGCCGGGGTTCACAGACACACTCCCGAGATTGAGCAAACTCTATCGCACTTTGCCGGAAAGCACGTGAGCGTCACCTTTGTTCCGCATCTTCTTCCTGTAAACAGAGGAATACTTTCGACGATTTACTGCACAATGAAGACGGACTTTGCAAAAATCCGCAAGTGCTACGAGGAAACATACAAGAATGAGCATTTCGTAAGAGTCATGAAAAACGGCGAATACGCAAACATAAAGAACGTGAGAATGTCCAACTTCTGCGACATTTCGCTCCACTGCGACGAAAGAAGCGGAACTCTGATTGTCACATCCGCCATTGACAATATGGTAAAGGGTGCGGCGGGACAGGCGATACAGAATATGAATATCCGCTTCGGATTTGAAGAAACTGCCGGAATATCCGCATACGCACCGGCGTTTTAAGGGGAAAGCAATGAGAATTGAGGACATCGATAAGAATTTTAAAACCGAAAATTCCGTAAATGAGGAGAATCTTGCGTACATTTCCGTAAAAAAAGCACCGTTCGACCTCTACGGCTTTGCGGTTAAGGAAAGGTTTTTGCGAATATCTCAGGACGTTGCCGACAGCGTAAACCCCGGGGTGGCAAGCCTCGGACCGCATACCGCCGGCGGCAGGGTACGTTTCAGAACCGATTCTCCGTATGTCGCAATTTCGGTAAAGCTTCCGTATGTGACGAAGTTTCCGCATATGCCGCTTACGGGAACGTCGGGCTTTGATATGTACACATACTCAGGCGGCGTTTACAAATACGTAAAAACCTTTAACCCGACACACGATTCCGGAAACGCATTTGAGGCAATACACAGGTTCGGCACAAGAGAAATGCGTGATATCACGCTGAACTTTCCTCTCTACAACGCCGTTGACGAGGTTTATATCGGACTTGATAAGGGATCATCGCTCGAATGCGGCGGAAAGTATATCGGTTCAAAGCCGATAGTTTACTACGGTTCATCGATAACGCAGGGCGGTTGCGCTTCACGTCCGGGCAACGCATATCAAGCTATTCTATCACGAAGGTACAACGCTGACTTTGTAAACCTCGGCTTCTCCGGAAGTGCAAGAGGCGAAAAGGAGATTGCCGATTACATTGCTTCTCTTGAAATGTCGATGTTCGTATACGATTACGACCACAATGCACCTACTGTCGAACACCTAAAAAGCACGCATGGGCCGATGTTCAAGATAATCCGTGCGTCTCACCCCGATATTCCGATTATAATGATGACACGCCCGTTTGACGGCGACGAAGAAAATGTCAGGGCGAGAAGAGAGGTTGTTCTTGAAACGTATAACAATGCACTAAACTGTGGCGATAAGAACGTGTATTTCATCGACGGAGAGAAAATGAAAGATATAATGGGCGGCTTTTCCGGCACCGTTGACGGATGTCACCCGAACGATCTCGGCTTTATGTGTATGGCAAAAGCCCTTGAAACAATCATTGATCCGCTTGCGGACAAGTATCTTAAAGACTGATAAAGATAACACGGAAAAGGAGAAAACGCATATGACAGAACAAAAGCTTAAACGCATAGAAGGCGGTGTTACATATCCGAAAGGGTTTGCGGCATACGGCATACACTGCGGCTTGCGAAAGAACAAATCGAAGCGTGATCTTGCAATGATAGCAGCGGATGTGCCGTGTTCGGCGGCGGCGATATATACGACAAATAAGGTTTACGGCGCACCGATTACCGTTACAAGAGAACATCTGAAAAACGGAATCGCACAGGCTGTTATATGCAACAGCGGAAATGCAAACACCTGCTGTCCCGACGGCGTGGAGAAAGCGCAGGCTATGTGTGAGGTTACGGCAAAAGCACTCGGCATAAGCGCAGACGATGTAATAGTCGCTTCCACCGGAGTTATCGGAATGCCCCTTCCGCTTGAGCCGATTGTTAACGGTATTCCCATCCTTGCGGAAAAGCTCACACACGACGGTGACGGAAGCTACGCCGCCGCAATGGCTATAATGACGACCGACACAAGAAAGAAAGAGATATGCTTTGAAACCGTGATAGACGGCAAAAAGGTTTATATCGGAGGCATCGCAAAGGGTTCGGGAATGATACATCCCAACATGGCAACAATGCTCGGCTTCATCACGACCGACGTAAGCATCGACTCTGCCGTACTCGCAAAGCTCTTGAAAAAAGCCGCAGACAAAACCTTTAACATGGTTAGCGTTGACGGCGATACAAGCACAAACGATATGCTCTGTATTCTCGCATCGGGACTTGCCGAAAATGAAAAGATAACCGACGAAGCTTCTCCCGACGCACTTGTTTTTTACACCGCTCTTGAAGAACTTTGCAGATATATTGCACGTCACATTGCAAGAGACGGCGAGGGGGCAACGAAGCTTATAGAGTGCAGAATACGCAATTTCTCGTCGGAGGACGGAGCAAAGGTGCTTGCAAAGTCTGTTATCAATTCACCGCTCGTAAAGGCCGCAATGTTCGGCGCCGACGCAAACTGGGGACGTGTACTTTGCGCACTCGGATATGCCGGCGTTGATTTTGATCCGAAAAAGGTTGACGTAAGCTTCATATCCAATGTCGGAGAGATAAATGTGTGCAGGGACGGCGGCGACGTCGGCTTTGACGAAGCGAAAGCGAAGAGCATACTCTTGAAGGATGAGGTAATAATCGACGTCGATATGAAGTGCGGAAGCGAAGAGGCTACCGCATGGGGATGCGACCTCAGTTACGAATATGTCAGAATAAACGGCGATTACAGAAGCTGAAAAGCGGCGGAGGTGTATTACAATGGATGATCTTCTCATATCAAACATAGACAAAGCAAAAATTCTTATCCAAGCGTTACCGTATATCCAGAAGTATTACGGAAAGACGGTAGTCGTCAAATACGGCGGCAACGCAATGCTCAACGAAGGACTCAAGGAGGCAGTCATTTCCGATCTTGTTCTTCTGACTCTCGTTGGCATAAAAATAGTTCTTGTACACGGAGGCGGTCCCGAGATAACGGAGGCTTTTGAAAAGTACGGGATAGAAACCGAGTTTATAAACGGACTCAGATACACAAGCGATGAAGCTATAGAAGTTGTTCAGAGGGTGCTTGCCGGAAAGACAAATAAATCGCTTGTCAAAAGAATTGAGAAAATCGGCGGACGTGCCGTTGGTCTTTCGGGACTTGACGGAGCAATGATAAAGGCAAAGAAGCTCGAGGACGGCAAGTTTGATTACGGCTGTGTGGGCGAAATATGCGGCGTTGACACCGAAATAATCCGTGATGCGCTTGCCGACGGCTATATGCCTGTTGTTGCGACAATCGGATGCGGCGTCGACGATTACAGCGACGTATACAATATAAACGCAGACACCGCCGCCGCAGAGGTCGCAATTTCTCTCGGTGCGGAAAAGCTCATACTTCTGACCGACGTCAGAGGACTTATGACCGATCCAAAAGATGACGATACTCTCATTCCCGAGGTAAAGCTTGATGAAATAGACGAGCTTATCGATTCCGGAGTCGTCAAAGGCGGAATGATACCTAAGGTAAGATGCTGTGAGAAAACCGTAAAGGGCGGCGTAAAGCGTGCTCATATAATAGACGGCAGACAGCTTCACTCAATACTTATAGAAATGCTGTCCGATGAGGGTATCGGCACGATGTTCGTAGAGTAAAACTGATATCCGAAAGCAGGGAGAGGTGAGATTATGGATTCAAAAGATTATATGAAACTCGATTCCGACTACATACTCGGCACGTACGGCAGAATGCCTGCGGTTATAGACCACGGCGACGGAGCATATCAGTATGATGTAGACGGCAAAAGATACGTTGACTTTGCAAGCGGCATAGGAACGCTTTCTCTCGGAGCGACGAACCCCGATTGGATGAAGGCGGTCACGGGACAGCTGTCAAAAATACAGCATATCTCCAATTACTACTATTCGCCGGTGACAATGCTCCTTGCGGAGATGCTTACAAACGTGTCGTCTATGTCGAAGGTGTTCTTTGCAAATTCCGGTGCGGAAGCGAACGAGGGTGCGATTAAAACGGCAAGAAAGTACAGCAGTGACAAGTACGGAAGCGGACGGTCTACAATTGTAACTTTCAACAATTCTTTCCACGGACGCACCGTCACGACTCTTGCGGCAACCGGTCAGGAGCGCTTTCACAAGTACTTTTCGCCTTTTACCGAGGGCTTTAAATACACGCCTTTAAACGACGAAAAAGCGCTCGCAGAGGCTCTCACAAAGGATGTATGCGCTGTTATGTGCGAACCTATCCAGGGTGAGGGCGGCGTGAACCTCATGACCGATGAATTTGCGGCGGCTTTGAAGAGTCTTTGCCGTGAGAAGGATATACTCATAATTGCCGACGAGGTTCAAACCGGAATAGGAAGAACCGGAAAGATGTTTGCGTATGAGCATTTTGCAGGCTTCAAGCCCGATATCATAACGGTTGCAAAGGGACTCGGCGGAGGACTTCCCATAGGTGCGTTTCTCTGTAACGAAAAAACCGCTGTCGTTCTCGGCAAGGGAGATCACGGCTCGACTTTCGGCGGAAACCCAGTTTGCTGTGCGGGCGCAACGAAGGTTCTTGAGATAATCACAGCTCCGGGATTTTTGAAGAGCGTGAGCGAAAAGGGCGAATATCTTATGAAAAAACTGTGCGGTATCGATTCGCAGAATATCACCGAGGTCAGAGGCAAGGGACTTATGATCGGTATTGAGATAAAATCGTCTCCCAAAGAAGCGGCGGAGAAAGCGCTCGAAAAGGGACTTCTTGTTCTTACCGCAGGCAGTGACGTTGTAAGGCTCCTTCCTCCGCTCACTATCACTAAAGAGCAAATCGACGAGGGTGTTGCAATTCTTGCCGAAGTGTTGTAAAAACGAGAACATATACAAAATGCGAAAGGACATAAGGTATGAAAAAGGATCTTTTGAAAATGGCGGATCTGTCGAGAGACGAGCTTTATTCGCTCCTTGAGCTTGCAGACAAGCTAAAATATGAAACCAAGAATAAAATACCCCATCACGTGCTTGAGGGAAAGACACTCGGAATGATATTTGAGAAGTCCTCCACAAGAACAAGAGTGTCGTTTGAGACCGGTATGTATCAGCTCGGCGGAAACGCACTGTTTCTCTCCAACAGAGACATTCAGATGGGCAGGGGAGAACCAATAGAGGACACCGCAAGAGTGCTTTCACGCTACCTTGACGGTATAATGATAAGAACATTTGAGCAGGAGAAGGTAGAAATTCTTGCGAAGTATGCGGATATTCCGATAATTAACGGACTTACCGATTACTGCCATCCTTGTCAGGTGCTTGCGGATCTCATGACGATACGTGAGTACAAGGGAAAGTGCCTCGACGGACTCAAGATGACATTCATCGGAGACGGAAACAACATGGCAAACTCCCTCATAGTCGGCGGACTTACCGCAGGAATGAGCGTTTCGGTCGGCTGTCCCGACGATTACAGACCCGATAAAACGGTTATCGAATTTGCAAAGCAGTATCCCGGAAAGCTTGAAATTACAAGCGACATTTTCTCTGCCGCAAAGGACGCAGACGTAATTCTCACCGACGTGTGGGCAAGTATGGGTCAAGAGGGCGAAGCAGAGAAGAGAAAGAATGACTTTAAGGGCTATTGCGTTGATGAAAAGCTCCTTGCCGTTGCCAAGAAAGACTGCATGGTTCAGCATTGCCTCCCTGCACACAGAGGCGAGGAAATAACGGCTGAAGTTTTTGAAAACCATGCAAACGAGATCTTCGACGAAGCGGAAAACAGACTCCATGCACAGAAAGCCGTTCTCTGCACACTCATGAAGTAAACTTTTCAAGTACACAAAACGTGCCTTGAGCATAGAATGTATTGAGATTATGTACCATATGAAAGGAGCTTGTTTATGGGCTATACGGTCATAGTTCTCAGTTCGGTAACCTATGCGCTCAAGGCACAGCGTATTCTTATGTCGCAGGGAATATCGTCGTTGCTTCAAAAGCTGACCACGACCCAATCCAAGAGGGGCTGCGGATACGGCTTGCGTGTGGCGGACGCAAATCTCGAACGTGCGCTCTCTATTCTCAAAAAAGAGAGAATACGTGTGACGGACACCGTGAAAATATCATGAAAGGTTCGTCTTTATTGTATTTTGACCATGCGGCAACCTCGTACCCGAAACCTCCCGAAGTCGTAAGGGCTGTGACACGGGCATTCACCGAAAAAGGCGGCAATCCCGGAAGAAGTTCGCATGAACTTTCACGAAACGCCGCAGAGGCGGTTTACGAGTGCAGGGAGGGTGTGTGCGGACTTCTCGGCTGCAACAGTCCCGAGAGGGTTGTGTTTACGCAAAATACCACCCACGCTCTCAATACGGCGATAAAAGGCACGGTTACACCGGAGTCTCACACCGTCATAACAAACCTCGAACACAATTCGGTTATTCGTCCCCTTTATGCGTTGAAACGCACGAACGGCAGTAGCTACAGCGTTATTGACGCACTCGGAGACGACGCCGAAATAATCGAAAACTTCCGTAAGGCACTTCGCCCGAATACCAAGACTGCCGTTATCACAATGGCGTCCAACGTGTGCGGAAAAATCATGCCGACTGCCGAGATATCAAAAATCTGCCGTGAGAAAGGTATAACTCTCATTGTTGACGGCGCTCAGGCAATAGGATGCGTACCGGTAAGCTTTGACGAAGTCGGCTGTGACATTCTCTGTTCCGCAGGTCACAAAGGTCTCTACGGGTCTCAGGGAACCGGATTTATGGTGATCTCCGAAAGAGTGAAGCATATTTCTACGCTCATGGAAGGCGGAAGCGGAGTAAACTC
>CAKSCN010000098.1 GCA_934444485.1 uncultured Eubacteriales bacterium | reverse complement strand
GTCCTATGGCTTGAAGTCCGCCGTTTATGCCGGAAATTACATTCCATATAGCACCGCCCTTGAAGCTTTGCGGCGAAGTTGTCAAAAGCTGCCATATTTCCGTCATTTTATCATTCCAAGTGGAAAACGCATTTTCAAGGTTGGCTACAATCCAATTATCGCTCAAAGGTAATTCACCTCCGTTTCTTAAAACGCAAAAACAGCCATAACCGCTTTATGCAGCTATGACTGTCTTTGCTTAATATGTTTATTATGTGTCCTTACGAAGTATTTTCAGATATTCTTCATAAGAATAAATTTTTGTTTTTCCCACCTTATCGGAACAAACAAGAATACCGGTATCTATCAATAAATTCACAGCTCTTGACACGGTGTTATATGCCATATTTAAGGCTTGTGCCGTCTTTCCGATTTCAATGATAGGATTTTCCTCAAGGTAGGTAATAAGTTTTTGTGCCGATGCTTTTGCCTTTCCAAAAGCATTTATTGTTTCCGTAGTTCTGTCGTGCAGTTCTATCAGCTTATCAATGGTATCTATGGCATCTGTTGCTGCTTCTGAAAGAGCCAACAGGAAAAATTTAATCCATTGTTCGTAATTCCCATTTCTGCGAATCTCGGTCATACGGTCATAATACTCGATTCTATTCTTTTTCAGAAAATAGGACAGATATAGTGCCGGAGTTGACAACACATTCTTTTCCATAAGATAAAGAGTAATTAACAGTCTTCCGACTCTGCCGTTGCCGTCCAAAAACGGGTGTATTGTTTCAAACTGATAGTGAATGAGCGAAGCACAGATTAGAGGATCTAAATTACTGTCGCCGTTAATGAATTTTTCAAGGTCGCTCATCGCAGTTTTCATATCCTCCACATTCGGCGGAATATATCTGGCATTTTGAAGTGTACTGCCGCTGCCGCCTATCCAATTCTGTGAAGAACGGAGTTCACCCGGATTTTTTTCGCTGCCTCTGACATCGGATAACAATACAGCGTGTGTTTCCTTGATAAACCGTGTGCAAAGCGGCAAGGTTTTTAACCGTTCAACTGCAAATTCGGTAGCTTTAATATAGTTTATTACATCTGAAACATCTCTGTTTGCATTTTCTGTAATAAGAGGATTTAACACATCGTCCAAAGTGCATTGCGTACCCTCAATTTGAGAGGATAAAAGTGCTTCTTTTCTCACATACATAGATACAAACAGATTAACCTTCGGTATTCGCTTTGCAATACTTTCTATTGTTGCTATCCCTCTATTTGCCTTTACCAAGTATTCCACCATCTCATCATCATGCTCAATAGCCGGTATTGGGGGAAGCGGATTTGGTTTGAATGATTTATATGCCATTTTGCCCGACAGATTTGATACAAGCTCTCCGGCTCTGTTTTTCATATAAGATTCACCTCGCACAAGTTGAAATTTCTACGCTTATTATACCATTTATATTTCCACTTGTCAAGTTATGTGGAAATATATAAATGATTTTTATTGTTATAATTTCAACTTGTGCATATTTTGACGGTTTTATACACTATAATCCGTGCTAATTTTCCACTTGCCGCATCATGTCAATACTTCTTCCGCAGCGCCCCCACAGCGCAAAGAAAACACGGCAAACCTTTACGGCTGACCGTGTAATCTTTTGTTCTTTTATTTCAGGCAGTGCTTTCTTTCATTTCCTCTGCCATGCGTAACAAGAATGTTTTTATCTTTCATCGACTTTACAATCAGATAAGCTCTTGATTTTTTTATTCCCAGCATTGACTGTATCTTTTCATCGGTAATAAAACCATTCTTCTTTACATAATCGACGATAATCCGTTCTTGCTCGGTAATCGGTGCCAGTACAGTATTTTGCGCATCTGCGGCACCTGTATTCCTGTTGGGAAGCACTGTCGTAAAGGTGTTATCAGTAATAATTATGTCCGGCTTAACGGTATCAACAGCATACAAATCAAAAATTCTCTGAATTCCCGTTCCGTATGCCACGATATGCTTCAACCTGTAAAAGACATTTGCAAGTTTCTGATTCCGTGTCTGCGAAATACTGCGCATGATATCTTCCTTGGATAAGCCGCTTACCAAACCGCCGAGTGAAACAAATTCCATTCTGTCGTCGAAAATATTGATGATAATACTTCCGCTGAAGCTGTAATCTCTGTGAACTATGGCGTTCAGCAATGCTTCTCTCAATGCCGGCGAGGGATAATCCTCTTTGTCAATTCGATCAAGCCCTTGAAAAGATGCGGCGGTATGATTGCAAAGCTCCAGAAATTCATAACAATTACGAAGTTGTTTGAACAGTGAGCCGGAAAACTCTTTTCTGTCCTTGAATATCTTTTTATCATTACCCTCAAAAATTGCAACTTTTATCGTATGTTCGCATTCGTCCGACAGAAGGACCGCAAGGTTCGTAAATAACCCGTCATCCGGATTTACAGTTCCGAGCGAAACGTATTTTTCTTTGCCGAAATCAACTTTTTTTGCCGCAAATTCATACGCCGCCTCCGTAAAATGCAGATTTTGGTTTAATGAGCGCCCTTCTTCAAAACTGTCTCTCTCGGACAGCTTTATCATCTGCCTTATTTTATCGACAGATGCAGGAACGGAGGAGGCTCCCTGACGGATATACACGCCTTCGGGACGCATACCCTTGGATTTCAAAAAATACGGTTTGTTCGTTCCTTCGGATACAATAATTTCAACGGTGCGCTCGCTTTCATTTACAGCATATTTAATAAACATCGTAACATCAGGGGAAATGCTGTCCCGTATGGCATTTGTAACACGTGTATAACAATCGTCAATGTTTTCCGCACCAACGGGTTTCCCTTCATCATCAACACCGATAAGTATCTTCCCTCCGGCTGTATTGGCGAAAGCTGTTACCGTCTTCAGGACACTATCCGTATATTCTCTCTTAAACTCGGTCGTTTCGTTTTCAATCATTGCAAACATATGTTTACAACTGTATTATACCCCAAGACGAGCGGAAAGTCAAGTAAAATTCCACTTTTTCCACTTTTTCCAAGCACAACATGGACAATTCATGGAATTTGCGGAAAACACACCGTACAACGCACTTCGTCGCTATATCAAGTACTTCTTCCACACCCTCTCCCACAGCGCAAAGAAAACACGGCGAGCCCTGACGGCTGACCGTGTAATCTTTTTGTTATTATTCCTTTTCAAAAACGTCTTTGCCGAGACCGCACGTGGGACATACCCAATCCTCGGGTACTTCCTCCCAAGGCGTGCCGGGAGCTATTCCGTTATCGGGGTCGCCAATCTCGGGATCGTAGACGTATCCGCAGGGACATACGTATTTTTCCATAGTGTTTCTCCTTTGCAGTCGTTAGAAAATCAGCCGAAGTATCTCTTGAGCATTCCCTCAAAGCCTTTTCCGTGTCTTGCCTCGTCCTTTGCCATTTCGTGAACGGTATCGTGAATTGCGTCGTAGCCGAGTTCCTTTGCTCTCTTTGCAAGCTCAAACTTGCCTGCTGTAGCTCCGCACTCCGCCTCGCTTCTGAGCTCGAGGTTCTTCTTTGTGGAGGGTGTTACCACCTCGCCGAGAAGCTCCGCAAACTTCGCTGCGTGTTCAGCCTCTTCGAGCGCCGCCTGAAGGTAGAATGCGCCTACCTCGGGATATCCCTCTCTGATTGCCTGGCGGGACATTGCGATGTACATTCCGACCTCCGTGCATTCGCCCTCAAAGTTTGCCTTGAGTCCTGCGTAAACCTCGGGATCTACCTTGTCCTTTGCGCCGACGCCGATGACGTGTTCGCAAACGTAGTTGAGACCGCCTTCCTTTACTTCGGTGAACTTGGAGCCGGGAACTCCGCACTGGGGGCACTTTTCGGGGGGATTTTCTCCTTCGTAAACATAACCGCATACGGGACATACAAACTTTTTCATAATCGTTTTCTCCTTTACAATATAATTTTTTGATTTACTTATTTATTGTCTCCAAGGCAGCCTTTGCAGACTCCCGAGTAGTACACGTTCTTTTCTTTAACGAGAAAACCTTTGAGGTTCTCGTTGTCTGAATCCTTTTCGGGTACATCGTATACCTTGCCGCACCTTTCGCACTTGAAGTGTCCGTGAAACGCCGTATTGAAATCGTACCGCAGTTTGTCCTCCTCTATGGTCAGCTCCGCGATAAGACCGGCTTGCCTGAACAGCTTCACCGTATTGTACACCGAGGTTTTCGAGAGCGTCGGTATCTCTTTTTCGAGTCCTTCGTAAATCTCGTCTGCCGTGGGGTGTATTCGGTTTTTGTCAAGGTATTCGAGAACCTTTATTCGGATATGGGACGGCTTGACGCTCTTCTCTGTGAGCATCGTCATATATTCCACATTTCGCACCGCCTCTCTGCAATTGATTTTGCTTTGTACTTAGTACAATGTTATAATAGCACAAAGATTGTAATTTGTCAAGAGGAAATTGAAATTTCGGTTGTAAACGTTTTGTGAACGAAAAGACCGCCGAAACACTAAGTCCCGACGGTGCAAATCAAAATCATTCTGTTGTATGGTACAAAGCATTCCGACAAAGCTTCTGCGCACACGCACACATCCACAACGCATGGGTCGGCGAAGTCTTCTCCACGGAATCACAGCCACTTCTTCTTTTTGAACAGCCGCACAAGCAGTATCACGATAACCGCACTGACCGCTATTACGGCAGGGTATCCGTACTCCGACTCAAGCTCATGCATACCGGCAAAGTTCATTCCGTACCATCCCGTGATGAGCGTAAGGGGCAGGAAAATTGCCGTTATGACCGTGAAAACTTTCATAAGCTCATTCTGTCTTATCGAGAGCTGGGATCTGTATGCTTCGTCTATTCGATCCACTATCTCGCATAGGCTTTCGATCTCACGCAGATATCTGTCGGTACGGCGTCCGAGAATTTCGAGGCGGTTGACGGTTCTGTCTGAAAAGAGATCGTTGTCGTTTGCGGTCATCTCGTCGAAAATCGAGTCAAGCTGTTCGTAATACCGCTTAAAGTGCAGGAGCTTTCGTCTGTACGACGATATTTTATCCGCCGCCGCTTTTTCGTCCTCCGACAAAATTGCGTATTCGCTTGCGCCGAGTTGCTGCTCAAAGTCGTCGAGGACATCCATATCCCCCTTTAAAAGGCGCACGAAAAAGGCATAGAGGAGCATTTCGTTCTCGCACGGCTCGGTTTCGTCGGCAAGCACCTGCGAAAGAAGCTTTTCGACACGCTCTCTTGCGCCGTCGCTTTCACAGAAGAAAAAGAGGTCGCTTCGGTCGAGGTATATGATAACCTTCGGCGATTTTCCGTCGTCGTTTCTTATGTCGCAAAGGTCGAACGCAAGGAGGTCGAAGCTCTCCATACACTCAAAGCTCTCAATCTGCTTTTCTGCGATGTACGAGAAGACCTTTTCGTCGATATAGTCCGCAACCTCGCCTATATCCGCAAGCTTTAACACCTTTCTCATTACGGTTTCACCTCCGTTTTTTTGCCGCAAAGGCGGTACGTAAATATTATCCGATCAGCCGAGAAGCGCCATTTGCTGCTTATAGCAATGTCTGAAGTAGATTATCTCTGCAATCGCCGTTATCGACCACGAGAACACGTACAGAAGATAGAGCGACGCTATCGTTCCGAAAAATGCGAACACCGTGTAGACCCACACTATTCTGAAAACGCACGAACCCATAACAACGATAATCGTCGGCACGACGGTTTTTCCAAGTCCCCTCGAGGCGGCGATGGTGCAGTCCATAAACGCCGACACCGCATACGAGAAGCCCATTATGCGAAGCTTCTCCATGCCGGCGGAAATAACCGCTTTATCGGGCGTGAAAATCAAGAGGAATATGTCTCCGAACACAGCGAAAAGTGCGCCGAGAACCGCCGCTATGCCGAACGAATACGCAAGGCAGATAAGATAGCTCTTTATTACCCTTTCCTTCTTTCCTGCGCCGTAGTTCTGGCTCATAAAGCTTGAGCAAGCCATATAGAACGCCGCCATTACGTCATAGACGACGTTATCCGCATTGGAGGCGGCAGAGTTGCCCTCGACCATTACGGCGTCGAAGGTGTTGACTCCCGACTGTATGAAGAGGTTGGCAATCTGGAATATTGCGTTCTGGAGTCCGGAGGGGTAACCGAGTATGACCGTCTTTTTCACGTATTTGAAATTGAAATTTTCACGTGCAATTTTCAGCGCATAGTCGCCGTGCGAACGCACGAGGAAAACCACGACAAGGATCGCCGAGAGGTATTGCGATATGATACTCGCAAGCGCAACTCCCGAGACGCTCATTTTGCAGACGATTACGAAAAAGAGGTTGAGTATTACGTTGAGCACTCCTGCGCAAAGGAGAATGATAAGCGGCTTTTTGGTATCGCCTGCGGCACTGTAGACGGCGTTTCCGAAGTTGTACATCGCAAGAGCCGGCATACCGAGAAAGTAAATTTTTATGTAAAGCACCGCACCGTCTAAAAGCTCCGGCTTTGTCCCCATAAGCACAAGGAGCGGCTTTGAGACGGCAAGCCCGACGGCGAGTATGAGTATACCCGTGAAAAGGCAGACAACCGACGACGACAGCACCGCTTCACGGACGTCCTTCTTTCTGTCCGCACCGAGAAACCTTGCCACAAGGACGTTTGCGCCGTTGCTGACGCCTATGAGAAAGCCCGTGAAGAGAGCGACCATTATTGAGGTTGAACCGACCTCGCCGAGAGCCGCCGCACTGGAAAATCTGCCGACGACGGCGATATCCGCCATGTTGAAGAGAACCTGCAAGAGGTTTGTGAGCATGAGGGGGATACTGTAGATGAGTATGTTTTTGCCGAGACTGCCCTCGGTGAGGCTGAGATTATGCTTTGCGTGACTCATAGCGAGCTGCCTTTCTGTGCCGAACGCCGAGCAAGAAGCCCGGCGCAGATACTGTACAAATATTAAGTTGGTGTGCGCAAAGGCACCGTCAAACTTCAAGCAAGGCGGGATTTTTTAAGGAAGGTCATTACCGCCTTTGAAACGGCAGAGCCGACGACCGCTCCGACAATCGCCTCGACAAGACCGTTGAGTCCGACGAAAGCAACGAAGAATATCCATATCGTATCGGTGGCGACACCCCAAGAACCCATCTGAGAGAGAAAGACGTCGTTTCTCCAGAAGAAAACGACTACGCAGCCGATGAAAAAGAGCGTGTTGAGGAGCGCTGTGGAGAGGCAGGCGGCAACGTACGGAAGCACGCCGTTTGTTCCTCTTTTTCTTGTGAGTACTCTGAAGATAAGACCTGCGAGATATCCGCAGAGTATACGGGGGACAAGACAGGTGAATAGGGTCAGCGGAAAATTCAGTCCGAGAAGAAACTCTCCGAACGCAGAACCCGTGAAGCACTGAATGAAGCTCGTTATTCCGAAGATGCCGCCGAGGACGGCGCCGCCGACAGGTCCGAGTACGACCGCTCCCACTGCGACGGGTATAATCATAAATGTTATTTCAATCGCTCCGGCTTTAAGATATCCGAGCGGAGTAAAGGCAAGTATAAGTTCTATTGCGGCAAGTATCGCATACTGCGTAAGCTTTCTGGTGTCAATTCTGTTTGCGCCGTTCACGGTATTTCCCATTTCATCAATTCCTTTCTTTCGACTGCTGTAAATATTATCCGTTTGTGCTATAAGTATACCATTATTCTGCCCCGTTGTCAAGCCGAAAATTTCGGGAATGCGGATTTTACAAAACGGTAAAAACAAAGCGTTTCGCCCCTCCTTCACACCGCACACAACCGTCGTGAAAGCACGGCAATTTTTTGTGCAGAACGCCGAATTTTAGCAAATCATACTTTGGTATGATGACAAAGCGGAAATAGTGTGATACAATGATACAGTACCATCGGTATTATATGGTTATAGGAAACATTTTTTACCAAAGGAAGGATGAACGCAATGCAGAAAAGAATTCTCAGTATGCTTCTTTGCCTCACGATGATAATCGGACTTGTACCGATAAGCGCATCGGCAGAGGACGAACACATCGATGCGGAAACAGTCGAAACCGCCGAAGAAGTGCCGTCCGAGGACAACGCAACGGAAGAAGCAAACTCCGAAGACGCAGACACCCCGGAAGAGTCCGGCAAAACAGCCGATGAAACGGTAAAGTCCGGTGATTCGGAGAACGTCGGCAAGGACGACAGCTCGGAGGACGCAACCGAGGACGGAAACCTGCCGACAGCCGATGAAACGAACGGTTCGGACGAAACAAAGCTCGAGGACGCCGACGAGGATCCCGAGGTTTCTCTTGCGGCAACATCAAAGGTTGCAACCGTGTCTATAAGCGGCACGCCGAGAGCTTACTACGATATTGTCGAGGCGTTTGATGCGGCACAGTCCGCGACGTCTCAGCCGGTTGAGATTTTGCTCGAAGATTTTGTCGATATCGACTCGCAGAATATCGTCATCTCCAAGGACTGTGATATTATCTTTGACCTCAACGGATATGACATAAGCGGCACCTACGGAGTGGAGAACAGCACCACCCCCGACGGCTTGATTGTCCTCGGCGGCAGCGGCAATCCGAAGATTACGCTCACGATAACGAGTTCACACGGAAGCAGTGAAGGCAAAATCACAAACAAAAGCGTTAATGACAGCACCTCCGTTATCCGTGTTGCCTCAACCAATGCAAAGCTCAATATCTACGACGGCACATTTCAACGCACCGGATACAACGTAACGTCCATGAATGCGGCGGTTATCGACGTTGCTTTCGGAAGCGCTGAGATTTCCGGCGGAACGATAAAAGGAAACGTTTACGGCATTACGGCGGAATCCGGCGCAAAGAGCGTAACCGTAGAGGGTGAAGCCGACGTGTACGGCTATTATGCGGCAATAAACTCGCTCAACGACGCAAACGTAAACCTTTCGGGCGGTACATTTTCCTCAATCGGCTCAAAGCAGACCTTTAAAACGATAAACGGCGGCGCCATAGGTGCTCTGCTTGCGGACGGCTATGCGTTTTACGACGAGAACGGCGTTCTTGTTGACAGAAACACAAGCTCTTCGTCGTTTACCGAAAATGTAAGCGTTCTCGAGGGTCTTGTTCCCGTAAAGTACATAGACAAAAACGGAAACGAGGCTTCCGTTACAAATTACACCTCCCTTACCGGCGATCCCGACGGCAACAAGCTCGACGGAACGACAGGAGAGGCGTGGTACGTTGTCTCGGGCGGTATTTCCGCAACGCAGAATTGGGA
>CAKSCN010000097.1 GCA_934444485.1 uncultured Eubacteriales bacterium | reverse complement strand
TGCATATGCGGATATTTCAATCCACGCTCCCTGTGAGGGGAGCGACCGTTACTATTAGGCACGGCAAGAAGTGTAGAACTATTTCAATCCACGCTCCCTGTGAGGGGAGCGACGTTGCCAAAATAAACCGCATAGCGGCAGACATGACAATTTCAATCCACGCTCCCTGTGAGGGGAGCGACAAACACCGAAAAAGGTACAGCACTGCCGCAAAAAAATTTCAATCCACGCTCCCTGTGAGGGGAGCGACGGCGGGCGGTGGGAATATGTATACAACATTTTTGAAAATTTCAATCCACGCTCCCTGTGAGGGGAGCGACAGCAAGCGGAATCGGTTGGGAACTGTTTGCACAGATTTCAATCCACGCTCCCTGTGAGGGGAGCGACCGCCATTTTTTATTCCCCCTATATAGTTTTTTTGTCATTTCAATCCACGCTCCCTGTGAGGGGAGCGACCCTTTGCGAGCAATACAAAATCGACCCGTACGGCATTTCAATCCACGCTCCCTGTGAGGGGAGCGACGTAAACAAAATGTAAACCATGCAGAACAGTACTTATTTCAATCCACGCTCCCTGTGAGGGGAGCGACTGCAAGAATGCAAGCAAGTCGGCATTGAAACCATATTTCAATCCACGCTCCCTGTGAGGGGAGCGACTGCAGACTTGAAGCGGCGAAAAAACTCGGAATGAATTTCAATCCACGCTCCCTGTGAGGGGAGCGACCAAATGGGCGTAAGAGACCTTGTAACGCAGACAATTTCAATCCACGCTCCCTGTGAGGGGAGCGACTTCAGTCGGCAAGCTGTCCGTTCCCATGCTTTCTATTTCAATCCACGCTCCCTGTGAGGGGAGCGACCAACGGAAACAAAAATACCGACACAAACACTACATTTCAATCCACGCTCCCTGTGAGGGGAGCGACAGCAACATTGCACAAAAAGACCTTTAGCTGAGTGCGGCTTGATGTATGCAATGCTGCAAAAGTTTGCTTTCTTATTACATATTAACAATTGAGAAAACAAGCTGTAACACAATATGTGTTTTGTGCGGTGCGAACCTCTCGGAGATTTTATGTACGCCGGGTGTTCGCACTTAAAAAATCAGAGGATTTTCGACGTTTATGCTCTGTTTTACTCCGTAATGCTCCACTTTTTCTTTGTAGTTGTTACCGAGTCTGTACAATCTGAGACTGTCTTTATCCTCATCTATTTCCTTGCACAGTCTGTCTTTCAGAACGACATACTGCGTTTGATCGACGACGCATTCAAAAACCGAATTCTGAACACGCACGCCGTAGTTTTGACATACCTTTGCGACTCTCCGGAGCCTTTTCTGACCGCCGGGTTCGGTAAGAGATACGTCGTAGGTTACAAGAATTAACATAGCGCCTCACTTCCAAAAGAACGGCGGATATGCGTCAAGGTCGCCCCTGAGCCATCTCGAAAACAACATCGCCTGGGCGTAAGGAACGAGTCCCCACGGTATTTTTTCCCGGAGAAAGGGATGCGTTATCGTTTCGCTCTTTTTGGTTTGCCAAGCTTTCAAAAAGCGGCTTCTGGCGTCGTCACGGAGAAATACCGCACCGTTTTCCTTTACGTCAAAGTCGTCTGCCGTCAACGTTCCCAGATTTATTTGCGAAAGTACGAAGCGGTCGGCATACGATGCACGAAATTCTTCGAGGAAATCAAGAGCGAGAGAACATCTGCCGGGACGCTTTTGGTGCAGATATCCGATGTACGGATCAAGTCCAACACTTTCGAGAGCGCCGCATATCTCGTTTGTCAAAAGCGTGTAGGCGAAGGAGAGGAGCGCATTCACACGGTCGGTCGGAGGACGGCGGTTTCTGTCTTCAAACGGAAAGTCGTTTCGGTTTCTCAGTATCATTTGTCCGAATACCGAAAAATACGCCTTCGCTGCCGCACCCTCTATACCCATGACGGTGCCTATGTCCTCCGCCGTTTGCAGTTCGGAAATACAGCGGCGGTGCTGATCGATTACGCCTGCGAAAAGCTCTGCGTCTATGCGGTGTTCGTGGTCACGCACCGTGCGTTCGAGAACCGTTCGGCAGTTGTAGAGCTTAGCCGAAATGAAAGCCTTTGCCGGTTCGAGAGAACGCATGGTATCCGCAGCCAGGAGCGTTTGCGCTTCCCTCAAAAGCACGTTGCCTCTTACAGGTCCGTTTATCCTTGCGAGAAAGCGCCCGTGCGGAGTCATGAAAGACAGATCTATTCCGTGTTCCGCACAGTAGCCCATGAGCGACGGACTCACGCCCCTGTATCCGAAGTACACTATCGCCGAAAGATTGATTAAAGGTATTTGCCCGAGTTCGCTGTCGTCACGAAGTATTACGACCGTTTCACCCTCCAAACGCAAATAGGTTTCGGGAGTCGTGACATACAGCGTGTTTAAAAGCCTTTTCATTCGTCCGCCAGCACCTCCTTTACGTATTCTTTGGCAGAACCGCATTTTGCAAGGTCGGGACGGCAGATTTCATACATCGAACAGCTTTTGCACTCTTTTTTCGGCTTCACCTTTGGCGTGTATCCTCTTGCCATGTAGGAATTCATCTCGGCTAACGCCTCTTCGACGTCTTTTCGTAATTCCGGCGTCATTTCATAGGTTTTTCTTGCGTGAAGTCTTCCGTAGTATATGTCTGCGGTCGGAATATCCGTGACGAACATCTCCTCAAGGCATAAAACCTGTGCGCATAGCTGAAATGCAGCCGACTCATCGTACCTGTCGTTTCCGTGCTTGTATTCAACGGGATTTATGCGGTACAGTCCCTCACGGCCGAATATCGGAACTCCGGTATCGTCGTCGCGTATAAGCTCGACCATGTCGCAGACTCCGTTTATCTTCAGTCTGTCGGAGCGCACCGGCATACCTCTGGAGAGGATTATGCGCCCCCTCTTTTCGGTAAAACCGCTGTCGTGAACACGTTCGTGCATGATATGCCCCTCGGCTGTGAGGGAATTTTCAGACCACTGCTGTTCTATGTGTATAAGAGCCCATCGCCTTTTGCAGAAACGGAAGTGACTTATTCCCGAGAGCCATAGGTAGTCATCAGTTGATTTTGACATCTTCGTATGCAAGCCCGTCAAGCTCGTCAATTGTTATGTCGTAGTCGTCTATGGAGCGAGGCTCTGCAACGCCGTCCTTCTTTGTGACTTTCAAAAGCTTGTGTACCTTTGCCGGGGAATACTGACCGATTTCGTTGTTGTGCTTCCACCAAACAAGCTTGACTACCTCCATAGAACCGGAGGGACGTGCGGCGGTTTCGTCGTTTACAAAGAGTGTGCGCAGAGCCTCCTTGAGCTTTTCCGCATCTTCCTCGGAGAATCCCGTCTTTTCAGCTTGCTTTACGTTGATAGAACCGAAAGTAGTGTATACGCCGAAATCGACGAAGCATTTTGTACCCATTGTATCTGTACTTTTCTTGTCGGGGTTTTCACTATCTGTTTCGAGGTTTACGGACTTTGTAATCTGCATGGTGCTTATTAAAACGGGATCTGCGCTTAAAGCCATCTGAATACTTACGGGACCCCTTATACCGATAGAAACAGAGCCGGAATTTTCTTTGCTCTCGACTTCTTCGTCGGCATTCTTCTTTTTTGAAGCCTTTTTACTGCTGGAAGACATGAATATTTGCCCAAATGTGCGAACGTCAAACCAAGTTTTGCAGGCGATACGTTCAGTTTCGGCTCTGTTTTTTGCATCAATCGCTGCTTTGAACTCAGTACATCCGATGGCTCTGTCATAAAGTGAACGGTAGTTGTCATCCTTAGCTCTTCTGTCATCGGACTGAACAAATATTCTCTCGCCCATGTCGAGCAGGCGGTTTCTTATCTTTCTCTTGAGGCAAACGTCGGAAACTTCGCCGTAGCCGTCGATGTCGGTGCGGGGGCGGTTGCCGTCAAGCGGATCTCCGTTGGGGTTAGCCTTTGTTGCGGTGAATACAAGTGCAAAATCGATTTTGTTATTAAGTTCGCTCATGTCAGTTCTCCTCTTTCTTACTGTTTTTAAGTTCGTATCTCTGATTGTGGTAGCCTTCGATGAATCTCGGCGAGAGCGGAGCATTGCTGCCCATATCGACGCCGATGTGGTAGATCTCATCTATCTGCCTGATATACCATGTGCGAAGTTCTGCAGAAAGCTTTGCTTCATACGGAAGAATCTTCTGTTCAAGGTTGCTCCAGGTTGCAGCCGGACGCTGCTGCATTGCCGTAAACAACCTCACAGCGTTGGTCTGACGGTTTTCATTTTGTTTGCGGAGAACATTTTCCTCCATAACATCCGCAATTGCGAGAAGTCTTCCGTAGAGGTAGCTTCGGTCTGTTTCATGTTCGTTAAGTGCCACGTTGTAAACTCCTTTCGTATCTGTACTTTTTAACATTGCAAGGGTAACTGCCATGCAATTTAACCAATCTTTTTGCTCAAAAATTCCGTCTTTGTTTGTAAAGCTCTGTGGATTTAGGACACGGTGATACGCAACCATAGTGTAACCGACAGGAACACGGCGTCCCTCAGCAATGCAGGAGAACATATCAAGATAAAAATGCCTGATTTGCTTTCTTGCAGGCTTTTCCTTTTTGGAATCGGTGCTTGCATCATTCATTGACTTTTTGCCGAAAACCGCACTTCCCATGTTCCAGATACTCGGCGTCATAATACCGGTGTGAAGCTTTTCGTCTTTTCCGAAATAATTGAGTCTCCAGAAACATTTTTTGTACCATTTTCCGAGCCGTTCAAGATAATCGTTGCTGTTGAGTTCTTGGTAATAGCTTATGGAAAATCTTCCCGGTGTCGCCGCTTCAAGCCCTATCATAACGATACCGTCGTCTTTTTGGTCGGGAATATCCCTCTTGTATCCGGAAAGTATGGAGTTGACACGCTTTGCATAATCCTCGGCGGTATCTATACGGATTTCCTCTTCATCTCCGAAAAGATCTTCCGGGTCTTCGGAGGGTTGTATTACCTCATAGCATTTTTTGCTCCATGTTACAAATTTGAGACTGAATTTCTGGAAGCCCTGACGGGAAATCAGCCAACGAAGTGTGTTGTGTGCTTTTTCGGAGGTCTCATATCCTATGGTGCAGGCTTCATCGGCAGAGGTGAAGCGCCCCTCATATTGAAACTTGTTTTTTTTATTGTCTGAGGATATCAATTTGGATGTTCCAAACAGAAAAGGATGAATTCTTGCAGCAGGAGTAATTTCGCCTGTAGCATAACATAGTTTGTGCTCATCCTTGGAAGCGAGAAGTCGGTCTTTCCAACTGCGTTTGATTTCCTGCATTGATGCAATGCTGACACTATCTCTGGTTACAGGGTCGCAAATAAAGAAAGCAACCATCGCATTTGTGGTTTTTTTTACGGCATCTCCTTCTGGGGCTTTCTTCGCTTTCATTTTAACTTCTTCTTTGTTTATGTAACCTGCTTCGCAAAGGTCACGGAACAAGGATTTTCGTTCAAGATATCCGAGAAGAACCGAGAGTACGTGCGGCGAACCGTCCGCTTCACTCCATTCACGCAAATTTTCAATATATGAATCAAAGTGTTTCGTGAAATCTATCGATTCCGTTGATAATTCCTCTGTCATATCTCCGGCAACATACCTTAGATCATCAAACAAAGGGTATGCAGTCGGGGAGGACGTTCTTCCCGCCGCACTCGGAGACGACGGAATCAGCAGCTTTTTCTCGCCTTTGTCGGCTCGTACGAAATTCCCGTTTTCGTCGAGATACACCGAGAAAACAATGTTCTTTTCGACAAAGCCCACCGGGACTATCGGATCGACTCTGTCCGAAGCGTCGCTGCCGTAAAAATTATCATAAGTATCGCTCAGCGCCGAGAGCCAGCTCATCTTCCTCCACCTCCTCGCAGATTTTTGTCAAAGCTTCTTCGTCCGCTCCGGAGAATTCGCGGAACACCTTCTTGTTCATCGGGCGTATGTTGCGGCAAAGCCGCTTTTCACAGTCACAGGGCTTTGGAAAAGTTATCACACCGTCGGTCATGACAGGCTTCCAGAAACGCACTCCGAGCCAATCTTCACCGGTTTCGTCGGGGTAGTCAAAGCCGTGGAGCATAATTCCGAAGCCGATGCTTCCGGTGTTGTCGTAAGCACCCTCGCCCTCGCCGAAAACGCAAGGCTCAACGTAGCCCTGACATTCGCGCGTGCCGAGAAAAATGTCCCTGCGGCCGCCTCGCTCTATCATTCGCTTTGCAATGAGAAAGTGCTTGTTTTCGTTGCGGTCGTTCTCGAATTCGGGACGGTAAGGATTAAATTCAAAATGCGCCTCGACCTGATAGCAGGGTTCTCTTAAGTAGTTGTAGACGGAAAGCGTGTTGCCGGATGTGTTGAAGTTTATCGGGCGCATATGCTTTGACTCGGTGACAATCGGGTGCATAATGCGTACACGGTCGATAAACCAAGTTATCGTCGGCTTCCAGTAAATGCTCTCGGTGATTCCCTTGAGCGCCTGATACGTTGGTAATCCGTAGGTCGCTTTTTCGCCGCCGATACGTGTGGACGGATCCGTAAACAGTCCGTAACGTCCGTACACAAGGAAAGCGACTCGGTTTGAGTGTTTCATGCTTGCAATCATTCCTTTCTGTATGTGTGCCGAGGAGGGGAACGGCGTGTACTTTGCCATATCCTAATCTCGGTGTTTTCGTTTTCAATCAATATTTCAACAGCGGAAGCTCACCCATGGTGTCTCTTATGCCGGTCTTGCTGTCGTACCAGCCGTCGCAGAGCAGCCAAATGCCCGCTTTTTCCAGGTATCTTATCGCTTTGTCAGCGTCCTTCATGCGGCGGAATCTCTCCGAGTACAGCGAAACGCAGTAGCCGCCGGCTTCACGGATAAGCAGTTTCGTTTCGTTGTAGGAAAGATTTCCGCCCTCGAGGAGCGACGCTATTTCTTTTCCTCGTCCCTCGGGGACAAGCACGCTGTAGGTTTCACTGTCTATCACGCAGAAATGCTCGGCCGCCGTGCGGTATGCGCTGCGGAGAGGGAAAGTGTAGGTGACTCTGAATGGTTTCTGATTACCCAAGAGAGAGCAGATCGTTGCCTCGGCGAAAACGTCGGGAACGGGAAATTCTGCCATGTTTTGAAAATTATCAATGTGTTTCTCGGAGTACTGCGAAATAAGCTCCGGCAGTTTCTCACGCTCTCTTTCGTAATACAGCTTTATCGTGTCGGGCGTTCCGAGGTTTTCCTCGTTATTGTAAATGAGACCTTTCGTTATCTCGGCAGAGGCACGTATTTCGGGGAGCTTCGAGAGATTTTCGTCAAGCTGCCATATGTACACGTCGCCGAACGGCGCACTTCCGTTTCTGTTGCACCGACCTGCCGCCTGTAAAATGCTGCCGAGTCCGGCAAGGCTGCGCACAACGCATGGAAAGCTTATGTTTATTCCTGCCTCGATAAGCGAGGTGGATACGCATAAAAGCGGCTTCGACGGATCTCTGTTCTTTATTTTGTCAATGCACGCCAGTCTGTGCTTAGGGTACATTCCGGTACTCAAATGGATCGTCGGAATGTCCTTTTCGACAAGCTCGCAGATTTCCTTTGCGGCTTTCTTAGTGTTGACTACGACAAGCACCGAGGTGTATTTTTCGATAAGACGTTTCAGTCCCTCTGCGGCGTCCTTCGTTGTCATGAGGCGGTTCGACTCGTCGTGAAAATGTACTCTTTCCATTGAAGAGAAAAGCTTTTCCGTGTCTCCGATTATTTCTTTTGCGGCAGGAGTGGTTTCAATTTGAGGCTGAGTCGCCGTACACAAAACCACGGTGCAGCCGCAAAGGTTTGCCAAAAATTCCGCCGCACGCTCGAACAGCACACGGCATTTCAGAGGGAGCGCCTGTATTTCATCGAATATCAGAACAGATCCTATCAGTGCCGACATACGCCGTGCGTCGGTGTTGCCGTGAGCGTATAGCGCATTCATGAACTGCACCGCCGAGGTGAGGACGATATCCGCATCCCACCGCTCTGTGAGAATTCTGTACTGCGTGAATTCCTCTGTTTCGTCGGCTTCAAAAACGACGTTTGAATGATGTTCGAGAATGTCGAGGGAGTCGCCGAGAGCCTCACGAATGTCACGTGCATTCTGGTCGAGAATCGTGTTGTACGGTATGACGTAGAATATACGCCGTGTGCCGATATCCTTTGCCGCACGCTTTAAGGCAAATCTCAGACTCGAGAAGGTTTTGCCGCCGCCTGTCGGAACGGTAAGACGGAAAATCCTGCCCTCGGTGTTTGCGGCGTCGAAGCATTCGTCGGAGATTTCGTGACGTATCTTTCCTATCGGAGTGTCTGTCGGAAACGAGGCAAGCTTGCTCTCCAACGAGGAAAGAGCGTCCTCCCACGCCGGTGTTCCGGACTCCTCGGAAAGCGGCGCACTGTACGAAAAACAGGCGGTGTCCAGACGGTCGGAATCGACAAGCACACTCAAAAGAAGCCGCATCAAAAGTGCCAGATGGAAGCGTGGAAATGTGTAATTATCACTGCGCTCTCCCTTAAAAACCTCGTTTACTTTTCCGATAAACGCCTTTACTTCGCAAACCGCCCTATCGAAGAGAGCGTCTATTTCATCTTCACCGGCGACGTCGTTCAGAAAGTTTTCGAGTGCCTCATCGTAGAAGAGTTTGTCCTTGTCCTGCGTAAGAGAGTCGTTAAGAGTCTGCTTTCCGTCGGGAGAAACAACATCCATAAGACCGCTGTGGTGACCGTATATCACCATAGATATTATCTGCGCCGTAATCCGTTCGCTTTGGTTTACGGTATTTGCGTATTTGCGGTCGTATATGTAAATCGCACCTCCCGGAGCGTGGTGAATTGAACCTCTGACCGCTGTCTCGGGAGATTTTATGTAGTTTTGGAACTTTTCCGTCGCTTTTCCGAAGTCGTGAAGAAGTCCTATGAGATATCCTGTTTCTCCGAAGCCTATCGGTGCGGCACGCTTTTGACATAAATCCGCTGTTTCTCGGCAGTGTTCGGTGAGAGTCTGAATCTTGCCATCGGAATCTATATGTGCGATTGTCATACTGTTACACCTCTCTGACAGCATCTCTTTTGTTAAATTATAACAAATTACGACACTGATGTCAATATATTTCGGCAATTGTTAATTTGCAATTTACATTTTGATTAAATCGGGCATATGCGAATAAACGGAGAAACACAGAAATGTTCATGCACGTGTGCCTGTAATGATACCGTTTGCTCTCTGTTTGTTTCACTGAGGTAATTATACAGCAAAGAGAGTACCATAAACAGTACTCTCTCGATGAAATTCGTATTTTTTTAAGGAATTATTCTTCGTCGGCTGATATTTGCACGAAACACTTCGAGAATTTCCGCAAATTCCGAAAAGAGTGAGACGGTCAGTCCTCTTCACCTGCCTTGAAGTTGTAAAG
>CAKSCN010000096.1 GCA_934444485.1 uncultured Eubacteriales bacterium | reverse complement strand
GTACAACAGGTATTACGATGGCTTGAGGGAGCTTGAAAAAAGAGGCTGCATAACGCTTCCCACCGTTCCGAAGGAGTGTACTCACAATGCGCATATGTTTTACATAAAGACACGGAGCTTCGGAGAACGGTGCGGTTTTATCGAATACATGAAAGAGAAAGGCATATCGTGTATGTTCCATTACGTTCCTCTCCACTCCTCCCCTTTCGGCGTGAAATGCTCCCGTTTCTGCGGCGAGGATAGGTATACGACAAACACGGCGAATACTCTTGTGAGACTTCCCATGTACAAGGATCTGACGAAGGCTGAGGTCGATTACGTTCTGGAAAACATATACTCATTTTTCAAAGGGAAATAAGATGGAAAAGACAAAGCGGTTATTTATTCTTCACGTCAACATACTTGTATTCTCGTTTACGGGAATATTTTCAAAGCTTGCCGCAAACAGCATACGTGAAAACGGAATGTTCAGCGTTTACACTCTCCTTTTCGCCGCACTCATACTCGCAAACTGCGCCGTGTACGCCGTGTTCTGGCAGCAGAATCTGAAGCATTTCGACGTAAACGTTGCGTATGCGCACAGATCTGTTTACAACGTGTGGAGTCTTTTGTGGTCGGTGCTTATATTTTCGGAAAGGATCACGGTCGGAAACATTCTTGGGACTCTGCTCATTATTGCCGGGATATGGGTGATGCAAAGTGAATAATTATATATTTTACGTACTGATGGCAGTGAGTGCGTTTATCACCGCATTTTCGCAGATAATTCTAAAAAAGAGTGCGGACAAAAAGCACAAAAGCATAATTTTCGAGTATCTGAATCCGTATGTAATATTTTCGTATATGTGCTATGTCGGCGTGCTTATACTGAACGTATTCATATACACGAAGGTCGATTACCGCTTCGGAGTTGTGATAAACTCGATGTCCACGGTTTTTGTGATGCTTCTTTCACGTGCCGTCCTAAAAGAAAAAATCACGCCAAAGCGGATTATCGGAAATATACTTATAGTCTGCGGGATTTTGGTATTCATGATTTTTTGACAAAGCAAAAAGTTCACCTCCGAGCTTCTGTGTGCCGGAGGTGTTTGTTTCCTTGCTCTGTCTTATTTTCTGTCGTACTCGGGATTTACGGCGTAGAAGTTTTTGCTGTCCATGCGTGACTTTGCAATCTCGAGTGCTTCGCCGAAACGCTGGAAGTGATTTATCTCACGCTGGCGCAGGTACTTTATGGGGTCACGGACGTCGGGGTCGTCCACGAGGCGGAGAATGTTATCGTAGGTTGTGCGTGCTTTCTGCTCTGCCGCCATATCCTCGGTGAGGTCGGTGATGACGTCGCCTTTCGACGCAAAGGGAAGCGCCGAGAACGGTATTCCTCCGGCAGACTGCGGCCAAAGTCCCACGGTGTGGTCAACGAAGTAAGGCGCAAGTCCGCCCTCCTCTATCTCCTTTGTCGAGGCGTTGCGCAAAAGCTGATATATTATCGTGCAGACGAGCTCCATGTGCGCAAGTTCTTCGGTGCCGATATCGTTGAGTATACCGACGACCTCGTTATAGGGCATGGTATACCTTTGAGAGAGATAACGCTGAGACGCCGCAAGCTCACCGTCAGGTCCTCCGAACTGAGATATGATTATTTTTGCCGCCTTGGGATCAGGGCGTTTTATTTTTATGGGGTATTGAAGCTTTTTCTCGTAATTCCACATATCTTATCCCTCCTGCCACGGCCACGGTGCGGTCGCCCACGTAAATGTGTCGTCCGCAGTGTACATTTCGGTCGTTATGGGTCCGTACATTGCGGTATATTCTTCGGTAAGTCCACGGCGGAGCGTATTGTACTCGTTAAACCTTGCCATGCCTGCCTCGTCGCCCGGGTGCGAGTCGAGATACAGCTGTGCGTCGTACATCGCAAAGCTCGCCTCTTGGATCTGCCGCATAAGTCTTTCTCTCGATACATTGCATTTTGTCATATGCACATATCCTCCGTGTTGTAAGTTGTTCCGCCTCTTAGGCGGTTTTTTGTTATCTTCCGCTGCCGACAAAGGGAAGATCAAGCTCGGGGAAAAGCGTACCTCTCGCAAGTGCGTCGCCGAGTCCGTATACCTTATTCCAGTCGGCGTTCTGCATGGGAACGGTCGCTATGGCAAGGTAGCATTTGCACGGACGCAGGACGCCGCCCGTATTCGCTTCGCCAGAGCCGCAGCCGCATCTTCCGGTTCTGTTTTCGTTTGCTGTCATATTTGCCACTCTTTCATTCTCTCCTTTCGCATCGGACGGATATTTCCGTCCTCGGTCTATTATATTCGCCGTGCGAAAGAATGTGAAAAGAGTCGAAAAAAGACCGGAGATTTTTCCCTGGTCGTTTTATAATTATATGCGTCATCTTTTTCTGTACTCAAGCGGCGTCATGCCCGTTTGCCTTCGGAACTGCTTTATAAAGTCAACGTCGCTGCCGTATCCGAGTTTTTCGGAAATGCGGCTCACCGAAAACGCCGTCGAATCGAGAAGCCGCTTTGCGTACTCGGTTCTGTTGTGTATGATGTCAGCTGTGGGCGGCACACCGAAGCATTCCTTGTATATGTGCTGAAAATAAGATTTGCTCAGACGAAGCTCATCGGCAAGAGACTGCACCGAAAATCTCTCGGAGGGGTTTTCGTATATCCGCTCACGCACACTTTTAAGCTCGCCGAAATACGGTTTATCCGCCTTTTCCGCACCGAACACAACTGCCAGCTTTTTGAGTACCAGCCGAAAAAGGCCGCAAAGCATATCTTCGTCTCCGGTGCGGCTTTCTGTCTGCATAATATGTATAAGTTCCGAACACATTTTGACTCCGTCGCCGTCGGCAAAACAGTCAAGTGGTATCCCCGAGAGCAAATGCTTCTCTCTTTCGTTCGGCGTGAACGCCACCCAGTCGTTGACGTAGGCTTCGCCGTCAGCACCGAAAATCTGCGGCGTATTTGGGGCAAAGACGACGAGTGAGCCGGGATTTAAACTCACCCTCTCGCCTTTCCGTTCGTAATAAGCTTTCGACCTTATTATAAGAAGCAAATACCAATCAAGTCCGCAAGGTCTCACAATTCTGAAATTGCTGTCGTGGCAAAAATTATGCCCTATTGATTCAAAACGCATTTTCTACTCCAAAAAGCACTATATGACAGTTTTTTAATATGATATCACATTGAATTCCGTTTGTCAATATGTTAAAATAAGAAAAAACAAATCGGAGGAAAAGCAATGTACAAGTACCCCAAAAGAGCTTTTGACGGTGGAGATCCGTTCACTCTCCGCTTCGGCGGAAAGCATTATACATATTGCACCACGGAAAACGGTATGCCGGCTTTCACAAAGGAATACCCGTTTTTCGAGACTTGCAAGAACGGCAAAGACGGCATAGAGGTTCATATCTCGGAAAATCTCACGAAATGGGAGGATGGAAAGTACTGTCTCTCAAAGGGCGACGTTCTCGGCACTCACGGCTTCTGGTCACCGGAGGTATCGTTTTACGGCGGAAAGTTCTACATGGTCTACACTGCCGACGAACACATCTCAATAGCAGTATCGGACAGTCCGGAAGGTCCGTTTGCGCAGTGGTCGGACGGTTGGCTTATTGATCGTCCCTCGATAGACGGACACCTTTTTTTCGACGACGACGGAAGCATATATCTTTACTACGTATTTTTCGACCATGCGAACATAATAAGCGTCGCAAAGCTGTCGAATGACCTCAAAAGAGTCGAAAAAGACTTCGGCACAAGACTTATCGAAGCGGCAGAGCCTTGGGAAACGGTTGACTGCCGTATTGCCGAAGGTCCGTTTGTATTGAAGCACGGCGGACACTATTACCTCACCTACTCCGCAAACCACACGAGAAACGCCGCCTATGCCGTTGGGTATGCGGTATCCGACTCGCCGATGGGACCTTTCGTAAAATATGGCGGCAACCCGATTCTGCACAGATTTGACGATATCGTCGGAACAGGACACCACAGCTTTATGCCTACCGGCACTCCCGATAAATATCTCTGCACATATCATTGTCACGGCAGCCGGAACGGCGATTTCAAGCCGAGAATGGTATGCTTTGCCGAGGCGGAGTTCGTAAAAAGCGGCGACGGAAGTCCGGATATACTCAAAATCACGCAATAAAGAAAGCACCGACCGAAGATTCTGCCTCAACGGTCGGTTTCTGTCATTTGTATATATCAAACCCATATCCGCTCACCTCGTTCGAGAGCAGGTTTATAATAAAAGCGTCCGGGTCTGCACGGCGTGCGGCTTCGTATACGCTCACGACCTCACGGTTTTTGACGCAGATGATAACTATCCCCTTTCGCTCGCCGGTATACGCTCCCTTTCCCTCGAGAAGAGTCATTCCCCTCTCGCTTGCCGCAAGAAGCGCCGACCTTACCTCGTCCTCACGCTCGGTCACTATCATTAGAGTCGAACAGCGATTGAAGCGGCGTATCACGATATCCACGACTCCCGTCTCGACAATAAGCGTAAGCATTCCGAAAAGCGCAAGCTCCCTCTCCCTAAAAATGAGAAGCGACGCAAGAATAACACTGCCGTCGAGAATGAGAAGAAAAGTTCCTATGGGAAATTCCGGACGCTTATTCTGCACGAATCTTGCTATTATGTCCGTTCCGCCTCTCGTCGCACCTCTGCTCATTATGAGAGCCGTGCCGATACCTCCTATTGCTCCTCCGAGAAGACAGCACGTGAGCCGGTCGTCGGTTATCGGTGCGGCAGACGAAAAAAGCTGTATCACAAAAGAGTAAGCGAGGTTTGTGACGGCGGTTTTCACGATGAAGCTCTTGCCGAGAGTGCGAAGCGCAACAAGCGACACCGCAAGGTTGAGTATCGGAACGACCATCGCCGGAGGCAGACCCGCTGTGTTGAAAAGAATGTTGGCGATACCCGAAAAGCCGCCCGACACAAGCTTCTGCCTGAAAAGGAATATGCCCTCGGCAAAGCCGCAGAGCGTCACTCCCAAAAGCACTATCGCACCGTCCTTGAGTTTTGTTTTCATGCCGCACCTCCGTCTGCTGTAACAGCTGTATTTATATACGTGAACTGTGTATATTATATCACCGCCGCCTTGGAGAGTCAATGCACATTCCGATAATTATTATATCCCAAATGTGCTTTTACGATAAACAACGCCGCAAGTACCTTTCCGACCTTCTCAAAAAGTCTTAAATCTTCCTAAAATCGGTTGACAGACGGACACTGCGAGGGTATAATCACGGTGACAGTATTTAAATGAGGAACGGTCATGGATTCGGTTTTGGATTTTGCAAAAGCGGCGGCACCGTGGGTTGCAATGGGGGTGGCTGCAGCGGTTTTGGCGGTGCGCCATGCGTCAAAGGGTGCGAAGAAAAAGAAGAGCGAAAAGTCCGGCGGCGACTGCGGCACGGAGGGAATGTGTCTCGGTATGTGCTTCGGAGTGTGCCTCGGCACGGCTTTTAACAACACCGCCATAGGCATCTCTCTCGGTATGCTTCTCGGACTTGTGATAGGAACGTATATTCCGAAAAATATGCGAGACGACAAATGAGACGTGCGGTCGGTTTTGCTGTCGGTGCAAAGCCCGTTTCGGCGCAGGGGCTTTTTATTGGCGGTGCGTTCTTCGGACAAATGAACACAGAAAGACTGAGAAGCGGTCTTAGCGATGAAAGTTCCGCACCGTAAAACCGTAAAAAAGAATGAAAGCGAGGAACGTAAGGCATGGACGGAAAGGGCGAGTGAAGCATATCAAAAACGCAAAACAGCAAAAAACGTCGAGAAAAATCCCCTCTCGTGCGGTATAATGAGAGCCGTAAGGAGTTGAAGAGCGTGAAAGAACAGGTTTTGGCAGTCCAACGGATGCAGGACTACATCGAGAAAAACCGCACCGAGGAAATCAGTCTTTCCGATTTATCCCATGCGTCGCTGTTTTCGCCGTGGTATTCCTACAGGCTGTTTCGGAGTTATCTCGGACTGACGCCGACGGAGTACATTCGCAAATACAGGCTGACGCAGGCGGCAAAACGGCTTCGGGACGGCAGGGTCAAGGTAATCGATGCGGCTCTCGACGCAGGCTTTTCCAATGTTGACACATTCACCCGTGCGTTTTTCCGTGAGTTCGGTCTGAATCCCGGAGACTATGTGAAAAATCCCGTGCCTATCCCCTTCTTCATACCTTACGGAGTAAAATACCGTGAACTGAGAAAGGAGAAAATCGACATGTCTGAAATTCAACCGATTTTTGTTCAGCTTATCCGCAAGCCCGAGCGACTTTGCATTATCAAACGGGGCAAGAACGCTGAGGACTATTTTCCGTACTGCGAGGAGGTAAGCTGCGACGTGTGGGGTACTCTCATGAGTATGCACTCTTTGTGCGGAGAGCCTGTTTCCATGTGGCTGCCGCCGAAGTACAAAACGCCCGGCACCTCAACATACGTACAGGGAGTCGAGGTCGAAACCGACTACATAGGCATTATCCCCGAGGGGTTCGACACAATCCTCTTGCCCGAGGCGGAGTACCTTATGTTCCGCGGACAGCCCTTCCCGGAGGAAGATTACTGCGAGGCTATACGCACCGTGCAGGCGGCAATAGAGAAATATGACCCCGGCGTTATCGGCTACCGTCGTGATGACGAAAATCCGCGAATACAGCTCGAACCCCGAGGCGAACGGGGATATATCGAGATGATTGCGGTGAAGAAGTGCGGATTATGAGCGAGGCTGTTTTTGTAGAAGGACTCACCAAAGCCTATGACGGAAAAACGGTGGTCAACAACCTTGATATTTCCGTAAAGAGCGGTACGGTATTCGGTCTGCTCGGCGCAAACGGCGCAGGAAAAAGCACGACGATAGACTGCATTCTCGGGACAAAGAAAGCGGATTCCGGGAAAGTCCGTCTTCTCGGGCAAGATCCGAGGGAACACCGCCGCACCCTGTTTGAACGCATAGGCGTACAGTTTCAGGACGGCGATCACCAAAAGGAAATCAAGGTCTCGGAGCTTTGCGAGGAAACAGCTTCCCTTTACCGAAACCCTGTCGATTGGCGGCTGTTGTGCGAGCAGTTCGGCATAGGTGATAAAATGAATGCGTTCGTCAAAAATCTTTCAGGCGGCGAAAGACAGCGTCTTTTCATCGTTCTTGCGCTTATTCCGAATCCGGAGCTTGTTTTCCTCGATGAGCTTACCACGGGTCTTGACGCAAAAGCACGCCGAAGCGTCTGGAAAACTCTCGGAATGCTCAAGGAAAAGTGACTGACAATATTCTTAACCTCTCACTTCATGGACGAGGTAGAGGCATTGTGCGATAAAATCTGCATTCTGAAAAAAGGCTCTCCCGTATTCCTCGGCACTGTCGGACAGGCAAAAAAGAAATGCGGATGCGAACGCTTGGAGGATGCGTATCTGATGTTATCGGACGAGGAGGCGGCGGTATGATGAGACGATTTTTCACTTTCCTCAAAACCGAGCTTATTCTCAGTCTCAGAGACATGAATATGCCGATTTTCGCCGTGATAATGCCTCTTGTTATATTCATCATTCTCGGCATAATCTACGGTTCGGGTCCGGCTTACGACGGAGCGGATCACACTTTTCTCGAGCAGTCGTTCGGTGCGGTGTGTGCGGTTTCGATGTGCGCCGGGGGACTTATGGGACTTCCTCAGGCAGTCGCCGATTCGAGAGAGCGCAAGGTTCTCAAGCGCTTTAAGGTAACGCCGGTAAGCCCGGCATTCATTCTCGGCGTGGATTTTGCAATGTACATGGTTTACTGTGCCGTGTCTCTTCTGACGCTGTCTGCGGCGGCCATTTTATGGGGAGTGCGGCTTCACGGCTCGCTTATCGGCTTTATCGGCAGCTGGGGACTCACCATGATGTCAACTCTTTCGGTCGGAATGCTTGTTGGGGGAGTTGCGAAAGACACAAAGCAGTCTGCCGTAATAGCCTCCGTTCTCTATTTCCCGATGCTTATTTTTTCCGGAACGACGCTTCCGCTCGAGGTCATGCCGAAGGCGATGCAGAGTATCGTCGGTCTCTTTCCGCTGACGCAGGGAATAACGATGATGAAAAATACATTTCTCGGCGTCGGCACTTGGGAAGGCGTTCTTTTGCCGACAGGCGTAATGCTCGGGCTTGCGGCACTTTGCACCGTGCTTGCCGTCCGCTTCTTCAGGTGGGAATAAAATGAGAATACCGACAAATAATGAACAGTCACCGTCTCTTTGAAGCAGTGACTGTTTCTTTATGCGATGTACTAAAACAAGTCGCTATGTGTCCCGGTTCGGGTTAATGCCAAAATCAACAGATCTTTCTCAATTCTGTAGACAAGCAGCCAATCCGGAAGAATATGACATTCACGGCATCCGGAATAATTACCTCTTAACGGGTGATCACAATACTTTTCCGGCAGCACTTCACCTTCGGCGAGAATATCGACAACCTCTTTCAAAAGACTTGTATCGTATCCCCGCTTTTTTACGAGCTTGTAATCCTTTTTGAACTTGGAAGACATTTCTATTACATATTTCATGATTCCAAATCCTTGAAAAGCTCATCAGTGCTTGTGTATTTTTTCGCAGGAATTTTTCCGTTAATCATATCGTCAACTTCTTTCATAGCCGTTAAAGTTTCGGCATTGGGAATATCGGTTGCTATCTCAAACGGTATTCTTCCCTGTCTGACGACCTGCCGCAAAAATATATTCATAGCGGTTGTCATGTTAAGTCCCATATCCGAGAGCATGGCGTCGGCTTGCTTTTTCAACTCGGCGTCCATACGAATACTCATATTAACTGTTGCCATAGAATTACCTCCTTACATCAGTATATTCATTGTACCACAAAATATTTGCATTGTCAACACAAATGAGTAAATTAAGCGGCAATTTAATGTATTTTTCACTTTGTCACATTCAACCATCTTTAGCGCCCCCACAGCGCAAAGAAAACACGGCGAGCCCTGACGGCTGACCGTGTAATCTTCCTGTTGTTATTCCTTTTCAAAAACGTCTTTGCCGAGACCGCACGTGGGACATACCCAATCCTCGGGTACTTCCTCCCAAGGCGTGCCGGGAGCTATTCCGTTATCGGGGTCGCCAATCTCGGGATCGTAGACGTATCCGCAGGGACATACGTATTTTTCCATAGTGTTTCTCCTTTGCAGTCGTTAGAAAATCAGCCGAAGTATCTCTTGAGCATTCCCTCAAAGCCTTTTCCGTGTCGAGCCTCGTCTTGAAACCGCATTTTGAAAGTGCCCGTAGATACTGCGTTTCGGCAGTTTTTCTCACTGTGGATTTTATAATTTCCCACGGATTTCCCACGTGATTTTCATTTCCCACAAAGGTGTTATAAGTGCCTTATTTTACTGGCTTTGTGGCTAATATCTCATCGAAGTTCAATCCGTCGTTTTTATCTAAGAATTCTATCAAAGCCTGCCTGGTTACTTTTCTGCATCCTAATTTGGTTGAACGCAGCAAACCTTTATTAATCAAGGCGTAGACATAATTCTTATTAACTTTAAGTAGTCCTGCTACTTCCTTTATAGTATACACTAAATCTTCGTTTTTGTCAATGATTTGGGTGCTTTTTTGCGTCATTTATTTTTACCTCCTCATACTTTAATATGCCATAGTGAAAATAATGGTTAAATTCTTTCCTGAGTTTTTTCAATGCACTGTTCTTTTGCACATATAAGCTATTCATATTTGTATCCAATAAAAAAGCTATCTCTAATAGCGTGATATCATTTAAAACATTTAA
>CAKSCN010000095.1 GCA_934444485.1 uncultured Eubacteriales bacterium | reverse complement strand
CGTGGCAACCTTGTTCTCATATCCGGAATAGGTATGAAGAACGTACCACTTGCCTTCTTCCTCTTTAGCCATTGCGATAATACTCCTTTCGTCAACAGTTGAACCGACAGCCGCCGTTCATAAAGCTTTCGCCTCACGAACCTTCAAAGGAGCAAAGCCTCTCCGATTATCAGAGAAGTCCTGCGAGCGACAGTAAGCCCTGATTAAAGAGCCAGTTAAAGAGCCAGTCGAGACCCCAAAGGGCGACGGCTATAACCGCAATTGCAACGAGAACGAGATAGAACTTGTTAAGGGTTTCGGCAGGGTTCGCCCATCTTATCTTGAAGAACTCACTCTTGTAGTCCTTGAAGAAGCGCTTTACCTTATCGCCGAAGCCGGGCTTCTTTTCAGCATTTACTTCTGCCATTGTCTTACCTCCTTAATAATTCAAGCTGCACTTACCTATTACTTGGACTCTTTGTGAGGAGTATGTTTGCGGCAGAATCTGCAATACTTGGAAATTTCGATACGATCGGGATCGTTCTTCTTGTTCTTTGTGGTATCGTAGTTTCTCTGCTTGCATTCGCTGCAGACCAAAGTGATCTTAACTCTCATTTAATAAGCACCTCCCGGTAAATATAAAGTGTGTTTACCTCCCTCATTTGTACACGCCGCTCCGCGATCCTACCTACGTCACGTCGATACAGAGGTAGAAAGATTATAACACAATTGTAAAGTGAAGTCAAGCACTGACATATTTTTTAACGTTTTTTTTACATTTCAAAGTGTTTTCGCCGTCTCACGGCACGCATCATTTGATTTTTTCCATTTCTCCGAGACGTGCGAGCATGGAATCTATCCTATCAAGCTCGCTCTGCGAGCAAGGCACGCCCGAGAAGCAATACTCGGTTCGCCCCTTTGCGCCGGAGTAATTCTTTTCGTCGAGCTTCATGAGCGACATGAGTCTCTTCACCGTTCCCTCACTGCCGTCAACAATCGCCGTCTGCGGCGGAAAGAGTCTGCGGAAAGTATCCTTAAAATAGTTGAAGTGCGTACATCCGAGGACAACCGCCGAATAATTCGCAGTGTCGCACCCTTCGAGGCTTTTTCTCAGGTATTCCTCCACTGCCGCCGATTCAAACTCGGTCTTTTCAGCAAAGCGCACGAGTCCCGGGAGGGCAAGAGTATCGGCGATGTGCGACGGGTCTACCTTCTCTATGAGCCTTGCGAGCTTTTCCTCACGCACGGTGAGCGGAGTTGCCGTCACAAGGACTCTCTTTCCGGGAACACTGTATTTTTCCACGGCAAGCTTGACCGCCGGCTCCATACCGACAAAGGGAATGCCGTACTTCTCACGAAGAAAGCGTATGGCGCAGCTTGTTGCGGTATTGCAGGCAATGACGACGGCATCGACTCCGTTTTTCACCATATATCCGACCGCTTCGTCGGCGAAAGCGACTATTTCATCACGCTTCTTTTCGCCGTAGGGGACGTTCTTTTCGTCGGCATAGTAGAGAAAATCCGCATACGGTATCATCTCAAGCGCTTTATGAAGGACGGTAAGTCCGCCCATGCCGGAATCAAAGACGCCGATTTTCACGGCAAACACCTCCGCACTGCTGTAAATTTCCGATTACGGTTCACGGAATATACGCTCAAGATTTTTCCTTTGGTTTTTGAGAAGAAGACCTCCTGCGACAACGCACATGGCGACCTCGCCTATTCCGACGGTGAGCATAAGAAAGGGTATCGCCTCCTCCGCACCGTAAACCGTCTTGATGATAAACGGCACGATAAGCACATTTGACACGACCGGGCAGAAAAGGCTTGCAAGTTCATACTTTCTGAGAAGCCGTGTGCCGACAGCGCCTATGAGCGTTGCGATACTGCCGAATACCACGTCCCACATTGCACTTCCCGTGAGGAAATTCGCCGCAAGACAGCCGACAAAAAGCCCGGGGACGGCGGCAGGCGTGAACAGCGGCGTTATGCAGAGTATTTCCGAAAGTCTGAACTGAATAACTCCGCTTTGCATTCCGAAGATTGCGGACACAAAGGTCAGCACGACGTAGAGTGCCGCTGTTGCGGCGGCGTAAGTGAGGTTTCTCGAGGTTTTCTTTTTCATTTTTTTGCATCTCCTTAGTTTTGTTTTAAGTGAGGATGGTTACGAACTCACTTTTGATATATAATCACGGCATATGCCGCAATTACCGTAAATCATTCAAAGGCAGCATTATTCAGTCTGCGCCTTTATGTGTGCGACGACAAGGTCGGTGACAAGGCCGTAGCTTCTGACGCCGGCGGTTTGGTCGTTGAGCTTGAGGTTGGTGTCGTTCACGACGTCCGCCACCTTTGACGCTCCGCTGTCACGGTATTTGTCGAAGAAAGCGGAATACGCCGTCTCCTCACGCAGAATTTCCGGTGCGGTACCTCTCACCACCTCGACGCAGCGGTCGTAGTCGGCGGTGAAAAGTGCGCCTTGCAGGTAGTCGAGGACATATCTGTAAGCGGAATAATTGAGGTAGGGGTCGTCACTTTCAAGAAGCACGAGGTACGCCATGAAATTCGCCTCGTCCTCGGGTGCGACGCCTCTCTGGTGCGCAAGCTCGTGCGCATATGTAAAGGCTATAACATAGTCGGGGTAGTTGAGGTTTATGTTCGCCTCTCCCGTCACGGGAGTATAGACCCCGGAAATGTGGGTGTAGGTCATGTACTTCGACACGAGAAGAGGCTTCGCCTTGACGTTCATTTTCGTGAGGAAAGAATACTCTTCCTTTTGTGTGAGCGACGCATATGCGGCATTGACCTTATCGCCGAGTTCCGAGAAAGAGTACGGCATTTCGGAAAAGTCCTCCGGGTCGAAGTAAACCTCACGTCTTTCCACGAGTCCGTTCAGCTTATCTGTGACATACCCGCAGGCAAGATTGAGATCGTCCGCCGAAACCTCTTCACGATCAAGTCCTATGTATTCGTTCACAGGTTTTCGTGTGAAAAGCACGGCATACGACATATAGACGCACGAGGCAATCACAAGAGCCGCACTTGTCACTCTCTTGAAGAAAAGCGTTTTGCGGAATTTGTCACGCCTTGCGGCATAGGTCACGGCACGGACTATGATGTAAAGAAGCGCCGCAACGGCAAGCGCTTCGCATATCGAAAAGGGTGCGAACGACGCCGCGAAAGCAAGTGCCTTGCGCAGTGCCGCCGAAATTCCCGTACAGATAAACTCGGAAAATGCACTTCCTTTATTCATTCTGCAAACGCCGAGTACAACGCACGCCAAAAGAAAGACCGCACCGCAGCACAGAAGAACGGCATCATGTATCCTTTCGGCACGCACCTCGGCTTCCGTATTCTCGGGAGCCGTGTCCTTTTCGGCGACCAAGTCCTTATCGGATGCGCCAATATCATTATTCATATGCACATTCTCCTCCTTTCTCAGGATTCAAAGTAAGCGGTAAATACGTCCTTTGCGATTTTTGAGGCGTTGTTTCCGGCATGGCCGTGTTCCACAACGACAGCGACTGCAATCTGAGGGTCGTCAAAGGGGGCAAAGCCGACGAACACCGCCGTTTCACTTCCCTTTCCTACCTGTGCGGTACCGGTTTTTCCGCCTATAGGGTAGGGGTAATTTTCAAAGACAGCGGCCGCCGTACCGTTTTCCTCGACGACTCGTTTCATACCGTCCTTTATTACTTTTGCGTGCAGAGGGTTAAGCTCTGCCGTATTGAGCACTTCTTTTTCGGTTTCGTACACCTTTTTGCCGTCTGTGTAGTTATGCACCGATTGGAGAAGGTGTGTTTTGTAGCGCGTGCCGCCGTTTACGAGAGTAGCCATATAAGAAGCAAGCTGAAGCGGCGTAAATGCGTGGTCGGACTGACCTATAGCCGCCTGAATGACGTCGCCGGGGTTCCAAAGGAAGCCTCTTTCCTCTCTCGACTCGGGACCTGCGAGAACACCCGTCTGCTCGCCTATTTCTATTCCCGTTTCGACTCCGAAGCCGTATTCGAGAGCGTATTCGTCGAGGTAGGTGATACCGGTGTCTTTACCTATCTGATAGAAGAAATAGTTGCACGAAACGGCAAGAGCGGTTGTGACGTTTATCGGACCGTGGGTCATTCTGAAGCTGTTCCACAGCCAACAAGCCGGCTGATAGTCTTCAAACGCCGTGAACACGCCCTCACAGGTTATCTCGGTGTCGGCGGTTATGACACCCTTGGTGAGTGCGGCGGCGGCGGTCAGCGGCTTAAAGGTCGAACCGGGAGGGAATATACCCTGCGTTGCACGGTTAAGAAGCGGACTTGTTTCGTCCTGCAAGAGGTCGGAGACTATCTCGGGGTACGAGTTCTGGTCGTAGGACGGGTAGCTTGCCATTGCTTTCACTGCGCCGTTTGTTACGTCAAGCACGACAACAGCGCCAGAGTCGGCGTCCTCGCCCTGATCTCCGTGACCGTCAACCTCCGCTTTGAATGCGCCCTCCTCGGCGGTCTGGCGTATTACCTTTTCAAGCGACTGTTCTGCGACCTTTTGCAGATCGCTGTCTATGGTGAGTCTTATCGAGTATCCCTCTTTGGGCTGCTTTGAAACGGTGTTTTGGAGTATTGTCACACCGTCGGCGGCATACTCGGTTTTCTTTTCGCCGTCGATACCACGGAGGTACTCTTCAAACGCATTTTCCGCACCCGTCTTTCCGACCTTGGCGTTCATGGCGTAGCCTTTTTCCTTGTATTCGGGCCACTCCTCCCTGCCTATCGAGCCTATTCTTCCGAGAACGTGAGCGGCAAGAGAACCGCCGTTGTATATGCGTTCGGCAGTGGTGGATATTTCGACGCCGGGAAGATCGTGGAGTATGTCGGCAATTGACAGTCGGACGTCGTTATCTATATCGGAAAGCAGCGTAAACGGGTTTGCGACTCCGAAGTCCGCAACCTCAAGGTCAAATCGCATTCCGGCAACACGCCTCAGCTGTGCCTCGCTGTAGCGTCCTCTGTACTCGTCGAGCTTATAGCGTGAGAAAATGTAATCGTACATATTCGTATCCGCAAACATATCGACATCCTCGTCGAACGCAGACGAGTTTTTATCGACGAACACTCTCAGAGAGCGATTATCCTCTGTATTCGACGTGAGGGTAAAAGGCTCACGTGTCGTCACGGGCATACCGTCGGCGTAGGCGATGCCGTGCTTGTCGAAGAACTGTAAAAGGCGGATTATCACGGCGTTCTCGCTTCCGTAGGGAAGATACGAACGGTTGAGTCGGAGGTTGTAGTGTATCTCGTTCGACACAAGAGGTGCGCCGTCGGAGTCGTATATTTCGCCTCGGGTGGTTTCTATCGTCTCAAACTTTGTTATTGTCTGATTCGAGAGACTCGAATAATAGTCGTGCGACGCTATCTGAAGATTCATGAGTCTGCCGACGTATATGACTGCGACCGCCGCGACGAGCACGGCAAGCGCATAAAGTCTCGGTCTTGATATGCTGACCGACGACATTCCTCTTTTCAAAAAACGTTTGATACAAAACACCTCCTCGGCAAAACGGATGGATTTTACTTACTTTTATGAATTGCGCACCCGTATTTTTTGAGCACTCCGCAATTCGAGCATTTTGTGCGGCAATCGGGAGTTGTGACGGCGGCGTGCGCCTTTATCGCTTCGGACTTCAAAAAGTCGGGGTCAACTCCGCAGCTTATGTGCGACCACGGGAGAACGTCATCGAAAGAAAAGCGTCTGTTTGCGTAGAACGACGGGTCGATTCCTGCGTCGGCGAACGCCTCGTTCCACTTATCGAAGTCGAAATACTCGTCCCAGCCATCGAATTTGAAGCCGAGTTCAAAGCCTCTTTTCAGTGCCGCCGACAGTCTGCGGTCGCCTCTTGCGAGAACCGCCTCTATTCTCGACACTTTCGCCTCATGCCAGCCGTAGCGCACCTTTCTCGTGGTAATCGACGCTCCGAGAAGCTTCTGCTTGCGGCGCAGCTCCTCTATTGTGTCCTGCGGCTCCCACTGAAACGGCGTATGTGCTTTCGGCACAAGGCACGACACGGATATCGATACCTCGACGCCCTTGCCTTTGGGTTTGTTGGGGTTTTTGTAGTACTCGTCAACTATCTTCTGACTAAGTTCTGCAATTCCCACGATATCCTCGTCGGTCTCGGTGGGGAGTCCGTTCATGAAGTAGAGCTTGACGCTCGTGCGTCCCTTTGCGAAAGCACTGCGGCAGCCGTCGAGAATTTCCTCTTCGGTGATGTTCTTATTGATAACGTCTCTCAGTCTCTGCGTACCCGCCTCGGGGGCAAAGGTGAGTCCCGTCTTGCGGACGCCCTGTACCTTTTCCATTATCTCGGCTTCAAAGCTGTCTATTCTCATTGACGGGAGGGATATTCCGACTTTCTTTTCGTCCGTCCAGGTTTTGAGTCCGTCAACAAGCTCTCGAAGCTCGGGAAAATCGCTTATACTCAGCGACAATAGCGAAAGCTCCTCGTAGCCCGTCTTTTTATAGCATTCGAGTCCCTGTTCGCAAAGTCTCTCGGCACTTCTCGGGCGGTACGGACGGTAAATCATCCCCGCCTGACAGAAACGGCAGCCTCGGATACAGCCTCGGGAGGTTTCGAGTGAAATTCTGTCGTGAACCGTCTCGATAAAAGGCAGAGGTGCATCGCAAGGGTACTCGGACGTTTCAAAGTCCGTGACGGTGCGCTTCTCGACAACGGAGGGAACATCGGGATATTTCGGAGTCACTGCGGTGAGTATTCCGTCGGCGTCGTAGCTTACGTCGTAGAGCGTCGGGACATAGTTGCCCTTTAAGTGCGCCGCACGGCGGAGAAATTCCTTTTTGCTGTAGGTTTTGCCCTCGGCGGCGCATTCCTCACGGTACTTTATATACTCGTTCACAAGCTCGGGGAGCGCCTCCTCTCCCTCTCCGATATTGAAAAGGTCGAAGAAATCCGCAACCGGTTCGGGGTTATACGAGCAGGGACCGCCGCCGATGATTATCGGGTATGTGTCGTCGTCTCCCCGTTCTGCGGCGTAAAGCGGAATACCGGCAAGGTCGAGCATATAGAGGACGTTAGTGTACGACATCTCGTATTGCAGGGTGAATCCCACAAAATCAAAGTCACGCACGGCGTCGCCGCTCTCGAGAGCGTAAAGGGGGATATCCTTCTCCTTCATGAGCTTCCCCATATCCGGCCACGGAGCGTACACTCTCTCACAGCACATATCGTCGCTCTTGTTGAGGCACGAATACAGAATCTTCATGCCGAGGTTCGACATTCCTATCTCGTATGCGTCGGGAAAGCAGAATGCGAAGCTTGCCTTTACATTTTTCTTATCTTTTATTATGCTTCCGGGTTCGCCGCCTATATAGCGTCCCGGCTTCTGCACGTTTTTCAAATATTTGAAAGCTTTCTCTTTCGGTGTCAAAGCAGTCATATTTTACCTCATTTAACCAAAACTTTTCCGAGTTTTACGTATTCTTCGCCCGAGAGTTTTTCGCCCCGAACGTCCTGCGGCTTGCCGAGGGTTTTCGATATTGCTTCGGCAAGCTCCTCTTTTGTCTCGACGGAAAGCGACGGCATGACCGAAGAGAGGGAGTTGACGAGAGTCTTTCTTCTCTGACCGAACGCCGCCTTTATGAGAAGAAGAGCTTTTTTTCTTTCGTCGTCGGTGTATTTCGGGGGATTGTCGAGAGAAATCCTCACGACCGCCGAATCGACCTTGGGCTTGGGGTTGAAATTGCCGGCGGACACGTCAAAAAGCTTCTTCACGTTTCCGTAGAGAGAAATCGCCGCCGTTATTGCGCCGTATTCGTCCGAACCCACGGGAGCGGTGAGCCTGCGTGCGACCTCTTTCTGTATCATGACGGTGATAAAGCGAAAGCCTGCGCCCTCCTCGATGAGCTTCATTATGACGGGAGTCGTTATATAATACGGAAGATTTGCGCAGACCGAGACGGGGTACTTACCGTTTTCGGAAAGCTCTGCGGCAAGTTTCTTCGTGTCGGTCTCCATTATGTCGGCGTTTCTCACGGTGACGTTGTTAAACTCCGAGAGAGTTTCTCCGAGTATCGGTATCAGGCTTTCGTCTATCTCGACCGCCGTCACTCTCTTAAACCGCCGTGCAAGCTCCTTTGTGAGTATGCCTGCTCCCGGACCGACCTCGACTATCACCTCAGGGATTATTCCGTCCTCACTCGGCACGCCGTCGGTGCAGTTTTCCGCTATTCTCGACGGTATGCGGGAGTCGGTGAGGAAGTTCTGACCGAATTTCTTCTTGAAGCTGAAATTGTGTTTCTCGAGGATTTGTTTATCGTTCATGTATCAGTATACCTTTCGGTTGAAATCAAAGTGTTTTGACAAGCTCGGCGACGTCGGTCATATCGAGTCTGTCCTCTGCATACGCCTTCATGAGAAGCTCCTGCGGAACGAGGGAGTCGAACTTCTCGATAAGGTAATGCTCACCGTTTCCGACGAGCTTGCAGTTTTCCGACTTATCGGTGAATATATACCTCTTGAGGTACTCCTTGAAAAGGGGAATATCGGCGTCACGCATCTTAAACGACAGCACATACGGCGATTCCTGCGAAACGCCAGAAAGAAGCATACTCTCTGCGGCGTAGCCTATATATCGTCTCAGTGTCGCCGTACCGACGCTTCCTATCCACGGCAGGAAAAGGTAATTCTCGGGGGAAACACGGATAATCTTATTCTCCGGTATGCCGAGGCTCTCCGCCTTTTGCCTTGCCTCGGTGAGTACCCTTGCGGCTCTTTTGCCGAGGTAAGGATATATTTCGTCCTCCGAGAGAACGAGTGCGACGTACTTTGCGATGTGCGTGTCTATTCCGGCAAGGCTTCCTCTCCAGCACGACGACATTTTTCCGCCGACAAGACGTGCGTATATCGTCCTCGTTTCGGAGTCGAGTCTTTCGCAGACCCACGAACGTCCGGCAAGGGCAAAGCTTCCGCCGGGCATTACCGCCTCGGGGAGTACGCCGAGTTCCTTGCCGCTGTCGTCCTTTACGGTGTAGCTTTCCTCGTCCTTGAACACGGCAAGGAATTTATACGAGGATATCATCTTTTCCGCCGCAAGTCCCACAATGAGCTTCGCACCGTCAACCTGCGATATATAGCCGTGTCTGCCGAGATTTTTGAGCAGAAGCTTGAAGTCTTCGGACGGTATTTTTCTAAACGGCGCAAGAGACAGCACACTTCTTGCAAGCTCGGGGGCGGTCATTCCCTCGGGATTCGATGCAAGCACCGATATCGTTTGATGGCACAAAAGGCTGTAAGGGTACGCCTTTCTCTCGGGCGGCTCGACAAAGCGTTCACGCCTGTAAAGCTCGACTATCGCTATTCCCTGCAAAAGCTCCCACGGCAAAAGCTCTCCGCTTTCGTTGTCCGTATCGTCCGTGTCGTCCTCAAGACAGAACACCGAGAGCATTTCCGGCACGGTGTCACGTCTTCCGGAACGTCCGAGACGCTGCAAAAAGCCGGACACGGTATTCGGCGAACCGAGGGACACGACACGTTCGAGTCTGCCGATGTCTATACCAAGCTCGAGAGTTGAGGTTGCGCAGACGACGCTGTGAAGGTCGGGACTTTTGAGCGCCCTTTCGGCGTCCTTGCGCAGAGCTGTCGAAATGTTTCCGTGGTGAATGTATATATCGTCTCTGTCGGAACGCTTTTTTGCAATGTCACGCAGAGCAAAGGTTATGCGTTCGGTTTCGTCACGGCTGTTTGCAAACACAAGGCTGTTCTTTTTCTTTACCGCCTCGTACACGCACCTTTCGCATTCCGCTCTTGTGTCGAACGCCTCAAAAAGAAGTGACGCACGAAGAGGTGTGCGTTCGGTTACGGGGCTTCTTGTCGCAAGACCGTTGCATTCGCTCAACCACTTACACGTGCCGTCAATATCGCCTATCGTTGCGGAAAGTCCGAAGAC
>CAKSCN010000094.1 GCA_934444485.1 uncultured Eubacteriales bacterium | reverse complement strand
GCCGTAGACTGTGCGGTCACAACCTCGGGTATAGTCTTTGCAACGGGAGTTGCGTCAACCGTGTTTCCGCAGGTGAGCGTTACTTTTACAGATACAAGTCCGGTTAAGGTCGTAGTCGCCTTGGTGAGGCTGAAATCGTCGTCGCTTTCAATCGTTGCGACAACATCGCTGTCTTCGGCTATTGCAGAGCTTGCCATTTCCTCTATGTCGGCTGCTGTGGTGTTGTTGGATACCTCATATTTCCATATAGCGTCGTTTATTGCGGATTTTGCCGCCTGAATCTGCGCTTTTTCCGACGGCGCACCTATTCTTCCTATTACGAAGTCGTAGGAAAGCACGCCGCTCGTTTCGTCGGGAGCGGTCACGGTGAGATATACCGTTATGTGACCCTGTTTTTCCTTTGTAGCCGAAACCTTCTTTGAACCCTCGCCGAGTTCGACCGTGTAGTCCTTCGGCACAACCTTTTTTGCGGCAAACAAAAAGTCGTCAACGTCTGTGTTGTTGTTTATCTCGACGTAAGCAAACTCCTCTTTTATGTTCCTGCACACCTTGTCGAAGGTAATCTCGTTTTTAACAGTGGACTCGGTGTCCTTGCCGCCGATGGGAATTTCCTTTTCGATGTTGAAGGTGGTTATACCGCTGTTTCTGTTAATCGTAACCTCTGCCGTCACAAGACCGGGTTCGGTGTCGGTCGCTTTCTTGATGTTGACGTTTTCGACCCACACCATGAGGTTTGTTTCTCCGTAAATGCAGAGATCAATTATGAGATCCTCGAGTGTGCGTTCGGTAATTGAGTTGGAAAAAGTCATCTCCGCCAACCCATTCAGAACATTTTCCTTGTTTTTCTGACAAATTTCGTCGTTGCTCATCTCTTCGGCATAAACCGCAAATGCCGGACTCTCGTTTGCCGGGAGTGAAAACGACGTTGCGGAAGCAATAAGAGCGGATGCAAGAAACAGTGTCACGGCTCTTTTCATAACAGCAGCATACTTCCTTTCGGTTATGAGTAAGTAATTGAATGTGTGAGCGTGCCGCATAAACGCATAAAGACGTACCGCACACTCCTTTTACATTATACCTCTTTGCGGATTCCATTTCAAGTGCAATGTAATAACTTGCAGGAAATTGTCATAATTTGCACCATAAATCGTACTCGGATGTTATTTTTCACCTTTTCTCTTTTTCGACCCTGACTTTTTTCTCCTGCTTTTGACCGTGCGGTATGATTCGTCGTATGCCTGTATGTCGGCAAGATAGCGACCGCCGACCGTGAGCTGTTTTTCGGTTGCCTTATCAAACTCCTCGAAAAGGGAGGTGTCGTAAAAGGTCTTTTCAACAGGCATCGTCAGCTTGTGCGGCACGCCGAGTGCGTCGTCAACCTTGCTCTGCATCTCAGGCTTTGAGCGGTAAGCACGCAGGATTGCAACTTCCTTTTGTGAAAAAACGTTTTTGTCAGTGCCTTCGAGAAGAAAGTCTATAGAAACCTCGAGCGTGTGAGCTATTTTGCAAATCATCTTAATATCCGGAACGGCGTCGCCCGATTCGAGACGGTTTACGACATCCTCCGAAACATTCAGTGCATAGCCGAAATCAATGTTGTCGAAGCCTATTGCCCTGTACGCCCTTTTTATGTTTTCACCCAGTGTCATTGTGTACCCCTCTTTGATGTTGAACTCTTTGCAGAACGAGCGAAAGCGGCTCTTGCCGAACGCAATACGCACGCAAACGGACTTAAAAATACACCGTAAGTATATCACGGATTTCGGCGCCGGTCAACCGTTTTCGGAAACTTTTTCAAAATTTACGCTTCGGAGGTGATGCGCACGGCGGCGTAAGTGCGGTAAATGCTTTCGCCGTGATCACCGTATCGTATATAAGCGTTGCGGTACGGTTTAACAAAACCCGGCGGACGCTCGGGCAAACATCATAATTTACGGAGGCAGCTATGAAACTTTTGAAGGTAACGGGAGCGGCGTTGTTACCGCCGCAAGAGACGATGACACCTACGAAGTGCTTCTCTACAAAGTAAAGGGCTTCTGATTTAAGACATAATACCGAAAATAACCGCCGTGCATTTGCTTTCTGTCAAGTGTGCGGCGTTTTTACTGCCGAAGGAGTTCTCGTCTTCTTCACAAAATGCTGTTGACATTCCTTTTGCTTTGAGGTATAATTCGGTTAAAACAAGTACCGGAGGAGGAAAATATGGCAACCGGAAAGGATTATCTTGAGTTTATCACGGAACAGCTCTCCGACGTGGACGGCATAACGTCAAGACAGATGATGGGAGAGTACATCATATATATGAACGGAAAAATCGCCGCTTATCTGTGCGACGACAGGCTTCTCGTAAAGCCCGTGCCGAGTGCGGTGAGAATGATGCCTGACGCAAGGTATGAGCCGCCGTATGACGGTGCAAAGGATATGATACTCGTTGACAGAGTTGACGACAGAGAGTTTTTGACGGAGCTTTTCGGTGCTATGTACGACGAGCTTCCCGAACCGAAGAAGAAAAAGACGAGGTAACAAAAGTGGAAGATAAATACGTAAATATCACACCCGAAAATATCGGAACCGAACACCTCTGCTGTATAATACGAAAGGGACCGCACCCCGGCGTTGACACAAAGCGCGCGTGGCTTGCGGAAAGACTGAAAGAGGGTCACGTTTTCAGAAAGCTTGACGTCAAAGAGTGCGCTTTTATCGAGTACGCTCCTCTCGAAAAGGCGTGGACGCCGATAGTCGGTGACAATTATCTGTACATATACTGCCTCTGGGTGCAGGGGGCGCCGAAAGGACACGGTTACGGCAGAAGCCTTATGGAGTACTGCATAGCAGACGCAAAGGAACACGGAAAATCAGGAATATGTATGCTCGGTGCGGCAAAGCAGAAGTCGTGGCTCTCCGACCAAAACTTCGCAAAAAAGTACGGCTTCGAGGTCGCCGACAGCACCGACGACGGTTATGAGCTGCTTGCGCTGAGCCTTGACGGTACAAAGCCGCACTTTGCACCGAACGCAAAAAAGCAGTCGATTGACAGTAAAACTTTCACCGTTTACTATGACGACGAGTGTCCGTATATTCCGCAGAGGGTCGAAAAACTCTCGGCGTATTGCCGGGATAAGGGCATACCGCTCGACCTTGTCCATGTCGATACTCTCGAAAAGGCTAAGAGTCTGCCGTGCGTATTCAATAACTGGGCGGCATTTTACGGCGGAAAATTCGTGACCGTAAATCAGCTTGACGGTGCGGCGGTCGAAAAGATAATAAAGAGAGGATAAGAAAGTGTTTCATTCGGATTTTGAGAGCGTATTGCCTTACGGAATGCTTGCAATTGCCGTGCTTGCGGTTTTTTACGCCATCTACTTTACAAAGCTTTTTACGCAGAAAAAGCACGGTACAAAGGCCTACAGAATAGGGGAGCGCAAAGAAAAGGACACTCGCCTTGTCGAACATCTGATGTCCGCCGCAACTCTTGCGGTCGTTGCCGTACAGCTTGTTTCGATAATCGCAGGGTGGAGCATACTTCCCGGCAGCGCAAGATTTACGGGCTTTATCACTGCCCTTGCCGGAGACGCACTGTTTCTCGCCGCAGTACTCGGAATGCGTGACAGCTGGCGTGTCGGAATACCTGAGAGCGGAAAAACCGCAATGGTCACGAACGGCGTTTACTCTTACAGCAGGAATCCCGCTTTTGTCGGCTTTGACCTTATGTATATAGGAGTTTGCCTTATGTACTGCAATGTGCTTACGGTAATTTTCTCGGCGTTTGCGATTGTTATGCTGCATATGCAGATTTTGCAGGAGGAAAAGTACCTCTCGGAAACCTTCGGCGAGGAGTATTTGCTCTACAAAAAGAAAGTGTGCCGCTACTTCGGAAGAAAAAAGTAAAAATGTGTCACGGTTGTAAGACTGTTGTTTGCATATCGCCCGGCACATTCCTTATAGACTTGACGTATAAGAAACTGCCTGCAAAAAAGAACCGTGAGACGGAAAGTTAGGTTTTCGCCTCACAGCTCGGCTGGTTCTGCGGTATATTTTATATTTTCGTTAAGATTTGGGTATTCGCTTGACAATCGCAGATATTTCTGGTATAATGTGAGAGACAAGGAGGTCGGAGGGAGTTCCTTGTCTTTTTTGCTTTTAACGTGAATAACATATATGAAAGGACGGTTTTACCCATGTCGGAAAAAATAATAATGAAAACACCTCTCGTCGAAATGGACGGAGACGAAATGACGAGAGTCATCTGGAAAATGATAAAGGATATACTCCTCAAGCCCTATGTTGAGCTTAATACGGAGTACTACGATCTCGGACTCGAACACAGAAACGAAACCGACGACAAGGTCACTTTTGACTCTGCCTATGCGACGAAGAAGTACGGCGTAGCCGTCAAGTGTGCGACCATCACACCCAACGCCGCAAGAATGCCGGAGTACAACCTCAAGGAAATGTGGAAGTCGCCGAACGGCACAATAAGAGCTATCCTCGACGGCACCGTTTTCCGTGCGCCGATCCTTGTCAAGGGCATCGAGCCGTATATCAGAACATGGAAAATGCCGATCACCATCGCCCGTCACGCTTACGGCGACATCTACAAGAACACCGAGATGAGAGTCCCGGCAGGTTCAAAGTGCGAGCTTGTCTGCACGGACCGTGACGGCAAAGAGACACGTGAGCTTATACACACCTTTGACGAAACCTCCGGCGGCATCATTCAGGGTATACACAACGTCGATAAATCAATTGAGAGCTTCGCAAGATGCTGCTTCAACTACGCTCTCGATACCAAGCAGGATCTTTGGTTCTCGTCCAAGGACACAATATCCAAAAAGTATGATCACAGATTCAAGGATATTTTCGCCGAGATATACGAAAACGAGTACAAAGATAAGTTCGAGAACGCCGGCATCACCTACTTCTACACCCTCATTGACGACGCAGTCGCAAGAGTTGTGCGCTCCGAGGGCGGTTACATTTGGGCGTGCAAGAACTACGACGGCGACGTTATGTCTGATATGCTTGCAACGGCGTTCGGAAGCCTCGCTATGATGACCTCTGTCCTCGTTTCTCCCGACGGAGTCTACGAATACGAAGCCGCACACGGCACGGTTCAGCGCCACTACTACAAGTACCTTAAGGGTGAAACCACCTCGACGAACAGCGTCGCAACCATATTCGCATGGTCCGGCGCACTCAGAAAGAGGGGAGAGCTTGACGGAACCCCCGACCTCTGCGACTTTGCGGACAAGCTCGAAAAGGCGACAATCGACACAATAGAGGACGGCGTTATGACCGGCGACCTCGCACTTATCTCCACTCTCCCGAACAAAACCAAGGTCGATACCGAGGGCTTCCTCGTTGCGGTAAACGAAAGACTTGCGAAGATGATGTGACCCGAGAAAAATACGCAAAAGGACGGATATACCGATGAACGAAATAAAGACAGCCCTCGCCGCAAGACAGATCCCTGATTTTTACTCCGACCTCGGCGGCACGTTTGAGAGCTTTTACGGAAACGCCGCAAGAATTTTCCTCTATGAGGAGTACGGACACTTCCCCAAACAGCCGACCTCGGTTACATATAAGACCGTGAGCCGTGACGATGTTTTCTGTGCCGGTAAAGCGCCTCTCGAAAAAACAGAGCTTACCGCCGACTTTGACGGCAAAACCTTTACGTTCCCGTTTTACACCATGATACCGAAATCGCATGAGAAACTGCCGTTTTTCATACTCATCAATTTCAGAGATTCCGTACCGGACAGATACCTCCCGTCCGAGGAGCTGTGCGACAACGGCTTTGCCGTCCTTTCGTTCTGCTATAAGGACGTGACGAGCGACGACGGCGACTTCACAAACGGCCTTTCCGGCGTGCTTTTTGAAAACGGCGAGAGGGGAGAAACCGACTGCGGCAAAATCGCAATGTGGTCGTGGGCGGCAAGCCGCATACTTGACTACGCACTCACAAGAGAAGAGCTTGACGGCAGCCGTGCAACGGTTATCGGTCACTCGAGACTCGGCAAAACCGCCCTCTTTACCGGCGCATTCGATAAACGCTTCTTCTGCGCTGTGTCCAACGACTCCGGCTGTTCGGGTGCGGCTTTGCACCGTGGCAAGAGCGGCGAGAACATTGAGAAAATTTGCACTACCTTCCAGTATTGGTTCTGTCCGAGGTTTGCAAAGTACGCCGACCGTGAAAATGAGCTTCCCTTCGACCAGCATATGCTCATAGCGATGAACCTTCCGCATTACGTCCACGTCGGCAGTGCAGAAGAGGATCTTTGGGCTGATCCGACCTCGGAGTTTCTCTCGTGCGTTGCCGCAGGCGAGCTTGCCGAAAAAGCAGGCTTTAAGAACGCCTTTGTCTGTGGTGAAGACCTCGCTAAAACCGGTGATGAGTATAACGACGGCTTAATCGGTTATCACATTCGCCCCGGAAAACACTACTTCAGCCGTGCCGATTGGCTTGCGGTAATGAGATTTTTAAAGAGTAAATTCAACTGACGGAACTTTTTTCCTTTTTCAACGTCTAAAAGGTATAAGCATAGCGCACATAGCGGCATATTGACTTTATCAAAAAACACGAAGCACCCACGGTGCGGAAAGGAAACTGCTATGAAGAAGAATACTTTTACCTCGATTTTGGCAAAAACCATGACAGCGGCTCTTGCCGCAACGCTTGTGCTGTCGGTCGCGTCGTGCGGCTCGGCAAGCAAAAACGGTACATACTACGACACAATGGACGAAGTAGCCGAAGCTTCTGCATCACCGAGAGACTACGACCCAATGGACAACAAAGTAGCCGAAGCTTCTGAATCACCGAGAGATTTCGGCTTCACAAACGGCGCAAGCTATGAAAGTGCGGACGGTGAGGTTTTCTATGAGTCGGAGACGGAGGAACAGTCGCTCTCGACAGATGACGCCGTCACCGAAAGAAAAATAATCCGCACCGCATGGGCGAATATTCAGACAAAGGAGTACGACGATTCGATAGCGTCGCTCAAAGCGCTCTGCGATAAGTACGGCGCATACTTTGAAAACTCTGCAAGCTACGGCAACCGCCTCGACTACACCACCGAAAGACGTTCGGAGTTCGTCATAAGAATACCTATAGCAAACTATGATGCGTTCCGCAACGAGGTAGTCACTGTAGGCGCAGTCGTCGAAAGCGGCGAGGATAACAGCGACGTTACGGAAAAGTACTTCGACATCGAAACAAGACTCGACTCCGCAAAGCTCCGTGAAGAGAGAGTCCTCAAAATTCTCGAAAATGCCGATAAGCTCGACGACGTCCTTGCACTCGAAAGGGAGCTTGCGGATATCCGCTACGAGATAGAGACCATGACCGGCACGCTCCGCAAGTACGATTCGCTTATCAGCTACGCCACTTACAGACTCTCCGTCGAAGAGGTAATCGAGTATACCGCACCGACCACCGTGCCTAAAACCTTCGGTGAGAGAATGTCGCAGAACTTCAACGACGGTCTTCGTGACTTCGGTATGTTCTGGCAGAACGTTGCAATTGCTCTTTCGTATAACGTCTTTGCAATTATAACATGGATTGTAATCATCGTGATAGCGGTTGTCATAATAAAGCTCTGCACGGCACGCTCGAGAAAAAAGCGCGAAGAAAAAAATAAGCTCCTCCGCGAGAGAGCGGAAAAGCTGAACCGTGAAAACGAAATTGCGGCAAAGAAAGAGACCGGAGACGATAAGAAGTGATCTGGTTTGAAAATTTCAGAAGAATAATGCGAAAAAGGGCGCCGGTTAGCAGAGTGCCTGTAAGGTAATCTATCAAAAATTACGAATTACAGCATCTGTTAGGTAGGATTGGAAACAAACAGACGACATTTAATTTCGGTTGGATGTCGTCTTTTTTTTTGTGCGGTTAAGGGGCGAAAATCGTTTATTTTTCGACTGTACGACAAGGATAAAAATGGGTGGAATAGTTGTTGTTATCGTGATAAAACTCTATTAAGCAACAAATCACGCCTAAGGAACGCAGTTCGTTAGAAAATGTGAATGCCTACGATTTCACAAGGAATCACACAAGATTATCAAGTCGATGGTCTGGCATTTCAATGCATGCAGAGTATGTTGAATACCACTATAATCACTCTATTGCCATCAGTTCATAAAAAAGTTACACTTTGATGTGGCAAATTTCAACACCGCTCTTGAATAGTCTTGTGCCTTCATGCTATAATGTGTACACACTCGTTGGATACGATTCCTTTTTTGCAGTCAGTAGGTAAAGAATATAAAAACAGAAATGAGGTAACCACCCTTATGTTCAATGAATATATATGGAATACATACTTAAAAGCTGATGGCAAAAGTGTTGTAGATTTTTTTGAGAGGAACCTCTGCGATTCGTTTACAGAAGATTATGCACGAACAATCTGTGAGTTGCACAAAACATATTGCCCAAGTAAAGCGATTTCGGAATACTTGTATTCAGAATTAAAGGAGCTAAGCGACGGTATCAACATTGAAGATTTTGGCTTTCTGTATGGTTGCTATCCTATTGCAGAATTAGATGATGGCGAGTATAGCATAGAAAATATAATGGATATTTTCTATCAAGGATTAAATGACAGTGGCACACTGTCCGACAATCAGATTTTTTCAGAGTTTTGTGGAGGACTTGCATACTACACCACTTTTTTTGCAATGGTATTTCCAGAACTATTTGTTCCGTATTATTTCCAACACAATTACAATGTGATAGAGAGAATCGCACAGGAATTTGAAATTCAGCTTCCCTCAATTCCGGTCAAAAAAGACTACAAAGGGAGACTATACCACTACGGTGAAATTTGTGCTGCATTATATGATTTTAGAATTAAACAGGGCATGACGCCCTACGAGTTATGTGCTTTCTTATATGATTTTGCCCCGAAATATATCGGTGGGGTGGATAGCTATATTATTAAATCTTTACCGGAGCCCAAAAGTGTATTTTTTATAGGCGGCTCAAAGGACGAAACTTTCCTTGGCGACAATTCCGACATCATAAGTTGCTGGCAATGCAATCCAGATACGAGAGCCGGTGATTTAATCGTGATGTATCTACGCTCCCCCGTCAGTGCGATTGATTCAATTTGGAGGAGTGTTTCCGTAGGATTTAATGACCCGTTCTTTTACTATTACAGATGTACATACATCGCACGCCCTCAAAAGATAAGACAAATAACACAAAAGCAGCTCCAAAAAGATTTGCTGTTCAAAGATCTTCCCATTGTACGCAAGAATATGCAAGGGATCAATGGTGTGGAACTATACCCGTCAACATACAACCATCTGCTCGATATGGCGAAAAGCGATTTACCCCGATTAGAATACATTGTTGATGAAACGGATGACATCTACGCTCGTGAAAATGATGTGGAAAACAAACTTATTAATCCGTTCCTCAAAAAATTAGGGTATGCTGAAAACGAATACCAACAGCAACTATATATTGAAATAGGCAATCACAATCATGCTTTAATTCCCGACTTTGTAATTCATCCGATAGTTTCTTCGGGACACCAATCAGCAGATTTTTTGATAGAAGCAAAACTAACAATTCCATCAAACAAACTCTTGGAAGAGGCAAAAACGCAAGCCAGAGGCTATGCCAAATTACTTAACGCACAGTATTCTGTAATTGCAGCAAAAGAAGGCATTTGGATTTCCAAATCAGATGATGATTATAGCAAAGATATTCTATCTTTTTCGTGGGCAGAACTAAAAAATGTGGACAATTTTTTTAAAGTTTTCAAATTGGTAGGCAACGGAAAAATGAAAAAGCAGCTATGTAGATAGCTTTAATTCAAGGAGGAAATAAGCAATGGCAAGATACTCAAATATGTCCCCTAATAGAAAAGCGGGAAAAGAATTTTTCGGAAAAGTAGACAAAATGTTTCAACCCAAAAAACGAAGAAAAAAGAGTGGTTGCTATGTTGCTACATGCGTATATGGCTCTTATGACTGTCCAGAAGTGTGGACCCTTCGTCGCTTCCGGGATAACACTTTAGATACCTCATGGTG
>CAKSCN010000093.1 GCA_934444485.1 uncultured Eubacteriales bacterium | reverse complement strand
CGGCAGGCGTGCCGATTCTCACCGTTGAGAGTTTCGACGGCTACATCGATTATTCCACCGACAAGCACTACGACGCAAATTCTCTTTATGCGCTCCGTGTAAAAGGCGACAGTATGATAGAGGCAGGCATTCTGAGCGGAGATATCGTGGTGATAGAGAAGAGGGACTACGCCGAAAACGGCGAGATTGTCGTTGCGATGATTGACGACGAAGCGACGGTAAAACGCTTTTTCAAGGAAAACGGCAGCTACAGGCTTCAGCCGGAAAATTCCTCGATGCAGCCGATTTACACCGATTCCGTTTCGATTCTCGGAAAAGTAGTCGCACTCATGAGATACTATAATCGGTAAATTTCGATAAAAAATCATGCGGGAGGCTTCGGCTTCCCGTTTTTTTCAGAGTTTTTTCACGCCGATTTCACATATATGGTGTACTATAGTGGCACACAGGGAACGACATTATGCGGAGGTAAAGAGATGTACAATATACTTGTTGTTGACGACGAAGAAAAGATCCGCCTTCTGATAAGAAAGTATGCGGAGTTTGAGGGACATACCGTAACCGAAGTCTCGTGCGGACTCGATGCAATAACCGTTGCTACGGAGAAGGATTTCGATATCATAATACTCGATATAATGATGCCCGACCTTGACGGTTTTTCGGTGTGCCGTGAGATCCGCAAGAAGAAAAAAACTCCCATCATCATGCTTTCCGCACGAGGCGAGGAGTACGACAGAATACACGGTTTCGAGATAGGCGTTGACGATTACGTCGTGAAGCCCTTTTCGCCGAAGGAGCTTATGCTCCGCATAGGAGCGGTTCTCAAACGCTCGGGAGACGTTTCGGCCGATGTCATGACCATGGAAGGACTGTCGATAGACTTTTCCGCAAGAATAGTTACGGTTGACGGCAAAAAGGTCGATCTCACGCCGAAGGAATACGAGCTGCTTTTCTACTTCGCCAAAAACAAGGGAATCGCACTTACCCGTGAAAAACTCATAAGCAACGTATGGGGTTACGACTTCTACGGCGACGACCGCACTCTCGACACGCACATAAAGCTGTTGAGAAAGAACCTCGGACCCTACAGCAAATTCATCGTGACGTTAAGAGGAGTTGGATATCGTTTTGAGGAAAATTAAAGACAAAATGTCGGAGATCTCACGCCGCATAAGTATAAAGTGGAACGTGTTTTTTACGTTTCTTTTCTTCTCGGGAATACTCCTTCTCGTGCTGTGGGTGCTTCAGATACTTTTTCTCGACCACATTTATTCGTACATCAAAACCGAAAAGATGAAGACAAATGTGGAGAGCATAATTTCGTGCCTTGAGGATGAGGATTACGTCGAGCTTCTTGACGATTACACAAGGGCGAATGACCTCAATCTCATGATAATCGACGAAAATTTCAGCATACACCATTCGAGAATGAATTCCCCGATAAGCAAGCTCGCCGACCTTCGCAATCAGCTTTCGGTAGGAGAAAAGTACGAGATATCCACGATTTACGATGATGCCGCAAATTCCGCAAACGGTGAAACGAGCGCCGTATATTCATCGTTCGGAGTCGGCTCGAGACATTGGTCAAAGACGGGACACGTCGATTTCACAACTGACGGGGAGGGCAATTCGCAGATTATCGTCACCATTCCCAAACCGTTTACGGAGACGGAGCAGAGTGAAAACGACGGTGAAAGAACCGGAAGCACTCCGCCTCCGGCACCGCCGAGCAGCTACACCAACAGGACGCTTGTTTACGCAAAGCTCATCACCTTTTCCGACGGTGTGTCGGGACTTATAATGATTGAGTCGCTTCTCACACCCGTCAATGCCACGGTCGATACGCTTTCGGCAATATTCGGAATAATCGCCGTTGTCATGATAATAATCTCGCTCATGCTCGCTTTTGCGGTGTCCGTGTATATAACAAAGCCGATAGCCAAGATAAACGACTCCGCAAAGCTTCTCTCAAAGGGCGACTACAGCGTAAAGTTTACCGGCGGCGGCTACAAGGAGATAGCGCAGCTCAACGATACGCTCAATTTCACGGCGGCAGAGCTTTCGAGAGTTGAGAATCTGAGAAAAGAGCTTATCGCAAACGTGTCGCACGACCTTCGCACACCGCTTACCATGATAGTCGGCTATGCCGAGGTAATGCGCGATATCCCGGGAGAGAATAATCCCGAAAACGTGCAGGTAATCATCGACGAGGCTGAGAGACTCTCGTCGCTTGTGAACGACCTTCTCGACAATTCGCGGTTGCAATCCGGAAAGATGCCGTTCAAAAAAACGCCGTATGACCTCACGGAAAGTATTCGCAGCATTGTCGAAAGATATGACAAAATGGCGGCGAAGGACGGCTTTGAAGTACGCTTTGAGAGCGACGGTGCGGATATCTGCATAGACGCCGACGAAGACCGCATTTCACAGGTGATATGCAATCTTATCAACAACGCAATCAACTATTCCGGCGAGGATAAGAGCGTCACCGTAAGACTTCAGGTCAAGGGCAGATATGCACGTGTTGAAGTCGAGGACACCGGAATAGGCATCGCCAAAGAGGATCTTCCTTATATCTGGGACAGATACTACAAGGTGGACAAAACACATAAGCGTGCTCAGGTCGGAACGGGACTCGGTCTTTCGATAGTAAAGTCTCTTCTCGAGCTTCACAACGCACGTTACGGAGTGACAAGCACGGTCGGTGTCGGAAGCGTGTTCTGGTTTGAAATCGAGCGCATAAGGACAAATTGACACTTAGGATTCGGCGGTTCTTTGTATGTTCCGCCGACCTTTTCTTTTCGCATATTAACACGCATTATCAAAAATTTCAAAGAAAAGGCGTTGAATTAGCTTTTGAGACGTGCTATAATACAAAAAGTGCACGTCGGTGCGGAAAAATGCCCCGTGCAACCCTATTTCAGTAAAAAGGAGAATGGTTATGACAAAAATCATCGATGAAAACATCGCTGCAATAGCGGCAGAGGATCCGGAAATTGCGGAAGCGGTGAAGCTTGAACTTGCAAGACAAAGAAGAAACATTGAGCTTATTGCCTCCGAGAACTTCGTATCCCCGGCGGTAATGGCGGCAATGGGTACTCCGCTTACCAACAAGTACGCCGAAGGCTATCCCGGAAAGAGATACTACGGCGGCTGTCAGTGCGTCGATATCGCCGAGAACATAGCTCGTGAGCGTGCCTGCCGTCTTTTCGGTGCGGAACACGCAAATGTACAGCCTCACAGCGGCGCTCAGGCGAATACCGCAGTGTACATAGCCCTTCTCAAGGCGGGAGATACCGTTATGGGCATGAACCTTGCTCACGGCGGACATCTTACCCACGGAAGTCCCGTAAACCTTTCGGGTCTCTACTATAATATAATACCGTACGGTGTAAATGACGACGGCTTCATTGATTATGACGAGATGGAAAGAATCGCCGTCGAAACAAAGCCGAAGCTCATTATTGCCGGTGCCAGCGCATACGCAAGAGAAATAGACTTCGCACGCTTTGCTGACGTCGCAAAGAAGGTCGGAGCATACCTTATGGTCGATATGGCGCACATAGCAGGACTTGTCGCCGCAGGACTCCACATGAACCCCGTCCCGTATGCCGACGTTGTCACCACAACAACGCACAAGACCCTCAGAGGACCGAGAGGCGGTATGATACTCTGCCGTGAAGAGCTTGCAAAGCAGATAGATAAGGCAGTGTTCCCCGGTACGCAGGGCGGACCTCTCATGCACATTATCGCCGCAAAGGCAGTATGCTTCGGAGAAGCTCTCAAGCCCGAGTTCAAGGAATACCAGAAGCAGATAGTGAAGAACTCCAAGGCGTTTGCCGCAGCTCTTCTCGAGGAAGGCTTCAAGCTTGTTTCCGGCGGCACGGATAACCATCTCTGCCTTGTTGACCTTCGTCCCTTTGATATCACGGGCAAAGAGTTCGAGCATCGTCTCGACGAGGTATATATCACCGCCAACAAGAACGCAATACCGAACGACCCCCAGAGCCCGTTTGTAACGAGCGGACTGCGCGTCGGTACCCCGGCGGCTACCTCGAGAGGTCTTGTCGAAGAGGACTTCGTGAAGATCGCACACCTCATGAAGCTCACCGCAACCGACTTTGAGAACAGCGCCGACGCCGTCCGTGCAGAGGTAGAAAATCTCTGCGCAAAGTATCCGCTCTATTGAGATGAGTGCTGAGAATATCAAAAACGGCGTTGGTGTGTGGATAATGCGCACCTCCGAACATACTCTTCCGACTCCGGAGTATGCGACGGCGGGCGCTGCGGCATTTGACCTCCGTGCAAATACGGGGGACGCCGAGATTATAATTCCCTGCGGCAAAAGCGCCGCCGTACCCACAGGCTTTGCGTTTGAAATACCGTGCGGTTATGTCGGTATCGTCTGCGCAAGAAGCGGACTTGCCGCAAAAAACGGCATATGCCTTTCCAACGGAATAGGCGTCATTGACAGCGACTACAGAGGCGAGGTAAAGGTGCTTCTCACAAACCTGTCGGACAAAGACTTCTGCGTTACTCACGGGATGAGGGTCGCACAGATGATGATTATGCCGTATGAATTTGCGGCGCTTGCCGAAACCGATTCGCTTTCCGACACCGAGAGGGGAGAAGGCGGCTTCGGTTCAACCGGCGTGAAATAATATTTGCAAAGAGGTAGCGGTCAGTATGAAATCAAGGACGCTCATGTTTATATTCCTGCTGTTTTCGGGTATTGTCGTCGGTTCGCTTGTCGGTGAAATGGCGGCAGGTGTCCCGGCACTCTCGTGGCTCAATTTCGGACTGCGCTTCGGACTCGATGCGCCTGTTTCGCTGAGCCTCGGAGTCATCGCCCTGAGCTTCGGCTTTTCGATAAATCTCACCGTGTCGTGCATAGTGTTCGTTATACTTTCGCTCTTTATCGGCACTAAGGTTTTCAGAGGATGAACGGAGGAAAATATGAAATTTATACTTGCGTCAAAGTCTCCGAGACGTTCAGAGCTTCTCGGCAATATCGGCATGAAGTTTGAGGTCAGAGTGACCGACGCCGACGAAACGATTCCGGACGGTGTCACAGAGCCGGAAGATATAGTGAAGTACCTTTCACGTGTCAAGGCACTTGCGATGAAGGACGAGATAGGCGAGGATGAGCTTGTTATCGCAGCCGATACTCTCGTGTTTCACGGAGATGAGATACTCGGAAAACCGCACGACAGAGACGACGCCGTGCGTATGCTGAAGCTCCTCTCGGGAGATATGCATACCGTCGCAACGGGCTTTACGCTCATGACACGCAGTAAAATCTATTCCGAAACGGTCTTGTCGAAGGTGTACTTCAAGGAGCTGTCGCAAGGTGAGATCGAACGCTACGTCGAAACGGGAGAACCCATGGACAAAGCCGGCTCCTACGGCATTCAGGGACTTGCCGCAAAGTTCGTCGAGCGAATAGACGGAGACGTCTTCTCGGTAATCGGGCTTCCTCTTTGCGCTCTTTGCAAAGCCCTTTACCGTGAGTTTGGAACGGAGATATAAAAATTTCGCACCGTCACTCGGTTTGGTGAACGGTGCGTTTTTCTTTGCGTTTGTGTCAGAGAAGCTTCCAGTCAAAGACCACGCCTATGGGGAAATCCTTGTCGTTGGCGAGTCTGTCGTATACCTTTGCGGTGTCTCTCGGGGATACTATCTCGTTTATGACCTTGTCAAAGGAAATTCTTCCGGAGGCGAGAAGATCGAATACCGCTCTTTGGTCGTCCTGCCATGTCCAGTAGTGCGGATACGACTCAAACTGCGGTCTTGCCATGGTGTGTGCGCCGATTATCTTAACGCCGGGCTTGTGTACCTTTTCGTAGTAGTTGATTATGGTGTCGGGAACACGTGTGCATCCGAGAAGAGCTATGCGTCCGAAGCGTGCCGTGCAGTCGAGTGCCTGATCAAGTGCCGAACAGATGCCCGTAACCTCGATTACGCACTTTGTGCCGATGCCTCTTGTGACGCTCTTTACCTTTTGTGCGAAGTCCTTTTCGGAGGGATCGAAAGCGTAGTCCGCGCCGAGTTCAAGCGCGAGCTTTCTTCTCTCGGGTTTGAGGTCTGCGGCGATTATGGGATACGCTCCTGCCGCTCTTGCGAATATAACCGAGAACACGCCGAGTATGCCGAGTCCCATTACAAGAAGGCTTTCGCCAACTTCAAGCTCGGTCTTGCGGAGTGCCGCCATGGGGAATACCGTGATGTTGCCGAACGCCGCCTCGTAGTCGGTGACGTTGTCATGCTCCACCTTGAGAATTTTGGAGGTGTGAGCGTGATAGTAGAGTCCGTTTCCGGCGAAATTACCGGTTACTCTGTCGCCGACCTTGTAGTCGGTCACACCCTCGCCGACCGCTTCGATTATACCGCAGTTGGTGTAACCTATGTGCTTGGGATAGGAGTTTGCGGCGCACGAAATGTTAGGCATATCGAGAAGATTTGCACGCTCCGTGCCGGCACTTACCGCTGATGCCGAGGTGTGTATGAGTACGTGTCCGGCCGGCACCTTGTCAGGAAGCTCGAATTCTTCAAGCTCAGCACGGCCTCTTTCGGGAAATATGGGTCTGTAGGATTTCATGATAAAACCTCCGTTATAATAAAGACTGTATTTTGCTGTCAGGATTTTTCACTGTTTGTATTTTACCACGTTGACAATCGGTTTGCAATATGCTATAATATTCAAAAAAGACTGTATTGTGCATGTGCGGAGGAAACAATGTATTATACTTTTAAGAAAACTCTCAGGTTAAACTATCTATCTTCTTATTTTTGCTATCGCAGTAAATACAGCATAACACGATGTTTACAGGGAAAAGAACGTTCTTGCTTCGGTTTTCTTACCAAAGGACGTTGTACCCTCAACCGCAAAGGCGAGAGTATACCGGCGTCAGGCGGCGATCTTATATATATCCCAAAGTGGTGCAGATATATCTCCGAATGGTTCGGAGACCCCGATATCGAGTTTTTCGGTACGGCGTTTGAATTTGATTTGCCGAATGCCATTCCGCCGTATGAGCTTCAAAAAGTGCCGCTCCCGGACGACGAAACGAAAAAAAAGGTGGAGGATATAATGAGAAGAATGTATGAATCCGAGGACGAGCATGACAGGGATATTCTCGTTGAGTCTTTGTTTTTGCAGCTTTTTCATGAGGTCAAACCCTATATGATAACCTCCGGCGGCATCTCTTGCGAAGCTGAGGCGAATACCGTCGCAAAGGGACGCAAATACATAGACGAACACTTCACGGAAAATTTTTCAGTTAGTGCTGCTGCCGACGCATGCGGACTCTCCGAATCGTATTTCTATCGTGCCTTCAAACGCTCGGAGGGGATAACTCCCGTTGAATACAGAACCTCTCTTCGTATAAGGCTTGCTGCGGAGCTTCTCGAAAGCGGAAAACATTCTGTTGAACAGATCTGCGGAATGACGGGTTTTTCGTCGTCTGCTCATTTCCGCAAAGTATTTCGAGAGTATACGGGAGTAAACCCGAAGGAGTACTCCTATAAGCGAAGCATCATTTAAGTTTGAACGAATTGTTAAATTGATTTTTGCTGTTGACAAAATCTTATGAAAGTGATATAATATAGGTGTCGAGCAACATTAACGTTAATGTTGTGCCGATATTAAAGACATTTTGTAGGACTTATACATATTTCACATTGAAAAGGAGAATGACCATGACAGAGAGAATTGCTAAAATCCTTGCGGCGTGCAATGCGAAGGAGCAGAAGAAGTACAGACGCTCTTTTGACGAATCGCTTGTCGGCGAGTTCAGAAATCAGAGAACCCATATCGAGAGAATGACGAAAAGACTCGAGCTTTTGTTTGATGCGGAAGTACCCGTTGTGAACAAAGACGCAAAAATCGTGCTTCAGAGAACGGTTGTTGATGTTCCGTCGATATTCACCGACGAAGAGTACAACGAGATACACTCCAAGCACTTTTTCCACGAGAACGGATACCTTTCCAATATCAGCCCCGACTACTCCATCGTAATAAACAAGGGCTTCGGCAAGCTCCGTGAGGAAATCGCAGAGAGCAGAAAGAACTGCGAGGCAAAGAATGATGCCGAGGGCATACTTGAGCTTGACAGTATGTTGAAGCAGATAAACACCGTCGCAAAGCTCTGCGAAAAGTACAGAGCCGAGGCGGAGAAGGTCGGCAACACCGAGGTTGCGAAGATTCTTTCGAGAGTTCCCGAAAACGCCGCTTCCTCTTTCCACGAAGCGCTTCAGTTCTTCCGCATACTCCATTATACGATTTGGGCTGAGGGCGAATATCACAACACCGTCGGACGTTTCGACCAGTATATGTTCCCGTATTTCGATAAGGACATTAAGAACGGCGTTCTTACGGAGGACGAAGCGTTTGAGCTTCTCGAGGAGTTCTTTATTTCGTTTAACATCGACAGCGACAAGTACACCGGCGTACAGCAGGGCGACGACGGTCAGTCAATGATGCTCGGCGGAGTCACCAAGGACGGCAAGGACGCATTCAACCGCCTTTCCTCTCTCTGCATGAAGGCAAGCGGCGAGCTTCTCCTCATCGACCCCAAAATAAACCTCAGAGTTGACAAGAACACTCCTCACGAAAGATTCGTCGAGGGTACTCACCTCACAAAGGCAGGTCTCGGCTTCCCGCAGTATTCAAACGATGACGTCGTAATCCCGGGACTTGTGAAGCTTGGCTATGACCTCGAGGACGCAAGAAACTACGCCGTTGCGGCTTGCTGGGAGTACATCATTCCCGGCGTCGGACTGGATATCCCGAATATCGGCGCACTTTCTTTCCCGAAGGTTGTGTCGAGAGTCATCGCCGCAAAGCTCCGTGACTGCAAGACGATGGACGAGCTTGTCGGCTACGTCAAGGACGAAATAAAGGCTGAATGCGAAGAACTCTGCAAGGGTAGGGAGAACCTCTATATTTTCCCGGCTCCCTTTATGTCGCTTCTCATGGACGGCTGTGTTGAAAGAGCAAGGGATATTACTCTCGGCTCAAAGTACAACAACTTCGGTTTCCACGGAACCGGCGTCGCAACCGCAACCGACTCTCTCTATTCGATAGAAAAGCACATCTTCGACGACAAGGATGTAACCGCAGATGAAATGCTCAAAGCAATTGATGCAAACTTTGTCGGCTACGAAGAGCTTAAAAATGAGCTTAGATATGGCACCGACAAAATGGGCAATGATAACGACGACGTCGATAAGTATTCCGTAATGCTTCTCGATACTTTCGCCGACGCTCTCAAGGGCAGAAAGAACGAGAGAGGCGGCATCTTCCGCGCAGGTACAGGTTCCGCAATGTTCTACCTCTGGCACGCAAGCGAAATTCCGGCAACTCCCGACGGCAGATGTGCAAAGGAGCCTTTCGGCACGAACTTCTCGCCGAACCTCTTCTCCAAGGTTGACGGACCGCTTTCCGTAATTAAGTCGTTCACAAAACAGCATCTTATCAACACGATAAACGGCGGACCGCTCACACTCGAGTTTCATTCGTCCGTGTTCAATTCCGACGACGGCATAGAGAAGACCGCCCGTCTTGTTGAAGCGTTCATCGCTCTCGGAGGACATCAGCTCCAGCTCAACGCCGTAAACCGTGAAATCCTCCTTGACGCCCAGAAGCACCCCGAAAATCACCAGAACCTCATCGTTCGTATTTGGGGATGGTCGGCATACTTCTGCGAGCTTGACAAGTCCTATCAGGATCACGTAATCGCAAGATGCGAGTTCGGTCAGGACAGCCCGATGTAAAAAACGCATAAATAAATCGACTGCCGTGGGTGTGTTCCTGCGGCAGCCTTTTTAGTTCTATGTAATTGAATGCTGTGTTACCATTCCTCGCTCATATCGACCTCCGAGAGCTTTTCACGGTATGCGCCGAGACTGTATGTGTCCTTTACCTCAACCTTTGCGCCTGTTCTTACCGTGAACGCCGTGAGTCCGTAATCTCTGCCGTTGTCGAACCAATCGTAGAAATATCCGAGCTTTGTGAAAAGCATACCGTCCGCCTCCGCCTGAGAGCGTGAAAGCTCAAAAAGCTCTTTGTTTTCGGACGTCGTAAAAGCGGAGTAAGACGTCGGCTGATGTGATATGTCGCCGTCTGCGGCAGGACGAACAAGATCCTTCGGATATACCCACATAAGACTTATGCTGTCGCAGTCGGTATCGGGAGACATACCCAAGAGCTGTTTTATGCGGAGTGCGAAATCCTCCGGGT
>CAKSCN010000092.1 GCA_934444485.1 uncultured Eubacteriales bacterium | reverse complement strand
CCGCCCAGTTTAAAACTGTTTCAATTCATCCTCTTTCAGCCGGGTATTCGCCCGACTTTTTTATTTTATCACAGTTTTTGACAAAATACAAGAATATTTTTTAAAGGTTGAGGTTTTGTGCTTATCGTTTGCCGCACTTCTACGGTGCGGTATACATAACCGTGTGTGCGGTTTATACGGCGTGAGATTACGCTAGCGAAGTCTGCGTTCACTCGCCCTACGGTATACCATGGAGAGAGTACTTATCCGACAGTCCCTCAGTCCGACGCCTTCGGCGTGACAGCTCCATAGGTTGCTTTGCAACCGGTTACACAAGAGGATGCCTCCGGAGTTGACACGGTCAACTCGAGAGTAAATTGCTTCGCAATTTCTCTGGCGGCTTTGCCGCCTCCAATACACCATGGAGAAAGTGCTAACATTGAGCTTCGCACTCTCAAGAAAGCTTGATTTTCCCCGAATTCCCCATAAGCAAGCGCAAACCTCAATTTACGCACACACCAAGAGCCTCATCTTCGCAAAAATGAAATTGTCGAGCTGTGCGAGGCGTTTCATTGCGAACGGTGTTTCCCCAAATTACATTCCCCACAAAATCTGATGCTACAAAAATCTAAGTCGGTCACTTGCGCATATGATGCGCATATATGCGCCACCGACTTTCGTACTATCTCGGATAAGATGTGTCTTACCTCATCTAAGTCGGCGGCTTGCGTATATGGACGCCGACTTCGGCAGTGCCTTCAAATTACAATATAATCCGTCCCTGCAAAGCGCCAGCTTTGCTCCTTAAAATTCTTTGGTTCTTTCTTTCAAGAAAGAACACCACCGTAACCCTCGTCCCCCCTGCGGCGAGCAGCCATCGTTTGCCCCTGCGGCGAGCGATTTTTTGAAAACAAAGAAAAATCAACACAAATTTGTGGTTTTTCGTGGATTTCATATTGACAAACAGGGAAAAGTATGGTACAATAGCAGACGTAAAAGGATAATAATATGGCAGGGAACAGTTCCCGACCAACCATACCGCATTTGAGGTGAGAGAATGTATAACACCGAAGAACCGAAAAAGTCCCCGAGAATCGATAAACTCAAAGCCGAGCTTTACCGCAAAATGCCCGAGATAGAAGCAGACAGAGCCGTACTTGTCACAGAGTCGTATATGCAGACAGAGTCCGAACCGATTGTGCTTCGCCGTGCGAAAGCGTTCAGGCATATCCTCGAGAATATCCCGATAACAATCCGTCCCGATGAGCTTATCGTCGGCTCCGCAACAAAATCGCCGAGAGGCTGTCAGACCTTCCCCGAGTTCTCGTTCGAGTGGCTTGAGGCGGAGTTCGATACCATAGCCAAAAGAAAGGCGGATCCGTTTTACATATCCGAAAACACAAAACGTGCGCTCTCGGCCGTCCATAAATATTGGAAAGGCAAAACCACAAGCGAGCTTGCCGACGCATATATCGCCCCCGCCGCAAAGCTTGCCATGGAGCATAACTTCTTTACTCCCGGTAACTACTACTATAACGGCGTCGGTCATGTCACCGTTGATTATGCCGATATCCTCGCAAACGGCTTTACCGGAGTCATCGAGCGTGTCAAGGCTGAACTCGGTAAACTCTCCCTCGGAGACGCCGACTACGCCGAAAGACATTCTTTCCTCGAAGCAGTCCTCATAAGCTGCGAGGCAGTGGGTGTCTACGCCGCAAGATACGCCGCCGAAAGCTACGCACAAAGCCGCAGAGAAACAAACCCCGTGCGTAAAAAAGAGCTTGAGCGCATATCCGAAAACTGCGCAAGAGTCCCCATGAGAGGCGCAAGAGACTTCTATGAAGCGTGCCAGTCGTTCTGGTTCGTGCAGATGCTTCTTCAGATCGAGTCGAGCGGACATTCCATTTCCCCCGGTCGCTTTGACCGCTATATGCTCCCGTATTACGAAAAAAGCATGAAGAGCGGCATGACCCGTGAGTTTGCGCAGGAGCTTATGGACTGCATATGGGTAAAGCTCAACGACCTCAATAAGGCCCGTGACGCAGTGTCTGCCGAAGGCTTTGCCGGTTACTCACTTTTCCAGAACCTTATCGCCGGCGGTCAGACCCCGGACGGCAGAGATTCCACAAACGACCTCTCTTTCATGTGCATATATGCCACAAAGCACGTCATGCTCCCCCAGCCGTCGTTCTCTGTCAGAGTGTGGAACGGCTCGCCGCACGACTTTCTCATAAAAGCCGCAGAGCTTACCCGTACCGGCGTCGGACTCCCGGCGTACTATAACGACGAGGTCATAATCCCGAGCCTTATTTCGAGAGGACTTGCCGTCGAGGACGCAAGAGACTATAATATAATCGGATGCGTCGAACCGCAGAAGTCCGGCAAAACGTGGGGATGGCACGACGCCGCATTCTTCAATATGTGCCGACCTCTCGAAATGGTCTTTTCGTCAGGTATCGACGGCGGAGTAAGAGTCTCGCCCGAAACAAAGCACGTCGAAAATATAAAGAGCTACGACGAGTTCATCGAGGCTTACCGCACGCAGATGAATTATTTCATCGCACTTCTCGTCAACGCCGATAACGCAATAGATAAGGCACACGCCGAAAGATGTCCGCTTCCGTTTCTCTCGTCAATGGTCGAGGACTGTATCGCAAGAGGAAAAACTCCCGAACAGGGCGGCGCAGTCTATAACTTCACGGGACCTCAGGGCTTCGGTATAGCAAACGTCGCAGACTCACTGTATACCGTGAAAAAGCTTGTCTTTGAAGATAAAAAGTATACCCTCGCAGAGCTTCGCAACGCACTCCGTGAAAATTACGGCAAAGCCGACGGTGATTCCCGTGTCCTCGATGCGATAACAAAGGAATTGAACCGCTCCGGCATTCACAGAAGCGAAAGCGAAATACGTGCCGTCTACGAAAAGGTCGCCGGAGAGCTTGGCGGAAAGTACGCCGAAATGCGCCGTGAGATAATGAAGCTCCCCAAGTACGGCAACGACGTCGAAGAGGTTGATACCGTCGCAAGAGAAGCGGCGTATATGTACACAAAGCCACTCGAAATCTACCGCAACCCCAGAGGAGGCATATTCCAGGCAGGTCTTTACCCCGTCTCGGCAAACGTCCCCCTCGGTGCGCAGACAGGCGCAACTCCCGACGGCAGATACGCCCATACCCCTGTTGCCGACGGCGTTTCACCCTCCGCAGGCTTCGATACCCACGGTCCGACCTCGTCCGCAAACTCCGTCTCGAGACTTGACCACGGCATCGCCTCCAACGGCACGCTCTTCAATATGAAGTTCCATCCCTCGGCACTTGAGGGAATGTCCGGACTCGAGAGCTTTGTCGCACTCGTCAGAGCCTACTTCGACCAGAAGGGCAGCCATATGCAGTTCAACGTCGTCAGCCGTGAAACTCTCCTCGACGCACAGAAGAATCCCGATAAGTATAGAAGCCTTGTCGTCAGAGTCGCCGGCTACAGCGCACTTTTCACAACGCTGTCGAAGTCGCTCCAGGACGATATCATAAACCGTACCGAGCAGAGAAACTTTTAAGAGGATTGCACATAAATGAACGCAGAAGAAGTAAAGGGAAGAATCTTCGATATACAGAAATTTTCCGTCCATGACGGCCCGGGAATACGCACGAACGTGTTTCTCAAAGGCTGTATACTCAAATGCAGATGGTGCTGCAACCCCGAGTCGCAGAGATTTGAGACCGAAACCATGCTCAAAAACGGAGAAAGAGTCACCGTCGGCAGAGACGTAACCGTCCGTGAGGTCATAGACGATGTGAAAAAGGATATGCCCTATTACCGCAGAAGCGGAGGCGGCATGACCCTCACCGGAGGAGAAGCGTTCTGTCAGCCGGATTTCGCCGCCGCACTCTTTAGGTGCGCAAAGTCTGAAGGCATAAACACCGCAGTGGAAACAACAGCCGCCGTAAAATGGGAGAATATAGAGAAGTCTCTGGGTTTTGTCGATCATTTCCTCATTGATGTCAAGCATACCGACAGCGCAAAGCACAGAGAGTATACCGGCGTCGGAACCGAGACAATCCGTGAAAACATCATCCGTCTCTCACGCCTTCTCTCGCACGGCGAAACGCTCACCGTCCGTGTCCCCACCATACCCGGCTTCAACGATACCGAAAGGGAAATACGGGACATCGCAAAATTTGCCGTGAGCGTCGGCGCAAACGAGCTTCACCTGCTCCCTTACCATAAGCTCGGCTACGATAAATATGTCGGACTTAACCGTGAGTACGCCATGGGCGACGCCGCCACCCCCGATAAGGAGAAAATGGCGCACCTGCAAAATACCTCTGAAAACGAAGGTATACATACACTGATAGGAGGTTGACACGGTGGACGAAAAACAGCGCATAATTCAGGAAATAGTACCCGGCAAACAGATAACCCTCGCACATATAATTTCACGCCCCGACGCCGTCCTCTACCGCAAGCTCGGACTCGACCCCACCTGCGATTACGGCGGTGCGGCAATAGGAGTCGTCACGATGTCGCCGGCGGAGTACGCAATAATAGCCGCAGACCTCGCACTCAAAAATTCAGGCTCGGAGCTTGGGTTTGTGGACCGCTTCAGCGGAACGCTTGTCATAACCGGAAGGATAGACGACGTCGAATCCGCTTTTGCCGCCGTCACCGATTACGCCGAAAAGAAGCTCGGCTTTACCGTCTGTGAGATAACCAAAACATGAAAAGACTTATCCTTATCGGCAGAAGCGAGTGCGGAAAAAGTACGCTCATCGCCGCTCTCCGTCACGAAGTCCTCTCGTACCATAAAACGCAGTCGGTCGATTATTCCTCGGATATTATAGATACTCCCGGCGAATACGCCGAAAATGCATCCCTCGGCGGTGCGCTTGCTCTCTATTCCTGCGAAGCGGACGTCGTCGGACTTGTCGTGTCGGCAACCGAGGAGTATTCGCTCTTTCCGCCGAATATAGCACCTCTCGCAACACGCCCCGTCATCGGTATCGTCACGAAGGCGGACAGTCCCTTTGCAAATGTTCCCCGTGCCGAATCGTGGCTCAGACTTTGCGGATGTGAGACGGTGTTTGTCACAAGCAGCGTGACCCGGGACGGACTCGAAAAAGTGATAGAATACCTTGAAAATTGAGAACCTTGGCATAAAACAACATCAATATCGTAAAAATCAAAAATAAAACCACATTATTTTGCTGAAAACCCTTGACAAATCAAAATAACTGTGGTATTATATACCCATGAAAACGGAATAAAACAACATTTTCAAAAAGGAGACGAAAAAATGGCATCCGAGTACGAAATCAAAAAACAGATCTGCGACATCGGCAAGCGCATTTACAACAGAGGTATGGTAGCCGCAAACGACGGCAATATCTCCGTAAAGCTCAACGACAACGAATTTCTCTGCACACCTACGGGCGTGTCCAAGGGATTCATGACTCCCGAATACATATGCAAGGTCGACGCAAACGGCAATGTACTCCAGGCATACGAAGGCTTCAAGCCCTCTTCCGAGATAAAGATGCATATGAGAGTTTATAAGGAGAGACCCGACGTAAACTCCGTTGTACACGCTCACCCCGTTTACGCAACAAGCTTTGCGATAGCCGGCATTCCGCTTACAGAGCCGATTATGCCCGAGGCTGTTATCGCTCTCGGCTGCGTTCCGATAGCTGAGTACGGCACACCCTCCACCGAGGAGATCCCCGACGCCGTTTCCAAGTACCTCCCGTACTACGACGCAGTTCTTCTCGAAAACCACGGCGCACTCGCTTACTCCGATTCTCTTCTCAACGCATATCACAAGATGGAGTCCGTCGAGTTCTACGCACAGCTTCTTTACCAGTCCAAGATGCTCGGCGGTCCGAAGAGACTCTCCGAAGAGCAGGTACAGGGACTCTACGAAATAAGAAGAAAGTTCGGCATGAAGGGAAGACACCCCGCTGACCTTTGCCCCAACGCAAAAGAGGGTAAGCCCAGCTGCCATTCCTGCGGCGGCAATTGCTCGAGCGGAAACGTTGCGAACGACGCCGACGTAATAGCCGAGATAACCAAGCGTGTTATCGCCGCTCTCGGCAAGTAATCCCGTGAATACCGAAGAAATCGCACGCCTTGTCGCAGAGAGCGTAAGAAAAAACCGCTCGGTGACTCTCGAGCTTGCCGAAAGGCTTGTCGGGGAAGTCATGAAAGAAGCGGAACGCATCGGAGTAAAATCCGTGTGCGCAGTGTGCGACGACGGCGGCAACCCGAAACTCGTCAAATGTGCCGACGGAAGCTTCCTCGCAAGCTACGACATCGCACTCGGAAAAGCATATACCGCAGTGTCGCTCAAAATGACGACTAAGGAGCTTTCCCGACTTGCCTGTCCCGGCGGTCCGCTTTACGGCATACAGAATACCAACGGCGGCAGAATAGTCATCTTCGGCGGCGGAGTACCGCTCAAGGTCGGCGAATGCGTCGTCGGCGGCTTCGGTGTGAGCGGAGGTACCGAGGAACAGGATACTTACCTCGGTGAGTATGCACTCGGCGTGTTTTCGAGACTCACGGAAATCTGATGAAAGGAAGAAAAGCGAATGGATATTCAGTCCGATAAAATAGAAGCTATCGTGAAGCAGGTCATCGCAAATATGAACGGCTCGGCGAATACGCAGACAGCCACACCGTCAGCCGCTCCCCGTGCAAACGGAGCTATCCCGAAAACGGGACGTGTTGCGATGCTCACCTCTCTCGAGCACTTCGACATTAAGGAATACCCCATTCCCGAGCTTTCGGACGACGATATACTCGTCAAGGTAGAGGGCTGCGGAATATGCGGTACGGACGCACACGAATTCAAGAGAGACCCCTTCGGACTTATCCCCGTCGTCCTCGGTCATGAGGGAACGGGCGAGATAGTAAAGATGGGTAAGAACGTCACTCACGACAGTGCCGGAAAGCCCCTTCATGTGGGCGATAAGGTCGTCACCTGCATGATATTCAAGGATAACCCCGATATCACAATGTTCGACCTCAACAAGCAGAACGTCGGAGGTGCGGATGTATACGGACTTCTCCCCGACGACGATAAGCACCTCAACGGCTGGTTCTCCGATTACCTTCTCGTAAGAGGCGGCTCGTCGATATTCAACGTAAGCGACCTCGACCTCGATTCGAGAATACTTATCGAGCCTTGCGCCGTGCTTATTCATGCGGTCGAGAGAGCAAAGACGACAGGCATTCTCAGATTCAATTCGAGAGTTGTCGTTCAGGGCTGCGGACCTATAGGTCTTATCTGCATCGCAGTACTCCGCACTATGGGCATCGAGAACATAGTCGCCGTTGACAGCGAGAAAATGAGACTTGATTTCGCACGCCTTATGGGTGCGGACAAAACCGTAAACTTTATGGAGTATAAGGGTGCGGAGGCACTCGGAGAGGGAGTCAAGGAGGCGTTCGGCGGTTACTTTGCCGACTTCGCATTCCAGTGTACCGGCTCTCCCGTCGCTCACTCCAACATCTATAAGATGATAAGAAACGGCGGCGGTCTCTGTGAGCTCGGCTTCTTCATAAACGGCGGAGACGCAACCATTAACCCCCATTTCGATATCTGCGCAAAGGAAATCACAACCGTCGGTTCGTGGGTCTACACACTCCGCGACTACGCAACCACGTTCGACTTTCTCAAGAGAGCAAAGGCAATAGGCATTCCGCTTGAAAAGCTCATCACTCATAAGTTCCCCCTCGAAAAGATAAACGAAGCGCATAAGACGAACCTTGCAAAAGAGGGTCTCAAGATTGCGATTGTACTCTGATAAGGAGAGAACTTTATGACCGAAGCAGTTGGAATGATCGAGGTGTACGGACTCGTTGCGGCGTTTGCGGCGTGTGACGCAGGCTGTAAAGCGGCGAACGTAGGAGTCGAAAACTTCGATAAGAATAAACCCGGAAACCCCGATTCACTCAAAGTGCCGCTTATAGTGCTTGTCAAGTTCAGAGGAAGCGTCGAAGCGGTAACGGCGGCGGTCGAGGCGGCGGAAAAGGAAGCGAACCGAATATCAGGTGTCGTTTCAAAGCACATAATAGCGTCCGTCACCGAGGGTGCGGAAAAAATGTTGAAGCTCAACGCATTTGACAAAAAGTAAACTCGTTTGTAAACGCAAAAAGCGTTGCATATAAATTTTGTTAACTTAAATTTTATTATTATTTAGGAGGAAATCACAATGGCACAGGAAGCATTGGGAATGATCGAAACAAGAGGACTCACAGCTGCAATCGAAGCTGCTGACGCAATGGTAAAATCCGCAGAGGTAACTCTCGTCGGAACAGAGAAGATAGGCTCCGGCCTCGTATCCGTTATGGTAAGAGGAGACGTCGGTGCGGTTAAGGCTGCCGTTGAGAGCGGTGCCGCTGCGGCTTCCAAGCTCGGCGAGATTATCGCAACTCACGTTATCCCCAGACCTCACGCAGACGTTGAGAAGATTCTCCCCAAGTTCTGAGTTTACGCTATATCCTCGGCGGCGCACAACCCGTCGCCGGGGGTACATCACTCCCTACCGAAAGGAAAAACAAGATGAAATCACTCGGATTTGTTGAAGTGTCCGGCGTAACGGCGGCGATTGACGCACTCGATATTATGTGCAAAAGCGCAAACGTTTCGCTCGTCACATGGGAAAGAAAGCTCGGCGGCAGACTCGTTACGATGATAGTCGAGGGAACTGTTTCCGACGTCACCGAAGCCATAGAAAACGCAAAGGCACAGTGCATATCGGAAATCCTTGCGTCGAATGTCATAGCACGTCCGCACGAAGAAACCGTCAGAATGGCAGAGCTTTCCGCATCGAGAATAAACGGCGCAGGTGCCGGAAAAAAGGCGGAGGACAAAACCGCAGAGAAAACAGCCGCAGAACCTGTAAAAACCACCGCAAAGCGTACAGGCGCACGTGCGAAGAACACGAAGAAATCGTAACTTTTGAAAGGACGGAGAACCATGATAGTAGGCATTGTAAAGGGAAGTCTTGTCGCTACCCGCAAAAACGAAGCTCTCGTCGGACAAAAGCTCATGATAGTCGAAGTTCTCGGCAATACGGACAGTGCGGCGAAAAAGCTTGTCGCAATCGATAACGTCGGCGCAGGAGTCGGAGATACCGTGCTTGTAGCCTGCGGAAGCGCCGCAAGAGTAGGCTGCCGCCTTGAAAACGCACCCGTCGATGCGGCAATAGTAGGTATTGTTGACGAGGATCAGAAGCTCGACCTTTAAGACTCCGGCGCAAAAACCGCAGTCGGGTCGGGCAGGAAAGCTCACCCGTGCAAGGGTATAACTTTGATTAACGATGTACTTTTGCACGAATGACGCTTTACAATTATCGAAAGGACAAAGGATATGGAACTCATAAAGCTTTCCGAAATAATGAGAGAAGCCGGAATTGCCGGTGCGGGCGGCGCAGGATTCCCGTCGTATGCGAAGCTCAACGAAAAAGCAGATACCATAATACTCAACTGCGCAGAGTGCGAACCGCTTCTGAAACTCCACAGACAGGTGCTTGAAAAGTATGCCTTTGATATTATGACCGCTCTCGAAACGGTTGCCGACGCCGTCGGTGCGGAGAACGTCATAATCGCCGTAAAGCCGGCATATAAGAATGCGATTGCCGCCGTCGAAGCAAACCTCGAAAAGTTCCCGAAAACACGCATAGGACTTCTCCCCGAGGTGTACCCGGCAGGCGACGAGGTCGTGACCATATACGAAACCACCGGAAGAGTCGTATCCCCGGGATGTCTTCCGATAACGGTCGGAGTGACCGTCTATAACGTCGAGACTATGCTCAACGCCGCATATGCCGTTGCACAAGGCAAGCCTGTTATTGAAAAGTACATAACGATAGCCGGCGAGGTAAAGAACCCCATTACCCTCAAGGCTCCTCTCGGCATTACCTACGGAGAGCTTATAAAATACGCCGGCGGTGCGACCTGCGATGATTTCGTGATTATCGCCGGAGGACCCATGACCGGAAGAATTTCGTCGCTCTCAGACGTCGTTACCAAAACCTCGAACGCAATTCTCGTAATGCCCCGCAACGCATATATCGTAAATAAGCGACTCACGCCTATCGGTATCTCCATGAAGCGTGCGATGTCGGCGTGCTGTCAGTGCAGAATGTGTACCGACCTCTGCTCGAGAAACCTCCTCGGTCATCCGATAGAGCCTCACAGATTCATGCGTGCCGCAACAAGCGGTATTGCAACCGATACCCCGGCTTACCTCAATACCTTCTTCTGCTCCGGCTGCGGACTCTGCTCGATGTACTCATGC
>CAKSCN010000091.1 GCA_934444485.1 uncultured Eubacteriales bacterium | reverse complement strand
TGACGGAGACTCGGAGCAAGGAGGTTTGCCGATGAGAACGCTTATCCTTTCAGTAACCGCAGGTCAGGGACACAACAGCACCGCAAAGGCGGTGGAGAACTACTTCAGAAGCATAGGAGCCGAGGTCGAGACTCTCGATGCGTTCGACTGTATAAATAAAATTATCGCAAAGACCATCTCAAAGGGCTACGACGTATCGACCAAAATTGCCGCAAAGCAGTATGAGCAGGTGTACACCCACTACGAAAAGAGAAGCAAGACCGCAGACGATATAACTACGGTTCGTGTCACCAATACGTTCTTCGCCTCAAAGCTCAAGAAATTCATCGACGCTTACGCTCCCGACGCCATTGTCTGCACGCACGTTTTCGCCGCCGCAATAGTCGATATACTCAAGGTCAAGGGCGAGCTGAAAAACGTCAAAGTTTACGGCATTGTCACCGATTTCGTGCTTCACCCGTTCTGGGAGGAGGCCGTACATATAGATTACCTTGTTACGCCGTCGGAGCTTCTCAATCTTCAGGCGTATAAAAAGGGCTACAAAAAGAATCAGATCCTCCCGATAGGAATACCGATAGACCCGAAATTTTCCAAGGAGGCTCAGAAAAGCTCGGTGCGCAGGTCGCTCGGACTTGATCCGCAGAAGTTCACGGTCCTTTTCATGAGCGGAAGCATGGGCTACGGAGATGTTGCCGGCGTCGTAAAGTCGCTTGACAACATAAAGATAGATTTTCAGATGATAGTCGTATGCGGAAACAACGCCGACGCCAAGAAAAAGATTGACGAGCTGGAGCTTAACAAGAAGGTTCTCAACTACGGTTACGTCAACAACGTCGATACCCTCATGGACGCCGCCGACTGCATAATAACAAAGCCCGGCGGACTAACGACCTCCGAAGCTCTTGCGAAGAACCTCCCCATGATAATAGCAAATCCCATTCCCGGTCAGGAGACGAGAAACACGGAGTTTCTTCTCAACAACGGCTGTGCGATGTACGTTTCGCCCACGGGGCATCTCGACGAGATTATATATCAGTTCTTCTATTTCTCCGACAGAGAGGAAAATATGCGCCGTGCGATTTCGCTTATACGCCACCCCAACTCCACAAAAGAGCTTTGCACGCACATAATAAAAAGCTGCGGCAAATAATACGCCGTGAAAGGACATTATACATATGAAAAAGCACTTTTTTCCGAGTGACAAAACTCCGTTTAAGGCGAATCTTCACTGCCACTCAACGTTTTCCGACGGAAAGCTCACCCCCGAACAGATAAAGAAAGAGTACTCCGAGAGAGGATATTCGATAGTCGCATATACTGACCACGAGATACCGTTCGTCCATACCGACCTCAAGGACGAAAGCTTTCTGCCCATAACCGGCTACGAGGCGTCGTTTAACCTTGACGTTCCCGGAAAGGGACACGAGTACAGACGCTGTTATCACCTCAATCTCTACGCAAAGTGCGAGACAAACGCCGTCGTCATAAATCCAATCATGGAGAAAATCAAGCGCTGGAATAAGCAGGCGCACCGAGACCCCGATTATATGCCCATGTACTGCGGCGATTTTTCGGTTGACGGATACTCCGATGAAAGAATAAACGCCTTTGTAAAGAGAGCGAACGAGAACGGCTATCTTGTCGCCGTAAATCACCCGGCATGGTCAATGCAGACCTTTCACGACTACGAAAACATAGACGGTCTCTGGGCGATTGAAATGTACAACCACGGCTGTGCGCAAGTGGGTCACATTGAGGACTCAAACCACATTTACGACAGACTTTTGCGTTCCGGCAAGAGACTTTGGTGCGAATGTTCGGACGATAACCACAACCCCATGCCGCTCACGTCTCCCGACAGCGACTCCTTCGGCGGCTTCACGATGATATATGCGGATAAGCTTGACTATGAAAGCGTCATTGCGGCACTTGAGTGCGGCGACTTCTACGCCTCCTGCGGACCGACCTTTGAGTACGCATATTTCGAGGATGGCAAGGTTTACGTAAAATGCTCGCCCGTGCGCTCGATAAGACTTCTCAACGAGGGACGTGACGCACCGGTTGCAACAGCACGTAAAGGTGAGCTTATCACGGAAGCTGTGTTCGACGTTGACCGTGACTTTGCAGGAAAGTTTATCAGAGTCGATATCCGTGACGAAAACGGAAAGTTTGCCGACACAAATCCGCTTTTTGCCGCAGATTTTTTGAAAGATCTGTCGTAAATCGAAAGGAATGACCGAAAAATATGAAAAAATATCTAATTTCACCCGAAAAGAAGCAATACAAAGCGAATATGCACAGCCACAGCACTTTCTCTGACGGAAAACTGACGGTGGAGCAGCTCAAGGAAGCGTATATGGAGAGAGGATATTCGGTGTTTGCGTTCTCCGACCACCGCACGATACACGATCACCGTGACCTTGCCGAGGCGAATTTTCTCCCCCTTTCGGCGGCGGAGATTGACGTTTCACAGCCCGGAAAGGAGAACTTCAACCTCAGAAAATCCTTCCACTTCAACATAATCCGCCGCGACCCCGACAGCGATTTTCAGCTTAAGTACAACAATGCGAATTTCAGCTTTGAGTATATAAACGAACTCATAGCAGAGGCGAAAGCGAATAATTGCATAGTCGTCGCAAATCACCCCAACTGGTCGCTCTTTACCGAGGACGATTACATGAAGATAGAGGGACTCGACGGCTTCGAGCTTTACAACTGCATTACCGCAAATTACGGCGGCGCACTTTCGTTTACTCCCGAAATATATATGTATCTTCTCAGAAACGGTCACTATGTCAGACCTATCGGTGCAGACGACAACCACAGCTTCTGTCTGCCGTTCTCCGAACCCTATAACGACTCGTTCGGCGGCTTTACCTACATAATGGCGGATAAGCTCGACTACCCGTCGATAATCGGCGCAATTGATGCCGGAGATTGCTACTGTTCGATGGGACCGCAGTTTAAGGAGATAAGCGTTGACGGCGATGAGCTTTACGTAAAGACAACCGACGCCGTGCAGATTTCAATGCTCTGCGACACACGATATACAAAATTTGTGAACGCACCGCAGGGAGAAACGGTAAACGAGCTGAAAGCAACAATAAGCCGTGAGAACGTGGGTAAGTTTATTCTGTTCCACACCGTTGACAAAGACGGACTCCATGCAATGACAAGAGCGTATATTACCGGTAAGGATTTTTGAGTATAAATACAGATTACGGCGAAGCGTTGCTGCTCCGCCGTTTTCTTTATGTGCGTTAAAACAGAATAAGTGCAAGAAGTATAATCGGTATCAGCGAATCGTTTTCCTCACTGCCGTCGGTGAGAAAGAGAATGAGAAGCGCCGCCAAAAGTATGTCGTCGATGCCGATTGATGAGGTGAGTCCTCCGGTGTACTTTGCAAGTCCGTGTTTCAGGCGCACGGCAAGTCCGGCATTTTTTCCGTCGGTTTTGCTTGCGGGCAAGGCGGCGTCAGACGTCTCCTCAACCTCCGGTTTTTCGTCGGCATCGCTTTCTTCTGCTTTAGCTGAGACCTCGAGCGCAACCGACTCCTCAGCTTTCTCCGCCGGCTCTTCGCTTTTTGGCGGTGCGGTGAGTGGGGACGCCGCTGTTTCGGCTGCGGACGGAGCTTGCGGACGTGCCGGAGTGCGTGTGTCCTTCGGCGTGAGACTGCCGTTGCCGACGTCCTTTTCAAAGTGCGTGTACGCTCCTATGTCCGGAAAGCTTTTTACCGGAATGGCGGCTCCTCCGAAGCTCTGCTTTGTGCCGTCGGCGGCGTTTTTCGCATTTGCAAACGATTGAGCAACATCCCTTGCGGACGAAGTGTCAAGACTGTTGTAGCTGTAATTTCGGCTGTACATATGTATCGCCGCCTCCTTTCAGTTTTTGTATATTGTGAGCAGCTTTGCCGCTCCGAGAGCCTTTATCATAATGTCGCAGACCTCTTTCTTGTGAGTGCCGAGATATGGTTTCAGCGCACCGAGAAAGCCTATGCCCTTGTCAACCTTCTCGGGAGTGAAGGTGTCTCCGAAAATGCCGCCGAGAAGACCTCCCGATACGATTTCGGTGCTTTTCTGCGCCGATGCCGCAACGCTTTCGGGCGGAAGAGAAAGACCTGTGCTTTCCGTCGTGCCGGCGGTGTCGGCGTTTGCCTCGGCACTCTTTTCCTCGGACTCTGCGGCGTCGGCGTCAGATTTTACGGCAGTGTCTCCCGACGGCATGAAGCCTGCGGCAATCTGCGCTATCGTCTTTATATTCTCGGGGTCGGAGAGAAGCTTGCTTATCTTGTCCTGGGGATTGTCCATGATTGTCACCGTATCCTTTCTCAGAACGGAACTTTGACTCTGCCGTCAGTCCTTTTTCGTGAGTGCGTCGGCGATTTTTTGTGCGTTGCCTCTGCCGAACATATTTATCATGCGTTCAGCATCCTCGGGAGTGAGACTCGATATAACCTTTCTGAGCTTCGACGTGTCTCCGAGAAGCACCTTGACCTTTGACCTGTCGGCACCTGCCGCAGACGCCGCATCTTCAAGCTTGAGCCGCATTTCTTCGTCGGAAAGCTTCAGAAAACCCTCGAGTGCGTTCTTGTCTATCATAAAATCTACCTGCCTTTGCGTTATTTGCGCTTTTGATGTATACTATGCCGATGACATAAAAAATGTGCGCAACACGTGAAAAATACCATGTTCCGCACTATGTATTCTTGTATCGGCTGTTTGCGTAGACGCCGTTCACCGTTCGCCGGTTTTGTCTTTCCTGTCATTACCCCAAAGGAATTTATCCAAAAGCTTCCTTATTCCGAGCGTTATCGCAACGCAGAGAGGAAAGAACGGCGTCATCGGTCCTGCCCAGAACGCCCAGTAAACCGACGCAACGGCGTACAGCGCCTTTATGTCGAAGACAACCGCAAGAAGGTAAAACAGCCATATAGGCGCACTCATCACGGCAAGCACGCAGAAAAATATGGCGAGGTTGCGCTTGTCTTCAAGCTTGTGTATGATGTCGATTACGAATTTTTTTACTATGTCGTACAGCCTCTTCAGGCGTTCCTTAAATGTCGGTTTCATTTTCTCCTTCGCTTCCGCCCTCCGACGGTTCGTCGATTATCTCGGGGATAAAGTGCTTTGCGAATTTGCCCTTGCCCCGTGCCTTTACGTAAAAATAGCCTATGGTGCTGAATACGACGGCTCCGACAAAATTCACCATGAGATCCTTCATCGTGTCGAAAAGACCTATGTCAAGATAGCCGTCTATGGGGAGCCTTTCGCCATTGACAACAGTTTCCGTTATGCCCTTTATGCTTACCGCCGAATTTTCACCGCTCGGATTGAGCGTAACCGAGTTTATCACCGTGATAACCGTGTCCTTTTGCATATCCGTGCCGAAAAGGCAGTCCGCCGAGAATTCGAAAAACTCCCACAGCACGCCTATCGTCATAGAGAAGCAGAATGCCGCTATCGCCATGTAAACGGGGGACAGACTGAATTTGAGATTCTTGTTGCGTGTGAGAATGTCAACGAGGCAAAATCCGAACGCCGCACACAAAAAGCCATTTATCGTGTGAAGCATTGTGTCCCAGTGGGGAATGGTGAGGTAATAGCACCTAAGCTCGCCGAGTATCTCCGCTGCAAAGACGAAGCCGAGAATGAATATTTCGAGAGTATTCGGAAGAACAATGCCGAAGTTTTTCTCCATGAATGCCGGAATGAAAAACAGAATAAGCGTCAGAACGCAGTAAAACGCACTCTGATAGTCGGCACGTAAAACGGAACGTATGAGAATCAGCACAACGATAAGTCTCAGTACGGCGTAGGTAATAAAAACCGGCTTGTTTTTCTTTATCTGCTTTTTAAGTTCTCCGAGCTTCGGATGTCGCATCTCTTCACCTCAATAAATATGTCTGCTAATATAGTATTGTACACATTTTATAATCAAAATACGTCCTTGTCAAGTGAAAAAACGGAAATTTTCTCGATTCGTAACATTTGTTAACGAAATTTAACTTTCGAGTCTGAACGAGGAACGCATGGCAGTTTCGTCGCACGGCTTTATCCCGGCAAGACTCGGATTGCGCAGTATCACTCCGCTGTCGAGTGCGTGTTTGCCGTATCTTTTGCGTATCGCATCCACCGTCCTGTCTATTTTCGAGAGCTTTTCGAGACGCTCACGGTCGGTGTCGAACATGGAAAGCTGTATGCCCGTGCCTGCCGGAGAGAGGGCAAAGCACCGTATCCCCATACTCCTGATACCGCCTTGCAGCATATCCGAAAAGGATGACGAAAAAAGCCTGTACGCCTCCTTGAAAACCGTATTGGTGCAGTCGGTAGCTTTTCCGAGAGAGCATTGCTTTTCGCTTGTCCGAAGCTCCGACGAACGCACGCTCAGCGATATTCCCGAGGCTTTCAGGGAGTGCTTACGCAGACGTGAGGCAACGGTGTCGGCAAGCATCGTGAGAATTATACGGACGTCCTCGTCGCTTGAAAGATCTCTTGGCGGCGTGAAGGAGTTTCCGAGAGATTTGAGCGGCACAAACTCTCCGAACTGCGAGACAGGAGAGTCGTCGTACCCCGAAGCGGAGAGCCACAGCCTTTCACCTCCGACGCCGAGAAGCGTGCGCATGAACGAACGGCTGCTTTTTACGACGTCTGCGACGGTGTGAAGCCCGAAGCGTGAAAGACGGGCAACAGTTTTCGGACCTGCGAAGATAAGCTCCGAGATGTCAAGCGGCATTATGCGTTCGGCGTAGTTTTCCGGCGACATGACGGAGACCGCATCCGGTTTTTTGTAGTCCGAACCGAGCTTTGCGAAAGCCTTGTTGTCGCTGACACCGACCGATACCGTAAGCCCGAGCTCACGCTTTATCCTGCCTCGTATCTCTTCGGCAATGCGCAATCCGTCCGAGAGGTTTTTCACCCCGTGACACTTCGTCAGCTCAAGCCACGCTTCATCCGCTCCGAACGGCTCGACACGGTCGGTGTACTCGGAGTATATTTTCCTCGCACGGTGCGAGTATTCCATGTAAAGGTCGTAGTGCGGCTCTGCGATAACAAGCCTCGGACATTTCTTGAGCGCCGAGCATACGGGTTCCGCCGTCTTTATGCCGTATTCCTTTGCTTTGTAATTCTTCGCAAGAACTATGCCGTGCCTGTCCTCCTCGCTTCCGCACACCGCAACGGGAAACGCTGTAAGCTCCGGTTTCAGCATACACTCAACGCTCGCAAAAAAGTTGTTCATATCCGAATGCAGAACCACTCTGCCGCTGTTTATTCCGTTGCCGTCAATGTAGTTTTGATAGGGCTTTGCGCAAATTTCGCTTTCCATAATTGCCTCCGTATTCAATTTATCGAACTTTTGTACTAAACAATTGTACCACACAAATGTTCTATTGTCAAGAGGATTTTTTAGTAAATCAAAAGTTAACAATTGGGCAGTACATTACTAACTTTTTTATGCTTGACGTAAGGCTCAAAAACTCATATAATGTAAAATACGCCATGTTGTAATTATGGGAAAATAAGGTGTCGGAGGGGATGAGACCGTGAGCGAAAAGGAAAAGAAGGAGAGAGTCCTTCCGAGCTATACTCTCGGGGAGGAGCTGTTCAGCTCGATATCTCACGGCATAGGTGCGTGTCTTGCGGTGGCAGGGTGCGTTTTGCTCGTCGTTTTCGCCGCAATTCACGGCAACGCATGGAGCGTCGTCGGCGGAGCGGTTTACGGTGCGACCCTCATAATCCTCTACACAATGTCAACTCTCTACCACGCCATAGTGAACAAAAAGGCAAAGTACGTTTTCCGTGTGTTTGATCACACCTCGATATTCCTTCTCATAGCCGGAACCTACACTCCCGTGACGCTTGTTACTCTGCGCAACGTCAATAAGCCGCTTGCATGGACGGTGTTCGGAATAGTGTGGCTCGTTGCGGTTCTCGGGATAGTTTTTAATGCGGTGAGCATCGAGAAATCAAAGGTGTTTTCAATGATTGCCTACATTGCAAGCGGATGGGCTATAGTGATAGGCTTCCGTGCTTTTGCGGCAGGCATTGACCGCAACGGAATGATACTCATGGTCGCAGGCGGTGCGGCGTACACGGTCGGAATAATATTCTATGCGATGAAAAAAATAAGATATATGCATTCTGTGTGGCACTTTTTTGTGCTTGCAGGCAGCATACTGCAATATTTTTCAATACTATTTTACGTAATACCTCTCAAAGGGTAAATGGAGGAATTGACAGAATGAACAAAGCGTATACAAAGTTTTCGTGCGGCGATGAGAAGCTTATGTCGGTTTATGAAAAAGCGGAAAAGGCGGCACTCAACAACATAAAGGATTTCGCCGGAAGAAACGTGCTTATAGAGGGCGGAGGTTACACGAGCATCTGGCTTGAGACTCAGCCCATGGGCGGAGAAATGTACGCCAAGAGAAACCTTGAGGTTGCTCTCAACAATCAGCTCTTCTTTATGGATTGTCAGCGTGAGGACGGAAGAATACCGGGTCAGATATCGTGCGAGGACGGAAAGCTTGATCCGATATTCACCCACTATCAGGGCAACTGCTTCCCGAGACACGCGCTCAATATGTACTATCTTGCCGAACAGAAGAAGGATTACCTCGAATACCTTTACTCGACTCTCGAAAAGTTCGACAAACACCTCTGGGACACGAGAGATTCCGACGGCGACGGCTGTCTTGAGGTATGGTGTATGTGGGATCTCGGCGAGGACGGAAGCGAGAGACTCAAGGGCTTTCACGGCGGCTGGGATAAGGAATATCCCCCGGAGGATACCCCGGCACCGTTTGAATCGATGGATTTTATGGGATACTCCCACGAAAACAGACGTGTGCTTGCCGAAATTTCGGATATTCTCGGAAACGGAAAGGGCGATTTCTGGCGCACTGAGGCGAAGAAGGTAAAGGATAAGATGCGCTCTTATCTGTGGCGTGAGGACAGAGGCGCATTCTTCGACCGCGACAAGAACAACGAATTTCTCGACACCCTCTATCAGGGCAATATAAAGGCGATGTACTACGGCTGTTTTGAACGTAACATGGCGGACAGATTCATCGATGAGCATCTTCTCAACCCCGATGAATTCTGGACTCCCATGCCGCTTCCGTCAATTGCCGTAAACGATCCATGCTTCAAAAACGAAAAGGTCAACAACTGGAGCGGACAGTCGCAGTCGCTTACATATCAGCGTTCGATACTTGCACTTGAGCAGTACGGAAGATACAGCCTTATCCCGATACTCGCCGACAAGTACATAAACGCCGTCGCAAAGAGCGGAAAATTCACCCAACAGTTCGACCCCTTCACAGCGGAATCGAATGTCGGCTGGGGAATAGGGGACTACGGTCCGTCAATACTGACGGTTCTTGAGTTCACCTCCCGTCTTTACGGCGTATCGAGATGCGGAAATACGATATACTGGGGCGCACACGACGGCGGCTTCGACAGCGAATATACATACGGAACGTGCGGACGTGAGTACACCGTTAAGATAAGCGGCGGTGCGGCGCACCTGTTTGTTGACGGAAAAGAAAAGATAACCGTAAGCACCGGCACAAGACTTTTCACCGATATGAACGGCGATAGCATTACTGTGGTCAACACCGAAGACAAGACCCGTGAGATTACGGTAAACGGCAGATCCGTCACAGCAAAAACCGACGCAGAAATAAAGATCCGATAAAACAAAACATATAAACGCATATTCGCAACATACGCATAAACGTGAGGAGCATTTCCGATGATAAAAATAGCAAAGTTCGGCGGCAGCAGCCTTGCCGATGACAACCAGTTTAAGAAAGTTGCAGAAATCGTGAGAGCGGACGAAAGCAGAAGATACGTCGTTCCCTCCGCACCCGGAAAGAGAAATTCCGAGGACACAAAGGTAACCGACCTTCTTTACCGCTGCTACGACTCGGTAAACAACCCGGAGGAGTTTGAAAAGGTTTTCGAGATTATAAGGGAGCGTTACGAGCTTATCATAAGAGGTCTCGGACTCAACATGAATCTCGACGAGGAGTTTGAGCGCATAAAGCAGAGCCTTCTCCATAAAGCCGGTCGAGACTACGCCGCAAGCCGAGGAGAATATCTCAACGGACGCATACTTTCCGAATATCTCGGATATGAATTTATAGATGCGGCAGAGGTTATCTTCTTTGCGGACGACGGTTCGTTTGACTCCGAGAGAACAAACGAGGTGCTGTCCGAAAGACTTTCGGTATGCAAGCGTGCGGTAATTCCCGGCTTTTACGGCGCAATGCCGAACGACACCATAAAGACCTTCTCGAGAGGCGGTTCGGATATAACGGGAGCTATAGTGGCAAGAGCGGCGAACGCCGACCTCTACGAAAACTGGACGGACGTATCGGGCTTCCTCGTTACCGATCCGAGAATCGTCGATAACCCCAAGGC
>CAKSCN010000090.1 GCA_934444485.1 uncultured Eubacteriales bacterium | reverse complement strand
ATTCTCCGTGCCACCGACGTATACTCCGACATAAACAGGAGAGGTTCGTTTGAATGCGGCGTCGAGCTTGTCAACAAGCTGTTCGGAAACGTCATAAGAGGTCAGAAGGGCAACTTCCTCGATCTGCCGACCGACTGCCCTCAGAGAGACGAAAGACTCGGCTGGACCGGCGACGCACAGGTTTTCTGCAAGACGGCAATGTTCAATTTCGGCGTAGAAAAGTTCTTCACAAAGTGGCTTCACGACATGATTGCGGATCAGGCGCCCGACGGTGAGATAGGACACACCGTTCCCGATATCGGCTGGGGCTACGGTGCGGCGGCGTGGTCGGATGCGGTGACTATAATTCCGTGGACGATGTACGTTATGTACGGCAACAAGGATATTCTCCGTGAAATGCTCCCGGCGATGAGAAAATACGTTGACGGACTCCATGCTTTCGGCGGCGACACATATCTTCTCAAGGGCAAAGAACAGCCCTACGGCGACTGGCTCGGTCTTGACGACCCCTCCGGCAAAACTCATGTCGGAGCAACCGACAAGGAGTACATCGGTGCGGTATTCTTCTCGTATTCGGCACTTCTCACGGCAAAAGCAATGGAGGCAGTCGGTGAAGACGGAAGCGAATACTTCGAGCTTCACGACAAAATAGTAGATGCGATTCGCCGTGAATACGACTACAAGACCTACAACACGCAAACCGCCTGCGTACTTGCGCTTCACTTCGGTATTGCGACCGACGAAAACAGAGCCGAGATTGCGGCAAAGCTTGCGGAGCTTATTCACGAGAGAGGCGACTCGCTCACGACCGGCTTTGTCGGTACGCCGTATCTTCTTCATGCACTGTCCGAAAACGGTTACACCGACCTTGCGTACACGCTTCTTCTCAGAAAGGATTACCCCTCGTGGCTCTACCCTGTCACGAAAGGCGCTACGACCATCTGGGAGCATTGGGACGGTGTACGCCCCGACGGTTCTATGTGGGATGTCGGCATGAACTCATACAATCACTATGCTTACGGAAGCGTTGCGGACTGGATGTACGGAGTTGTGTGCGGTATAGTACCGTGCGAAGACGAAAACGCCGGATTTGCAAAGATAAAGCTTGCGCCGAACCCCGACAAGCGTCTCGGTTATGCGAAAGCTTCCTATATGACAAAGTACGGAAAGCTCGTTTCGGAGTGGAAGTATGAAAATGACAAGGTTGTTTACCGCTTCGAGATACCCGAGGGCATGACGGCAGAGCTTACGATTGACGGTAAATCGGAGCTTCTCACCGGAGGAACCTACGAAAGATAAGCGATTAAAAGAAAATACCGACGGAGACCATAAGCAGTTTCCGCCGGTTCTTTTTATGTATTTACACTCAGATGTTGACGTGGAGGTTCTCGCCCGTTATCCACATTGCCGCACCCTTATCGGCAAGCTTCTTTACCTCGGGGTGCGCTATAAGCCACTTGTTGGTTCCCCAGAGAGTTTCGTCGAGAGGCGAACGCTCGATATCGTAGTTTGTTCCCTTGGGGAGAACGACGACGGACTTATAACCCTCCTCATGAACACGGCAGGGAGCGTAGTGGAGCGTCGTTGCGTACATCTCGAAGGCGGTGCCGGCAGGAACAAAGAACGCCTTTACCTTTGCGGAGTCGAACTTCTTATCGATGATATCGTCACGTCTTGCGACAAGCACGATAAGGTCTGTGACCGCTATTACAAGCTCGCTCGACTTATGGTACTCGAGAGCGTCGAGGGAGTCGGTCGTGCCGTTAGTGTAACCGAACTGCGAGGGCATACCGCCGCAGAATACCGAAACAAGCTTCTTTGCGGCGTCGGTTGCCTCCATTTCGGGGACGGTGGGACAGTATTTGCAGCCGTCGGGAATTTCGGTGTTGTTCTTCATGTAGTCGATAAGCTCGGTAAGGTCATAGCCGGTTACGACCTCGCCGTAAGGACGGTAGGACTCGTCGGTGATAAGCTTCAGACCGAGGTGGGGGTTCTTTTCGCAGAGTTTTTCAAATGTTGTCATGATTGTGTCTCCTTATATGTATTATTTGAGTGTGCCGCAGTGTTTTTCAAGCCGCACGCACTTTTTCCCTGTATCTATGATAGCATGATTTTGTGTCTTTTTCAACAACAATTGCTCACTTTTAAAAATTATTTTTCAATTCAGGCACCCGGCGCATTTTCCGCTTCTTTCTTGCGCTCTCATTATTAACAATTTTCAAACATTCGCAAAATTCCTCAATACCTCTTTACAAGAAGATTTTTTTGTGCTATAATAATAAAAAGAGCTGTTGACGACTGCCATTTTTCGTCATAATACTTTGTTTACTGCCATGTGTTAACTTAAATCGAAAGGACCGGTAAACTTCATGAAAATAAGTACGATCAAAGAACTCCTCGGAGCCGAGGTATTATGCGGTGAAAACCTTCTTGACAAAGAGGTAAACTCCGCCTGCGGAAGCGACATGATGAGCGACGTTTTGGCGTTTGTAAAGGATCATGCGGTACTTCTCACGGGACTTGTCAACCCTCAGGTTGTGAGAACGGCTGAGATGATGGACATTGACTGCATAGTTTTTGTCAGAGGCAAGATACCTCCCGAGAACGTTATTGAGCTTGCCGAGAGCATGGACATTGCGATTCTCTCAACGCCCGAGAGAATGTATGTTGCGTGCGGAAAACTGTATGCCGGCGGTCTTGCCGGAGGAAGTGTGATAAGCGATGAGTGAACCTGTAGTACTCCGTTACGACGTTGACGGAGAGAATTTCACCTCCGCCGGAGAGGCTTCGGTCGCCGTTAAGAAATCGCTAAGACAGATGGGCTTTCCGCCCGAGACAATCCGCCGTGTATCGATAGCGATGTACGAGGGTGAGATAAACATGGTCATCCACGCCGACGGCGGTGTTGCGACGGTAAACGTATATCCCGAGGAAATAGAGATTATCCTTGCCGACAAGGGTCCCGGCATTGCCGACATCGACCTTGCCATGAAGGAGGGCTATTCGACCGCCCCCGACAACGTCCGCTCCCTCGGCTTCGGTGCCGGAATGGGTCTTCCGAACATGAAAAGGTACACGGACGAAATGACCATAGATTCGACGGTCGGCGTCGGCACGACGGTGAGAATGGTTGTAAAAGTATAAAACTCCGACCCTGAAAGGAGCGAGATCATTTGAGGGAATTTATTCATTCCGTATCGCTCGATATCGAGAAGTGCAAGGGCTGTACAAATTGCCTCAAGCACTGCCCCACGGAAGCAATACGCATAAGAAACGGTCACGCCGTCATAAATTCAGAACACTGCATCGACTGCGGCGAATGCATACGTAAATGCCCCTACAAGGCAAAGAAAGCAATCTACGACCGCTTTTCGGAAACGTCACGCTTCAAGTGGAAAATTGCGCTTCCGGCACCTGCGATTTACGGTCAGTTTGACAACATAGACGACATCGACTGCATACTGAGCGCCATACTCGAATGCGGCTTCGACGATATATACGAGGTTGCACGGGGTGCGGAGCTTGTTTCGGCGTACACACGCTACTACATAAACAGCAAAAACGTCAAAAAACCGATTATAAGTTCCGCCTGTCCGGTTATCGCAAGGCTTATAAGCGTGAGATTTCCGTATCTCTGCGAGAACCTGCTTCCAATTCTTCCTCCGATTGAAATCGCTGCGGCAAAGGCACGCAAAAAAGCTCTCGAAGAGCATCCCGAGTTTTCTCCGGAGGATATCGGCGTATTCTTTATATCGCCGTGTCCCGCAAAGGTAAGCTACGTCAAAAACCCCATCGGCACGGAAAAAAGCTGCATTGACGCAGTGCTTTCGATAAGCGAGCTTTACTTCATGATTCTCGGCAAGCTCAAAAACATCAAGACTCCCCTGCCGCTCTCACGTGCCGGAGTTATCGGTGTGAGCTGGGCGGGAACCGGCGGCGAGGCGTCCGCACTTTTCAACGACAGATATCTTGCGGCGGACGGCATAGACAACGTGATAGACGTTCTCGATCAGCTTGAAAACGACAAGCTCTCCGACGTTGAGTTTATTGAGCTTAACGCTTGCAGCGGCGGCTGTGTCGGAGGTACGCTTACGGTCGAGAACCCGTTTATAGCGAAAGCGAGACTTCAGAATCTGCGGCGTTATCTGCCGGTCACGCAGAACCACCCGGTTCACAAGTTCGATGAAAGTGCCGAGAACGGCGGCGTACCCGACAGCATAATGTGGTCGGACAAGGTATCGTATCTGCCGGTGGCACAGCTCGATTCGGACAGGGCGTCGGCTTTACGCATGATGAACGAAATAGAGGAATACCACAAAAAGCTACCTCACCTCGACTGCGGTTCCTGCGGTGCGCCGAATTGCCGTGCGCTTGCGGAGGACATAGTCAAGGGTGAAGCGGATGAAAACGACTGCATAATCAGGATGAAAGAACAGATTGAGATGGTATACAAGAGCCTCGGCGGACTAATCGGTCGTGACAAAAGCGGCGAAGAATAAAATCACATACAAAAAGAAAATCTGCGGTTTGGACAGCCTTTCCGCAGATAAATTTATGCCGTTTTACATGAGGGCGTTTTCGTATCCGAAGCTTTGCGAGTACTCGGTCGGCGTGAGTCCGAAGCGTTCCTTGAACATTTTGCAGAAGTGGTTTGAGCAAGAGAATCCGCAGGCGTCGGCAATACTTGCAATATACGGGTTGCTTGCACGCAAAAGCTCCTTTGCTTTGTCAAAGCGTTTGCGGAGTATATACTCTTTCGGCGATATTCCGCAATACTTTGTAAAGAGCTTGCGAAGATATATCTCGCTTATTCCGGCGTCCTTTGCGGCATCGGCACAGGAAAGCTCATGCTCCGAAAACGAATTATCGATAAAGCGTATGGCGTTTGTAAGCGTTTCCGGCATGGCGTTTTTACACGAGAACATTTCGGCGAGAATACCGTATATATACGACATACAGGCGGCGTGAGCTTCAGGAGTTCCGAGAAGGAAGAGGTTTTTCATTTCGTCAAATTTTTCAAGCAGAGGCTCGTTTTCGGAAATGCTGTAGACGGACAAATCTTCGCACTGCATATTGACGTTAAAGCTTAAGAGCTTACATTTATCCGGCTTTTTGCAGTAAACTTCATAGGACGATCCCCTCGGCAGGTAGACTATGTGCGTGGAATCTGTCTCGTATTCAACGCCGTCCCGAACGTACACCACACAGCCTTTCTGCGCAATCGACAGCGACGAATAGGTTCTGTTTCTCATTGTCAGATGATCCTTCACGTCCATAGGTACATAGTGAATTCTCACAATATCTGTAATAACAGCCTTTGATAAATCCATTTCAATCACCGAGGAGATTATATCATAAGCAAGCGGTTTTGTCAACAAGAAAGTATCGAAAATGAATATAAGTGTATCGATAACAACATTGCAATCAGGCGATTTCGTGTGTATAATGTTCTAAAAGGAAAAACACATCCGAAAGGAGCAATAAGTATGGAAAAAAGATTTGAAGGCCGTGCAGCGGTAATAACAGGCGCAGCGTCGGGAATGGGACTTCTCTGCTGTAAAAGGCTTGCGGCGGAGGGTGCGAATGTGGTAATGATGGACGTGAACGGCGAAGCGCTCGAGGGTTTTGCCGCTGAAATAAATGCGCTCGGCGGCGGCAAAGCCATACCGTTCAAGTCAGACATCAGGAATTACGAAGAGGTTGAGGCAGCGGTAAAGCTCTGCCTTGAAAAATTCGGAAGAATCGACATAACGGCGTCGTTTGCCGGCGGTTCGGCAGGTCGTGTTCTCAAGGAATTCAAGGCATTTGACGGTTTGTCGATAAATGCAATAGATTGGGGTATTGACGTTAATCTCAGAGGTCCGATGTATCTGGCACGTGCGGCAATAGGTCCGATGAAAGAGGCAGGCAGAGGCGTTATCGTCAATATAGGCTCTGCGACCGGTGTTTCAGGAGGTCACGATGCGGAATATGCCGCCGCGAAGAGCGGTCTTTTGGGATTCACAAAAGCAATGGCTCTTATCGGAGCGCCGCACAATGTAAGATGCGTTTGCGTTTCGCCGGGACCCGTTCTCACACGTGAGGCAATGGCAAAGTGCAAGACCCCTCTCGGGCGTGCGGCTGAGCCTGACGAACTGATAAACGTGGTTCTCTTCCTTGCTTCTGATGAAGCCTCCTATGTTACCGGCGATAATCTTACCGTAGACGGCGGAGCTCAGTGCGGCTGGAACAGATAACAAAAGATTTACCGCAGAGATTTTCGGGTTTCTGCGGTATTGTTTTATTCATTTATTGAAAATGCGGTCGCTACGCAATTGCACATTTACGTCAGGCACATTTCGGGCATCGGAAAGCTGAATGCGTATCGGGCGAAGCGTTTATTTTGCCTTATGATACTTCTTTCTCTCTTTGGTAACGGGCAGACCGAGCGAAAGCCTGATAAACTTGTCGAGAATATCTACAAATTCGGCAAGGCTATAGAAACCGAGTATTATCATTGTCATAACGGTTCGTGATTTTGACATACTCGGAATTTCGTCCGTCAATTTTACGCTCCATGCAACGAAAACAATTGCCATACCAATAAATACAGCCGCCTGCAAAACATCCGTAACCGCTGACCTTGTCAGGTTGTTTTGCCTCGTAAAAGCACTTCGGACAAGAAACAGAGAGGTAGCTAAAAGGCAAAGTGCCAAACTCACATACTCCATTTTGTCATAGTATAGGTAGTCCATTACTATCGCCACCGCAATCAGCACGAGTGCGGCAGTTGCAAGTATCAGGTCGGCAAGAAGTTTATTTTTTGACACTTTTTCGCCATTCTTCATCTGTAGTCTCACCTCTTAAAAACTACTTCTCCGTCCTTATCCACTTGCCGTTATACTTTCCCGAAGCTCCCGGATTGTATGACATATAATCATATCCAACTTTAGGAAGTTCAACCTTCATGCCGGACGGAGTAAGTGTCTCAATGCGCTCTCCGTCTTTTTTGACCGTATTCTTGCCGAAAGATGAGAAGTTCTCACCTGATACGAAGCAAACATATCCCCAGTCATACACCTTGTTCAGGTATATAAGAAGTCCATGTTTGTACATCGCTTTCCGGCTTTCGTAAGTGACCTCGGCAGAGCTTCCGTTGCTGAAATCCGCATGAACCTTAATAAGTGTATCCTCTTCGTTCGGAATTTCGGGAAGTTTGTATTTGCGCCAATCCAAGCGGTTAAGCGGATTTTGGATTTTAAGCTCATACTCATCTATGCATTTGCCGTCACGGTACTGTTTCAAAACAACGGAATCAATCGAATAATAATCGTTTGCGACAAGTGTCAAAGTTCCCTTTTCACTGTTTGTGGGCAAAAACACCCATACAAAAGCAAGGTTGTACAACAGTGAAATTACAAGTATTACGGCACATATTATAATCGGTGTTTTCATGTTGGTCACTCCTTTTTATGTATTAAGGTAGCTTTTTCAGTCCAGCGACGGCAAAACTACTCATCTCCACGAAACCTTATCGCCGTACGAAAACCTGCTGTAGCCGGTATCGTCACGTATAAATAGCTCGGGGGTGGGATAATCGACGGTTTCTTTCCATACACCGAGTGCGTTGTCCTTTAAGAAGCATTTATGCTCTTTGCCGGAAATGAAATGCAGGTATGTGCGAAAGTCCTCGGCATTGTACTGCGGATATATGAAAAGTCCCTTGTCATATACACTCTTCGCACTTTTAAAGGTCAGGCTTACAGTCTCCGTGTGTTCATCCGCTCCGCAAGCAAAGCACTGCCAATTGAATGTAACCTCAAGCGGAGTGTTTTGCTCAAACGACTTGGGCAGTTTGTCCCTGTAGTACTCCGGGAAGCCTCCCGTCAAGTGTACTCCGTCGTCAAACGTAAGTACCGATTTTTCGGATACTGTTTCAAGAACGACCGCATCACCACCAATATTGTTGTGATATCCGCTTCGCAGAGTTATTGTGGCGTGCCGACTATGAACCGGCATGAGCCAATATAATGACAGGACACATAATACAATTGAAAGCACAAAAAGCAATACTACTGCCGTTAATACACATCGTCTTCGCTTCATACTCGTCCTCCTATCTTACGGGCGGTGAAATGCTCATAACAATCATGTCGGTTTATACTGTTATTTTGTCACGCCGCATCATCTTTGTCAAACAACGGTGAACTTACACCGAACGGTCTTTCGTCGTACCATGCTGTGTACGCCGGGTCTTCACTGTGGTCAAACTTGCCGTTTAAGAGCTGTACTTCGTTGAAGTATATCGAATAGATACCGATATTGTCGCTGTTCTCTGTGTCTCTTGAACAAGCGGCGATAACGAGGTTGTAGTCGATGCCGTTCATTGTGACAACATATCCGTCCAGCACGGTTTCATTTACTTTTCCGTGATCGGCAGACTTTGAAGCACCGCCTCCGTTGTCTCGCCATTCGATCTCGCCCTCTTTGTTTGAGAAGAATTCGATCAATTCCGAAATTTCAGCTTTGATATCACCGTTTGCGCTCTTTGCGGTTTCGGAAAAAAGAGCGGCAAGACTGTCCTCCTTGCTTTCGCTTTCGCTAACGTCTTCATCGAACAGCATTTCAACAAAATCATCCGTGTATAAATCGTCCGTATTTTTGCGTATTTGCCCGAATTGCTCAAGCTGAAGCCGATCAATCGAGCAACCTGTCAAAAGAAGCACCGCAATGAGTGTTGCCGATAATAATTTCTTTGTCATAACTGCCTCCTCAAAAAGTTGCGTTAAAGCTCCGTGGTCTGCGGTTCGCTTACCGCCTCATCCTGCACTTCCTCCTGCGACTCATTCTCACTTCCGCCTTCGTCCTCAAATATCAGTTCGTCTATGTACACGCCATATTGTCTGTCGGGGTCAGCTGCTACCTCTTTGTTAAATGTTCCGTGCCCTTTTTCAGAAACAAGAATCATCCTATGAACACCTATATCATCCGCATCTTCTTCATTCTTAGTAACAAATCGAATCTGCAAATACAGTACCTTATCTGGCTTTGTAATTTTCAATACATCGTCAACTATGTAGTATGAAGGAAAGGTCTTCCCAGAACCGTAACCGGCGCATTTATCTGTTTCATATTCTAATCCTAAAATCTCTTCCAAAAGCTTGAGATTTTCTTCGATTTTGCTCGTCCCATTCTCAACTGCATGAGCGGAAAACATATCAATAAGTGCGTCCGTATCCTTCTGTTTAATCAGCTCCGTGACATTATTCAGAACCCTATCTTCTTCTGACATTATGCTGTCCTGTATTGACAATCTGTATTTCAAAAAGTCCTGTTTTGAACAAGAACAGAGTAAAAGGAGCGAAAGAAAAATTGCCGATACCTTTGATATTATCTTCATATTACACCTCGTAAATTATTGCCGGAAGTACCGACATTGCTGTTTTGGAGTTTCACCTGAGGGATATAAACCATATTTCCCCAATCTGGGTATTGTCGCACATAAACCTACCCGACAATCTTTCTGAACAGCTCCTGCACCCACTCCCCATATGACAGTTCCGAAATAAGTATCACATAAAAAAGTATCAGCTCTCCTTTGGAAAACGCATATGCAAATTTGAATTTCGGCAGCGAATACTTTTTGCGCAGATGTATTTCGTATGCAAAGAATGCCAATGAAACGGCAATATATAGCAAAATATCAGCAAAAGAAGTCGGCGAACGAGTACCGTAATATTGTATCTCAATTCCTTTGCAGTCGGTAAATACTCTGAACGCTACCCACACGATCAAAATAACAGCATACCGTATTTTTTTGAGAGAACCGATAACGCCGTATGCATGGGATTCGTTATTATCGCTGTTTTTTACTTTCAAGACTTTTTTCTTCATCACATATACCTATTTCAGCACCTCAGACGGGTAATCCTCTTGACGCAGATACGAGTAGAACTCCTCCGTATTCGCAAGCGACGGGTATTTGACCATAAACACGACTCTGTTTCCGATATAAAAGCAGTAGCAGAGCGACCTGTTCTTAAGACTCAATACAGAATATTCAGGGCTGTTTTCATCAAGCGAATGCACGGCAAACGGCTGTCCTATTCTTTCCGCCGCTTCACGTATCTCTTCCTGTGTCTCAAAGCCCTTTACGTCGTCAAATGTGTACTCCGAATCGGGACTGTACGTGAAACCGTCCGCATCGGGGAGTACATTTTCGGCTTTTCTCTGAAAACGCAGGAAAAAGTCGGTGTACGGATAATGCCGGCGTGAAAGAATCTTTTTCGGCAGGTCGTCGGCTTGCACGAGCTTTTCAAGATTTTCCGCAAAGTTCATGTAGTCGGGGATATACTCGCTCACCTTTTCACTCATCTCCGGATATGCAACAATAGCAAGAGCCGTGGGAGATCTCGACATTCCGAAATTCTTCTCGAAAAATATGTAGCGGAGTTCGCCGTTCTCAAGGCTCATGACCGTGTAT
>CAKSCN010000089.1 GCA_934444485.1 uncultured Eubacteriales bacterium | reverse complement strand
GAGTATGTCCGCCGAAGATATAGACAAAAACATGGATGTTGTCGTAACAATGCTTACCAGCCGTCTCGACGCTCTCGGATACACCGAGGGAACCGTTTCTAAGTACGGCGATAAGAGAGTAAAGGTAGAGATACCTCAGATTACCGACCCCGAAGAGGCGGTCCAGAAGCTCGGCTCCACGGCAGAGCTTACTTTCGTTGACTCCAACGGAGACGTTGTAATAAACGGTACCGACGTTGCCGACGCATATGCATCTTTCGGTGACCCCACAGGCACCGGCGTTGAACAGTACTTTGTATCTCTCGTACTCACCTCCGAGGGCGCAACGAAGTTTGCCGAAGGCACTGATAGAGCCTCCAAGATGGCAAACGGTTCAAACTGGATTGAGATTCAGCTTGACGGCAAGCAGCAGTCGAGAGCGACCGTTTCGTCGAGAATAGACGGCGGCAATGCGGTTATCACCGGAAAGTTTACCGCAGAAGATGCAAAGTGGCTTGCAGACATCATTGCGGCAGGTAAGCTTCCTTTCAAGCTCACCGACTCCGAAACAAGATACATCGGACCGACTCTCGGAGATAAGGCGCTTGAAACGAGCGTTACGGCAGGTATAATCGGTCTTATCCTTGTCGTTATCTTCATGATTTGCGTATACAGAATTCCCGGCATAGTTTCCGTTGTTTCGCTTTTCTTCTACACCTCTCTTGTTTGCGCAATCATCGTTATCTGGAAGGTCAACCTTTCGCTTCCCGGTATTGCGGGTATCATACTTACAATAGGTATGGCGGTTGACTCCAACGTCGTAATTTACGAGAGAATCCGTGAGGAGCTTGAACTCGGTAAGTCCATAAAAGCTTCGGTTAAGGCAGGCTTTGACAGAGCGTTTACCGCTGTCCTCGACTCCAATATCACGACGATTATCGCCGCTCTCGTGCTTATTTGGTTCGGTACGGGTTCGGTTAAGGGCTTCGGCGTAACGCTTCTCATAGGCGTTGTTGTCGCACTCTTCACGGCGGTTGCCGTTACAAAGGTACTTCTCAATGCGTTTGATGCGTTCGGAATAAAGAACACATGGCTCTACGGCGCAAAGAAGAGAAAGACCGAAAACGAGAATGCGTAAGGAGGACGGAAAAATGAAGAATTTCAGCTTTGTTGAAAACAGAAATAAACTGTTCTGCGCTCTGCTTGCACTTGTTGTTATCGGCGTTGTATGCTTCTTTGCAATAGGCTTTAACGTTGACGTTGACTTTGCCGGCGGTACGGAAATAGTAATGGAATTTCCCGAGAGCATCACTTCCGACACAAGAGCGGAGGTTGAGGCAACCGTTGCCGAGGTTATCGGCGATAAGCTCTCCTCTGTTAAGGCTTCCGGCGACACGGGCGTTATGATCCGTGCAAAGGAGCTTACCACCGAAGAGAGAAACACACTCATCGATACTGTCATTGAAAAGTTCGGTCTTGATAAAGACACCGCTCTTTCGAGCAATGAGAATGTTTCCGCTTCCATAAGCGATGACCTTAAGAATTCAGCAGTTACCTCCGCAACCATAGCTGTAGTACTCATGCTTCTCTACATCACGATAAGATTTAAGTTCAGCTTTGCCGTTGCGTCGGTTGTCTGCCTTATGCACGATATATTCGTTGTTATCCTGTTTACATCCATCCTTTCGATACCCGTAAACTCCAACATCATCGCAGTAATCCTCACAATCCTCGGTTACTCGATCAACGCAACGATCATCGTCTTCGACCGTGTACGTGAGAACATGAAGCTCAACGCCGCAGGTCACACCTACGCACAGATTATCGACATGAGTATAAAGCAGACGCTCAACCGTTCGCTCTATACAACTCTTACCACTCTCTTTACGATAGTAATGGTTTACATTCTCGGCGTTCCCACAATAAAGGACTTCGCACTTCCCCTTATCATAGGCATAATCGCAGGTCTCTATTCCTCCGTTTGCCTCGCAGGTCCTATCGCTTACGCCATCGCAAAGAAGAAGTAAGAACGAAAAAGCTTATTTTCGGGGACGGTTTAGGCCGTCTCCTTTTCTTTTTGTAAATTATTTGAAAAAGTGTGTGTAATTGCTTTTCAAATGTGAAAGAGTGTGATATAATACTATCGGAGCGGTGTGTGCCGCACACTCATAATTTACGAAACCGATAATTTCGAGGTGATATAATGCCGAGTAAATATGCGGCGTCGTTGAAGGAAAAATTCCCGACGCTTGATATACGTGAAAATGTTCCTCTTGCTCCTCTTTCTTCGATGAAAACAGGGGGGAATGCCGAGCTGTGCTGTTTCCCGAAAAGTACGGAGGAGCTTTGCTCCCTTGCGGAGTATTTGACTGTGAACGGACGTAAATACAGTGTTATAGGGAATGCTTCCAATCTTCTGTTTCTCGACGAAGGGTATTCCGCCGACGACAGAATACTTATCTTTATAGGCTCTGCCAAAAGTATATCGTTTTCCGACAATATCTGTACCGCCGAATGCGGAGCGTCACTCACCGCACTTGCACTCAAATGCTCAAAGTCGGGACTCTGCGGACTCGAATTTGCCTACGGAATACCCGGCTCTGTCGGCGGCGCCGTGTTTATGAACGCAGGAGCTTACGGCGGCGAAATGTCAAACGTCGTGCGGAAAGTGAAGTATTTCGACTCGGCAGAGAGTAAGGTGAAAACGATAAACGGCGATGAGCTTGATTTTTCTTACAGACACAGCTTTTTTACCGGGAAAAATCACGTCATTCTTTCGGCAGTACTCGAACTTACCCCCGGCAATGCCGATGAGTCAGTGCGTCTTTGCGAGGAAAATATGGCGAAGCGCTGCGCAAAGCAACCTCTCAAGCTTCCGAGCTGCGGCAGTGCGTTCAAACGCCCCGAGGGACACTTTGCCGGTGCGCTCATCGAACAGTGCGGACTTAAAGGGTATGCTGTCGGCGGAGCGCAGATATCCGAAATGCACGCCGGTTTTATCGTGAACCGAGGCGGAGCTTCGACAAACGATGTAATTAGGCTGTCAGAGTACGTTCAGGAAACCGTTATGAAACGCTTCGGCGTGACTCTCGAACCGGAGATAGTGGTGTTGAAATGAGAAAGGAAACCTTCACAAGACGTGTAAAGAGTGAAATGATCCTCCAAGCGTCGAAGATAACGAAAAAGTGCTGTCGGCTCTCGCTGTTGTACGGACTTCTTATTACCGCAAACCGCTTTGAAATGCCGACGGTGAAGTTTATTTCGGAAAATGCCGCCGTTTCCGACTTTGCGGCCTCCCTTATCGCTGAGTGCTTCCCGAATACCGCCTGCGTGCGTGAAACGGTGGGAAGCGGTGAAAAGAGTGAGCATCGTATCTCTGCCGACGCCGCAGAAATAATTGAGAAGTATTCAGAGGGCGAGTCCGGCGAAAGAATAAGTACATACCGCATAAACAAAGATATTCTTCGGTGCGACGAATGTGCTGCGGCGTTTCTCAAAGGTGCGTTTATTTCGTGCGGAAATGTTCTGTCTCCGAATAAATCATACCACCTCGAGCTTGTTGTCCAGCACTTCAGCTTGTCGAGAGAAATACTGTACCTTTTCAAAACGCTCGGCTTTTCTCCGAAGTACACAAAGCGGGGAGCGTATTATGTCGTCTACTTCAAGGACAGCGACACCATAGTTGATCTTCTTGCGCTGTTCGGTGCGCTCAAATGCAGCTTTGACTACACAGACGCCAAAATCGAGCGTGATATCCGCAACAACGTAAACCGTGTCCAGAATTGCGACCTTGCGAATATGACGAGAACCGCAAACACCGCAAACCGCCAGGTTGAGATGATAGAGAGAATAATCGCCGACGGAAAGCTTGAATACCTAAAGCCCGAGCTTCGTGAGACGGCAAACATAAGGATAAACAACCCCGAAGCCTCTCTTCTCGAACTCGGCGAGCTGCATGAGCCTCATGTGACAAAATCCTGCGTTAACCACAGATTGAAGAAAATAGAAGAGTTTTACGAAGAAAACTGCCTTGAAAAATAAAGATTGAGCAAAGAAGGGATATTGTGTCGAGTCCGTTTGTACACCTGCACCTCCATACCGAATACAGTCTGCTTGACGGTGCGTGCCGTATAGACAGACTTGCCGAAAGACTCGCCGAGGTGGGGCAAACCGCCGCCGCCGTCACCGACCACGGAGTTATGTACGGTGCGGTAGAGTTTTACAAAGCCTGCAAAAAGAACGGCATAAAGCCGATTATAGGCTGCGAGGTCTACGTTGCACCCGATTCACGCAAGCATAAGGAAAGAGTCGGCGACAGCGCATACAATCACCTCGTCCTCCTTTGCAAAAACGAGACGGGATACAAAAACCTCATAAGGATAGTGTCCGACGCCTTTACCGAGGGATTTTACGTAAAGCCCCGTACAGATATGCAGTTTCTCTCCGAGCATTCCGAGGGGCTTGTTGCGCTTTCCGCCTGCATGAGCGGCGCAGTACCCAAAGCGATACTCTCGGGAGATATCGACGGCGCACGGAAAATCGCAGAGCGGTATATTGATATTTTCGGAAAAGAAAACTATTTCTTCGAGGTGCAGAACCACGGTATAGAGGGTCAGAGCATTATAAACGACAACCTTGCAATGCTCTCACGTGAACTCGGCGTGCGCCTTGTCGCAACCAACGATTGCCACTATCTGCGCCGTGAGGATGCGGAAATTCAGCGTGTACTCACCTCAATACAGACGAAAAACTCGCTCTCCTTTGAATGCGATGAAATGTACGTCAAGAGCGAGGAGGAGATGCGTGAAGCACTCGGAAAATACGAGAACGCAATAGAGAATACCGCCCTCATCGCCGATATGTGCAATTTTGAATTCGACTTCACGCACCAGTATATCCCGGCTTTCAAGACGCCCGACGGCTCATCTCCGACCGAATACTTCGTGAAGCTCTGCAAAAAGGGTCTCGAAAAGAGAAAGAAAGCCGGCGTTTTCGGCGACGATAAAGAAGAGGTTTACACAAAACGTCTCGAATATGAAATAGGCGTAATCGAGAAAATGGGATACGTCGAGTATTTTCTCATTGTCGAGGACTTTATCCGCTTCGCAAAGGAAAACGATATCCCTGTAGGGCCGGGCAGAGGTTCCGGTGCGGGAAGCCTTTGCGCATATTGCCTTGAAATTACCGATATCGACCCGATAAAGTATAATCTTCTCTTTGAGCGCTTCTTAAACCCCGAACGTGTGAGTATGCCGGATATCGATACCGACTTTTGCTATGAGCGCCGTGAAGAGGTTATTGTCTACGTCGCACGCCGCTACGGCCGTGACCATGTTGCGCAGATAACAACCTTCGGAACGCTTGCTGCAAGGCAGGCAATTCGCGATACCGGACGGGCGCTCGATATGCCGTATGCCGATGTTGACAGCGTCGCAAGGCTTATTCCGAACGCCATAGGCATAACGATAGAGGGCGCACTCGAGCAGACGCCTGAGCTGCGTGACCTGTACAAAAGCGACCTTAAACTCAGAAAGCTTATCGACGTCGCAAAAAGCCTTGAGGGTGCGCCTCGCCACGCCTCGACCCATGCCGCCGCAGTTGTGATAACGGATAAGCCGGTTGACGATTACGTTCCGCTTTCGGTGAACGGAGACGCCGTCGTCACTCAGTATACGATGAACAGCGTCGCCGACCTCGGACTTCTCAAGATGGATTTTCTCGGGCTGAGATATCTCACCGTTATTCACGACGCCGAACTTGACGTGCGGAAAAGAGTGCCTGATTTTAACATTGAGAGAATACCGCAGGACGATGTTCCAACCTACGAAATGCTCTCAAGAGGCGAATCGGACGGTGTGTTTCAGCTTGAATCGGGCGGCATGAAAGCGCTTCTCAAAAGACTGAAGCCGGAGTCCCTCGAGGATATAACCGCCGCAATTTCGCTTTTCCGTCCGGGACCCATGGACAGCATACCGAAGTTCATCGAGAATAAGCGTAACCCCGAAAAGATAAAATACGACGACCCTCGGCTCCGTGATATACTCGAGGTCACAAACGGCTGTATCGTGTACCAGGAGCAGGTCATGCAGATTTTTCGTGTTCTTGCCGGCTACTCATACGGCAGAGCGGACGTCGTAAGGCGCATGATGAGCAAAAAGAAAGTCGCCGAAATGGCGAAAGAGCGTGAATTTTTCCTCTACGGCAAAAAGAACGACGACGGCACAACAGAGTGCGAGGGTGCAATTGCAATGGGAGTGCCAAAGGAAACCGCAGAGAAAATCTACGACGAAATGGCGGATTTCGCAAAATATGCCTTCAATAAGTCTCATGCCTGCGCATATGCCGTTGTCGCCTACAGAACCGCTTACCTTAAGTGCAGATATCCTGCTGAGTATATGGCGGCACTTCTCACGAGCGTTACCGACAGCGACGGGAAAATCTTCAAGTATACAGCCGACTGTGCGTCAATGGGCATAAAAATACTTCCGCCCGACGTCAACAAAAGCGGCGTTCACTTTGCGGCGGATAACGGAAGCATAAGATACGGACTTTTGGCAATAAAGAACGTCGGAAGAACGCTTGTTGAAAAAATTATCGAGGAAAGAGAGAGAAACGGAGCATTCTCGGATTTCGAGGACTTTCTGACGAGAATGTACGACAGCCAGCTTCACAAAAACGCACTCGAATTTCTCATAAAAAGCGGAGCACTCGACTGCCTCGGTCGTCGAAGAGATGAAATGCTGTCGGTGTGCGACAGCGCACTTGAGCTTTTGGCAAAGCGTAAGAGCAGTATGATGTCCGGTCAGATGGATATGTTTTCCGCCGCAGGTGCCGATGACGGCAAGCTTGTTCTGAAGTACGATTCAACCGAGCCGTTTACCAAAAAACAGCTTCTCGAGTTTGAAAAAGAGGCGTCGGGACTTTACTTTTCCGGTCATCCTCTCGAAAACTATGCGGAATACGCAAAAGCGATAGGTGCGGCGACGGTCTCCGAGGTGCTTGAAGCGGTAAATCCCGACTCCGAAAGCAGAGTAAAGGACAAATCGACAGTGTCGCTTATCGGCATGGTCAAAAATATCAAAGTAAAGGCTACGAAAAACGACAGCCGCATGGCTTTTGCCTCTTTTGAGGACTTAACGGGAAGTGCGGAGCTTATAATTTTTCCGAGAGTTTACGAGGAACTGAAAGCAAGCCTCTCCGGCGACCCGATCCTGGGAATACACGCCGAGGTGACGGTAAAGGAGGCGTTCGGAAAAGCAGGCGAGGAATCTCACGACGAGGCGAAGCTCATTCTTAAGGACGTTTTCCCGATATACACACACGACAATATGCCGTCCTCGGTGACACAGCCGGAGGTGAGCGCACCGAAAGAGAAAGCCGCACCGCAACCCAATATGCCGCAGACAAGAACGGTCAGCGACTCAAAGCCGAGTGTAAGCCCGAACGAGCCGTACAGAAGCCCCGTTTCGCAGACGCACGGCGGAGAATATACGCTGTATCTGAGACTCCCGTCCGAGAAAGCGCCTATTCTTGCAAAGGTGGAAAACCTGCTTGAAATATTCGCCGACGGCACTACCGGCGCAATACTTTACTTCACCGACACGAATCGTATGGTGCGTTTTTCCGGCGGCGGTATTTCGCTCAACGCCCCCATGCTCGAAATGATGAGGAAATATATCGGCGACGCAAACGTCGTGCTTAAAAAGAAAAACTAAATAGGTAAAAAAATACGGAGGAAAGCGTTTTCGGGCGTTTTCCTCTTTTTCCTTGCATATTTTATACTGATTTAGACCGTACCTGCGATGGGCTTATGCCGTAAAAAAGCTTGAAAATTTTTGAAAAATACGATATATCCGGTATCCCGACCTCGGTCGCTATGCTTCCAACACTCATTTCGGTCCCCGTCAGAAGCTCGTATGCCTTGTTCATGCGCACCTTGTTTATGTACCGCACGGGCGACAGACCGACCTCGGCGATAAAACCTCGGCGCAGAGTGCTTTCGCTTGTGTGGCTTACGGCGAGAAGCTTTTCCAGCGTTATCTCCGATTTGAAATTGTTGTTTACGTATTTAAGAGCCGATTGTACGCCGAAACGGTCGCATTCATGACCGGAGGACGGAGACAAAAGCACCGCAAACAGCTCGAATAAGAGGGAGGTGCAAATGAGCTTTGAAGTGACGGACGCACCGGAATATGCCGCAATGCCCTTGTCGAAAATTTCGTTCTCGGCTTCTGCGCAGTCGCTCTTTAATACCGTCGGAGCATCCGAGAATAAAAGCTCACGTCCGTTTCTGTCAAACAGCTTGAATGCCATAATCTTCGACAGAATCTTTTCGCCGGAATGCTTTTCACTGTTCTCCCATGAAACAGAGAACTCACAGTCTGTCGGATAGTAGAGAAGACTGCCTTTCCCGGCGTAAAACGGAGTAAAGCCCTTCCCCTCAAACTTTGCCGTACCGCTCTTTATGAGCATGAGCCTGCTCCACGGACGATCCCCTTTTTTCGACACGGCGCAGAGGTTTTTGCTGTTCGCCTCGCTGTTGAAATTCGTGAGCGAATATTGATACTCCGCCATTACGGCGTTCCCGGACAAAAAGAGTATATCGCAGTTTTTCATCAAAACACCTCACCTGTTACTTTGACTGTATTATACAACAAACTGAACGTTTTGTCAATTGCTTTTTTAGCGTGAGAGAGTTATAATGTAAACGAGAATGGGGGGATGTGCGTGAAATACTCAGTCGGCTACAGCTTGCGGCGTAACAAAAGCTTTGTTGACAAAATCGTCGAGTGCAAGGCGCATATTGACGAGGTGTATTTCTCATGGGGCGATTTTCCGAACGGACGCAATTCGCAGCTGAATTCCGAGGATTATTCGCCGTATGAGATTGTGACGGAAACCGAAAAGGATCTCGAAAGACTCTGCTGTGAGGGACTTCGCTTCAATGTGCTTTTCAACGGCAACTGCTACGGCGACGGTGCGCTTTCGAGAAGTCTTTTTACGAAAATAGGCGATACGGTGGATTACCTCGGAAATAAGTATAACGTCGTTTCGGTGACAACAACCTCGCCTGTTATCGCAAAGTTTATCAAGGCGAATTTTCCGGAGCTTGATGTGAGAGCGTCGGTTAATATGGCAATCGGAAGCATTGAGGGAATAGACTATGTCTCGGAGCTTTTCGACAGCTTTTACCTGAAACGTGAGCTGAACCGTGACCTTGAAGCGATAAAGAGAATAGCGAAGTACTGCACCGAAAATGGGAAAAAGCTTCATATGCTCGCCAACAGCGGATGCCTCAACAACTGCTCGGCGCATACCTTTCACGATAACCTTGTCGCACATGAGACGGGTTCGTCACGCATGGACAACGCATATGAGTTTGTAGGGCTTTGCCACGAATATATTTTAAAGCCCGAAAACAGAGCTGCTCTCGTTCGCAATGCGAATTTTGTAAGACCCGAGGATATACACCTTTATGATGAATACTTCGTCTCGGCAAAGCTTGCAACAAGAGTAAATCCCAATCCGACGGCAATCCTCGGAGCATACGTGAGAGAAAATTACAGCGGAGCGGTCACGGATCTCCTCGAACCGTCTCACACGGCGAAGCTGTACCCGTATATTATCGACAACAGCCGTTTCCCGAAGGACTTTGCAAAAACCGTGATGACCTGCGGCAAACACTGCGAAGAGTGCGGCTATTGTGCGAAGGTATACGAAAACTCACTCGTTTACCTTGACGGCGACGACATACTTGCGGAGTCCTTTTCGGACGAAGAAGCAAACTGCAAACATATGAATAAATAAACAGTATAGGAGGAAAAAGCAGTGCTTACATCGGAAATGATAAAAAAAGCGGCGCTTGAAGCCGGTGCGGATATGTGCGGAATCGGTTCGATAGACAGATTTGAGGGCGCACCCGACGTCATGAATCCGCAGCTTTTGTTCCCAAATGTAAAAAGCGTCATCGGATTTGTGTTCAGAATACCGAGAGGCGTCCAGAGGGGTATAGAAGAGGGAACACAGTTTTACCAGTATCCGTCAATGGCATACGGCGGAATTAACGAAATCTATGCGCCGGCAGTGCTTTACAGCGTCGGAAAGGTAATAGAGGACGCCGGTTACGAGGCGGTTGTGTACCGTAATACGGGCGCAAGAGGTGCGGTGTCGGATATGGACGGCTCACCCGGAAACAGCCTTTCGCCGGAAGAGCAGATCGAGGTCAGCGAACATGAAAAAACAAAGACCTCACACCACCGTTCTGTTCAGTTCACGAGAGCCGTCGGAGAGGGGAAGGTGCCGCCGGATTTGCAGTTTCACTTCAGACTTGCCGCCGTTGCCTGCGGACTCGGCGAAATCGGCTGGAGCAAGATGTTCTTAACGAAAGAGTTCGGGCCATTGCAGAGAGTGGCGTTTATCTTCACCGACGCTGAGCTTGAGCCGGATCCTCTCTATAGCGGAGAACCGCTTTGCAGAAAGTGCGGTGCGTGCGTCAGAGAATGCCCGGGCGGTTGTATACCTCCGATAAATTCGGACAAGAAGCTGACGGTATAC
>CAKSCN010000088.1 GCA_934444485.1 uncultured Eubacteriales bacterium | reverse complement strand
CGTTACAAGAAACAGCGTTATGAAAGAGCCGACAGCGCCGACAAAGGAAAACTTTGATTTTGACGGTTGGTACTCGGATAAGGAACTCAAGACCAAATACGATTTTTCCGCAAGGGTGACAAAGAGCTTCACACTCTATGCAAAATGGACGGAAAAGGATAATTCGATAAATCAGATTATCTTAACAATCGGCAAAAAGGACGCACAGGTATTCGGAGAAACGAAATCGAACGATGTTGCTCCGAAAATCGAAAAAGACCGCACAATGCTTCCGGCAAGGTTTGTTGCCGAAAACTTGGGCGCAAAGGTCGAATGGGACGGCGAAAAACAGCTTGTAACCATTACGGGTAAAAACCTTAAAACCGATGAGAATGTAACTATACTTATTACCATCGGCGCTGCAACAGTGAAGGTAAACGGCAAGGAAATCAAGCTCGATTCACCGGCATTTATCGAAAACAACCGCACCTACACACCTATACGCTTTATTTCAGAAGAACTCGGTACAAGCGTCGAATGGGTTGAAAAGGATAAGAAGGTAATTATCACAAAGCCCGAAATCAAAAAGGCTGAAACAAAGTAACACTAAATAAAGCTTTCCGAACAGGAAATTGGTAACGGCATAGCAGACCGCCCGGTATAGAGGCAAAACGCCTTTATTGCCGGGCGGCTTTTTTTTGCGTTGGTTTATAGTTTATATGATTTGACATTTTTTGCGGAAACAAAGACTGACAACACATCAAATATTTGCCGAAGATTATGTTGAGCTCGGAGGGTACAAAGAAAACAACCGCTTCGGGTTTTACACCGCAAGGGAATACTTTTAAATTTATCTCATTGTCTCAGACCCGTTGCGGTTAGTCAGGCGTAGTAAAGCATCTTGATTTTACATAAATAGGTCTTCTGAAAAAGCTTCAGCCTTCTTGAACGGTGTTCTCAATAAAGAGCTTTCCGGTTACTCATTAAAAAAGACCGAGTCTCCGTATCCGTAAAAGAAGACTCGGTCTTGTGCCGTACGGCACATAAGGAGAGTAAGGTGGCTGAGTTAATTAGCTGTCGTCCGCATTCTTCGAAAAGGAGACCTTGAGCGCCGCAAGGTCTTCAATTGTCACGAAACCGTCCTCATTAATATCGACTGCGTTTCTGAATTCCTGCGAGGAGGAAGGGTCAAAGCCCCTGATGAGGCGGATAAAGTCGTAGATATCTACTTTGCCGTCACCGCAAACGGCGTCAAGCCTTTCTTTGATGTCACCTGCGACAAGCACGGCGTTTTCTGAAATGACCGCACAATCCGCAACTTCAAATTCGCCGTCATACCGCAGATATCCGTTCTTTTCTATCCGGTAAGTATAGTGTCCGCTTGAGAGTGTTGTTGCGAGTGAAATCACGGGCGAAGTACAGTTCTCGGGTTCAAAAAGAGTTGCGACGACTCCTGAGGCGTTTGAGACGGTTATCTTTGCAAGGTTATCCTTGTTGGGAAACTCGCCGTCGGTGCGAATCGTTGTGAAGGAAATTGTTACCTCATGCACTTCCGATTCGACAAATACCGCATAGAGTGTTTCGTTCATCGAGGATGGTGTGTAATTTGTTCCTGCCGCATATATGGCGTCGCCGTTTTTGACGGTTGCCCAACCGTCAAAGGTATATCCGTTCTTTTGTGCCGCGGGAAGTACTTTTACAGCGAAGGGAACGGGATTTGTCGAGCCGTTCGAGTTAACAGTTACGGTGAATGTCATGGGGGAAACCGCATCGTTGCCGTCGGTATCAAAGGTGACTGTCGCTTTATCTATGATTTTACAGTTGCCTTTATTTGCAAGCCACTTTGTGAAGGAGGTGTCTGTGACAAGCTTTCCGGCCTTGATGTCGGCGACGGTGACTCTTGCAAGCATCGCACAGCCGCCAGCCTCTCTTCCGCGGTCATAGGTTATATATATTGTTTCACCGTCTGTGCCGACGACAGTATTCGGATACCAGCCGACCTCGTCAAGAAGCAGCTTGTACGGGAAGGTCTCGCCGTCGTCCTCCGAGAGCCATATTGTGAGATACGCTCTCGCTCCGTCAGCAAATTCATCATCATGTGAAACAACTATTATATTGCCGTTCGGAAGCTTATCTGCTGCGGTTCGCCCGCTTGTTTTCGATATGCCCGCATTAACCGCATCCGTCCAGGTTGCACCGCCGTCCGTAGAAAAGGTTTCCTCAACCCCTGCTCCGTTCGTTCGCATTGTCATCCAAAGGCGTCCGTCCGAAAGCTCAATTACGGCATTTTCCATGAATGTTGAAGCGGAATGATTTTTGCATATACCCTTGAGCACCCACGTTTCGCCCTTGTCGACAGAGGTATAGACTGTCGGGTTCTGAAGCTCTCTGAGCTCGGGATGGCTGTTGTTGTTGTTCCAGATATTGACCGGAAGCATCCATGTGCCGTCCGAGAGGACAATAGGATTCTGATTCGAGAAGCCGTGAGCTATGCGCACCGGAGTACTCCATGTTTCACCGCCGTCGGAGGAATACATGCACCACACGCCCATTCTGCCGTCACTGTTGACTCTGCTTGGGGTGTACATTTGACTCCAGAAGAACCACAGCCTGCCGTCGGGATCGCACCATGTCAGAGGCTCAGAGGTTCTTATCGGGGTTTTAGGGTCAACGACGAGTACCGCTTCCCCCCAATTTTCACCGCCGTCGGAGCTGCAATAGAGCATTGCGTAATTGTACATATCTTCTCCGGCGCCGCCGGAGGTAATGCTGAGCCACAATCTGCCGTCCGGTGTTTCCGTTATTGAAGGACAGCCTCCGAATTTACGGTTACCGTTCAGATACTCCGAATACTCCGGATGTTCGGCAAGCTTTTCGGCCGGCTTTATAATAACCTCTCCTGCGATCAGAGAATCATCCGGGAAGGTTATTTCGGTAATGATGATTGCCGATGCACCGAAGGTTACGTCCGCTTGCTCGGTAAAATGACGGCACAAAACGGTAAATTCCTCGTCAATCTCGTCCGAGACAAGCTTTGCCGGCATGCTGCCGAGAACCGAGAAGCCCTGCTGCTCCAGACCCAACTTTTCCGAGGCGTTTGAAACAAGTGCATACACCCAGCCGCTTGCCACTACATGCAGATTCTTTTCAGTACTGCCTGTGTACGCAAATTCTCTGCCGATAAAGTATTCCGGAATTCTTTGAGAGAAAACCGCATCTCTGTCCGTGTATATTTTTTCACCGACCGTTATCGTCCTTCGCTCCGCACCGGACAACTCACACGGTGAAGAGACGCCGAGAGAGTAGTTCGGATTCGATTCCCAAATTGCATAGAGCGTCATGTCCTCGGTCGGAACAAACCCTGCAATCACAGCTTCGGCGGCTTCGGGTGTCAGGCCCCAGCCCTTGAAGGAATACCCAAGTCTCTGCGGCTCTGCAGCATTGAGCTTCACACCGAACCCGGAGACAATGTATTCCGGGTCCGGAGGATAAGCGCCGCCGTTTGCGTCAAAACCAATCTCATAATCGTATTTATAAACCATACTTACCTCGCCTATATAGAGCTTGTCGTTTGGGTCAATATGTATCGACGGGCTTTTTCCGAACGTTATACTCGAACCTTCCGGAGCGCCCGACGCATATAAGCTTAACAGACGCAACTGTATGTGCTCAAGAGTTTTTTCGGTGAGACCCGTTAACTTTGTGCTTTTCCCGAGATCAAACTCAACCGTCGTCCACTCGTTTGCGACTACCGTATCGTCAGCCTCAATAATTTCTCCACCCAGTGTTATGACGTGTATACTCGGCTTTTTTGTGAGCAGTGCGGTGAGGTTTGTGGTTGTGTTCTCAGCAGGGGCATACTTATAGGTGACTCTTATCCTCGTTGTGCGTGTAGCCGTCGTATTTTTAAGCGAGGAGTTGAAGGCGTAGCAGTCGGCGGAGAGAACGCTGTCGGCGTCGGCACTCGCTCTGACAAGAACAGAATTGTAACCGTCAATCTGTCCGGCGGGCTTTTCGAGAGTTCCGCAGGGAATCGACGTAATACCGGAGTTGACAGCTTTGACGACGACCTTGCCGTCAGCTCTTGACTGAAAGGCTATGTTTGCTTCGTTGTATACTGCATAAAGAGTCATATCTGATTGAGGTACAAAACTCCTTTCCGCCGGATCGAAGATGTTCTTTTTAAGACTCCATCCGATAAATTTGTACCCGTCCTTTTCCGGAACGTCATTGGGAAGAATCACGGGGAGTCCGCCCTCGGAGCGAAGCTCGGTTATATCGAAAGTGCCGCCGTTTGCGTCGAGAGTAACGGTGAAGTTCTCGTGTGCGGTCGATATCTCCGAGATATATATGGTGTCTTTTTCACAGATATGCTGCCTTGTTTTGTCGAAGGTTCCGCCGAATTTAAGTCCGTTCTCCGATATTTCGGCATCGGTGAAGGCTGTCACGACTCCCAAAGGACGAAGCTGCCTGATGTTTAAGGTTCCCTTTGCTAAGACGTACTTTCCGACATCAAAGGTGTATTCGGACCATTCGTTCTCGACGAGACCTTCATTTGACGCAACAGTCCTGAAGGTCGCGGTATCGTTGATAACGAAAGCGATAACGGGGCGAAGAGATGAGAGTATCGCCGGGTCGGTCGTTGAATCCCCTGCTCTGACAAACTTATATTTTACCGTGAGTTTTGAGTTGGGATAGATTATAAAGCTGCCTCCGGCATTGAAGGAAGCATATCGCATTACCGATCTCCCGGTATGTATTCCGACGACGTTTATTCCGTCGACTTCGGCATTCTCCTTTGTTGCAGCCGGCGGGGTTCCCTCCTCGGAGGAATCGTAGTTTGCATTGCCGATAACAGATCTTGCATCTTTAGAGGTATCGTAAACATTGACTCCTGATGCAGACAAGCAACACCCCATTACAAGAAGTGAGCAAAATACCGCATATATAATTTTCAGACTGCGCATGGTGTTCTCCCTTCATTTTGTATGCGTTGATATTCACATTAAATGTCTGTACCTAAAGTGTAACATAGGAACATCCGATTTTCAAGACAATATTGCTTGAAATGACGGTCATTTTGTGCTGAAATCGAAAAAAGCGGTTGATATTACGGGAGAAATATGGTAGTATTAAGACAGAGTTAACGGAAAGGAGAACACTGATGAGAAAAACGGTCACTGACGAGAAGGGGTTTTTTGAACGGAATCTTTATTCAACTCCGTCAATAGGAATATATCCCCCTAAAAATTTTCCCTCTCACTACCACAAGCATGTTGAGTTTATTCTTATAAAAAAAGGATGCCTTTCTGTGACTGTTGACGGAGTTACGGAATTGCTTTCCGAAGGAGACACGGCAATTATTTTTCCTTACCGTATTCATGAATATAAGCTATACGGGGAATGTAACAGATATATTGCTGTCTTCGAACCGGAATTTTTCGGAGAACTTTCACAGATATTCATGGCATACAAGCCGATAACTCCTTATGTTTTCAAAGACGAGCTTTGCGGCTTTGAAAAAGAGCTTTCTTATCTTTTGTCGCAAATTTCCGCAATGAATGACAAAAATCCGACGGCGTGCGCCGTATATCTTGCGAAGCTCGGGCTCTTGCTTGCGGGGCTGATGAAAGCTGTCGGTGTTGTAAAGCTCCCCAAGGAAAGCGATACTCCGTATTTTCATGCGATAAAACACTGCTGCGATAATTTCACCGACGAAAATCTTTCGGCATTATCCGTCGCAGAGACACTGCATATCAGCGTCTCGCGGCTTCAGCACATATTCTCGGAGAATATCGGCTGCGGAATAAAGGAATACGTCAACACACTGCGAATTGATTTTGCCGAAAAGCTTCTTGTGAATACAAAGCTATCAATAACCGAGATCGGACTGCGGTCCGGGTTTTCCTCGCTCAGAACATTTAACCGGGTTTTTTTAAAGAAAAACGGTGTTTCGCCGGGAGCCTACAGAGAAGGAGCTGCGGAGCTGCGCTGAGAGTCTTTTTTAAAGGTGCATATGCAAAAAATGAACCGACCCCCAAAGAGTCAGACCAAAAATCTAACGATCGGGAGGTCGGTTTTTTACGTAAGCAGGCGGTGATATTTTTGCCATTCAAGCATCGGTGCATCGGTGTACCTTTCCCATAAACCGCAAAGCTCACCGAGATTTTTGCCGGGAAAGATACTTGCGGAAAAGCGCTATGCTTTTCTGTACTCACTCGGCGAAACGCCTGTATGCTGTTTGAAAAATCTCGAAAACGCAATTACATCGTCAAAGCCTGTTGATTTCGCAACAAGTGAAACGGATAATTCCGGATTCATCAACAGCTCTTTTGCGCAGGAAAGCTTTACTTCGTTGAGATATACTTTCGGAGGAATACCCTCATACTTCATGAACAGATCGCGCAGATAACAGCGGGTGATGTTGAGACTATCGGAGACTTCTCTTATCGAAATCTTTTTATTACAGTTCATGAGCATATACCCTTTTGCGTCGATAAGGTACTTGTCGGGCTTACCGTTGGATTTTGTTTCGTCCGCAAGCTTGTGATACGACAGTGCGATATCGGCAAGCTGTGATTTTGTGTACTTATCCGCGTTGATCTCTTCGAGACGGTTGTAATACTCGTACATAAGCTGCAATTGTTTTAGGTGGTTGAAGCGAAAGCAGCAGTTGCTGTCAATTTTGCATATTCGCATAAACTCCTCAATATCGTCGACAGAGCTGAAGGTGATCCAATAGTATTCCCAAGGGTCTTTTGGGTCAGGCGAGTAATTAACATGCATATTCTTCCTTATGAAGAAGCCGGAGTATGCGGAAAGCTTTACACCGTTGAAGTAACCGTGTCCGGATACGACATAGTGAAGGGTGTATTGATTGTAAACCAAAACAGTCGCACGCTTATCGGACCGGCATTTTTCGTATCCGATTTTCGATATAATCATTTTCTCGCCTCTTTTTTTAAAATACATCATTTTGCCATATAAATAATATCATAATGTTATTTACTTTTTTAGACAATAATTGTAAAATAACAATGTCGGCAGGCGAAATTTCGGAGAAAATAACAAAAAACGAGCGTCTAGGGGAGTTAATATATGAGAGAAATATTGAATTTTGACAAGAACTGGCTTTTTCACAAAGAGGACGAAAATGATGCATTATCACCTAAAGGCTACGGTTATGCCTATCTTTCGGCTAAAACCGAGCGAATGAAGTCGGGACCTGCCGCATACCGTCATTACGACCGCCCGGATTCGTGGTCGTTTTCGGATGAGGTTCTTCCCGGAAGGTGGAAGCCGGTTTCGCTTCCCCATGATTTTATCATATCGGAGGAACACGATAAAAACGAAAATCCGGCACACGGTTATTTCAAGTATTACAATGCGTGGTATCGCAAACATTTTGTTCTTGACTCAGGCGATGAGGGAAAAAGGATAACCCTTCTGTTCGAGGGTGTGACCGGAAATGCAACGGTTTACCTGAACGGCTGTCTTATATGCAGAAATTTCAGCAGCTACACGGAATTCGAGGCTGATATAACCGACTATGTTTCGTTTGAGGAAGAGAATGTTGTTGCGGTATACGTCGATACGACACCGATTGAGGGATGGTGGTACGGCGGCGGCGGGATATACAGGCACGTTCACCTCATAAAGACCTCAAAGCTGTGCGTTGACTTGTACGGCGTTTACGCATACCCGCTCTTTGAGGGCGGTGCTTTTTGGAAACTTCCCATAATCACCTCAGTGAGAAACGATACATACGACGATGAAGCTGTCACTCTCCGGCACAGAGTTCTGTCCGCAAACGGCAAGTGCGTTGCATATGCACAGATTTGCGGTACTGTCGGCGCCAGAAGAGTATGCGACCTTGAAACAGAGGTTGGAGTTGAGTCGCCGCTTTTATGGGATATTGATTCGCCGAATCTCTACAAGGTTCACACGGAGGTTTTAAAGGACAACGTTGCGGTTGACGAAAGCGAAACCTCAATAGGCTTCAGAACTGCGGTATTCGACCCGGATAACGGCTTTTTCCTCAATGGAAGAAATCTCAAAATCAAGGGTGTTTGCGGTCATCAAAGCTTCGGTCTTACGGGAGTCGCCGTCCCGAAAAACATATACGAATATTCCGCGCGGCTGATGAAGGAGATGGGAGCCAACGCATATCGTTGCGCACACTATCCGCATTCCGCCGCTCAGATGGACGTTTTTGACGAAATGGGTATACTTGTTCTGGATGAGGTACGGCATTTTGATTCAAACAAGGAATCCTTGGAACAAATAGAGTCCGCCGTGAAGCGGGATCGCAATCGTCCGTCAGTCATTTTCTGGTCTACAGGAAATGAAGAGCTTGACTATCATGCCAAAAAACAGGGAGGCAGCATTCAGTGTGCAATGGAGGCACAGTTACGGCGCTTCGACAGGTACAGACCGGTTACGTCAAGCTTCGGTTTTGCGGAGAAGGTGGCAATCTTCGATAAGATGAGCTTTCTCGGCATAAATTACCGTCTTGCCGTTGTTGACGGACTTCACGAGAAGTACCCTGACAAACCGATTGTGTCCACGGAAAACTGCGCTATAACGACTTCATACGGAACATATTTCGGCGACAGAACCGCAGAGGGACGTAAGCGCGCAAACGATTATGACAGGAACGCAGAAACCTGCTATTTCGGCAGAGAGGAAACTTGGAAATTCATAATGAAGCGTAAATGGCTCGCCGGAGGCTTTCAATGGTGTTTCTCCGATTACCTCGGTGAGGCGGCTTTTCCGAGGTTGTGTTCCGGTTCGGGAGCTGTTGACCTCTTTCTACAAAGAAAGGATGCGTTTTATCAGAATGTTTCCCTTTGGACCGACTCCCCCATGGTTCATGTCTTTCCGCACTGGAATCTTAAGGGCATGGAGGGACGTACGGTCAATGTGTGGGCATATACCAACTGCGATGCTCTTGAGTTTGTACTCAACGGAAAAAAGGTCGGAGAATGTAAAGTTGAAAAATACGGTCACGGCGAATGCAATATCGTTTATACTCCCGGAAAGCTCGAGGTGTTCGGATATACCAGCGGTAAAATTACGGCATACGATGCGGTTGAAACGACAGGACGTCCGGCGGCTCTTGTGATGCGCCGGGAAAATACACCTGTATATGCCGACGGTGAGGATATAGCGCTTGTTACCTGCTGCTGCGTTGATGAAGAGGGAAGACTTGTCCCGGACGCCGAGCCTCTTGTCCGATTTGAGTGCGATGAGCCTGCGGTGATAGTCGGTACGGGTTCGTCGGAATGCGACCCGCTTCCCGTTACGAGTCATGAAAGACGAATGTTTGCCGGAAGAATAACGGTCGGAGTGCGTACAGGGGAAATACCCGGGAAGATTTATGTTTATGCAAAGTCCGATACCGTCGCTCCGGCGGCTCTCTGCATCGAGATTCTTGAAGCGGCAAACAGAGAACATGCGGTTGAGGGAATAATCGATGACGTTATAAACGGAGGACACATTGCTCCCGTCAGGAGCAAAAATCATATTACCGATTGAGAAGTAAAGCAAGAAGAAAGGAGAAAATATAACTGATGAAAAAGATGAGCGCACGCTTCACAAAATGTATTTCTTTTATCATGGCAATTCTAATTGTACTTGCAGTATCTGCGCCGGTCTTTGCGGAGGATGCTGCCCCTGTACCGGAGGATTCGCCGCACCTTGCCGCTGAGAAAGCTGAGGAGGCTCTTGTGATAAATACAAACACAGCAATAAGTATCGGCGACGTTAAGGATTGCATGCTTTACAAAAACTATGCCTTTGACAGCGAGAGAAAAGGTATCCTTATAGTGCCGACACCGTACAATGCGGTCAACGGCTACGTAAATCTCAACACCGCTACGCTCAATCTCGAAAAGTACGCAATAAAGCTCGGCGATTATAAGTATATGGGCGTTACATATATGTATAAGAGCGCTTCTCCGGTCGATGCAGTGCTTTCTCTTGATTTTACAACTCTCGGCGGTTGCCTTATCGCACCGAAAAGCGACATAAAGGCGACAGAAAAGCTTGTTGCCGGAGAATGGACGGAGGCATATATTCCTCTTGATGCGGTTACATCCGGAAACACTGATCCCAACGGTATTTTCAGACAGTTTTTCCTTTCTCCTTACGGACGTATGAACAGTAAGGATATCCCGGAAGACGACGCTTTCTTTGTTGAAAACATAATCTTCTACCCCGATGACCCCACAAAGCCGGGAACATACCATACGGTGACGTTCTCAAAGGGAGAAGCTGATACGCCCCTTGTCGGCAACGCTCCCGAAATGAAGGTTGTGAAGCACGGAGAAAAAATCACGCTTTCAGCGCCGGAAATAAAGGCGGACGGTTACGACTTTGCCGAATGGCGCTCGGACGACGGTAAGTTTTACAAGGCGGGGTCAGAGGTTTTCGTTACCGAGGATATGTATCTTGAGGCAAAATGGCTCATAAAAGACACAGAGACCTCCGAAAAGGTTGTCGTACCGTTTTCATCAATTCTTTCGGTAAGATCCAAAACCTCCGTTTGCACCAAAGAGACAGACGAAAACGGCGCTGCTGTCGTAAAGGTCGTACCCTCAAGCGACAAAACTCTTGCAAACGATTCCGTATATGTCGAGGTTAATTCCAAC
>CAKSCN010000087.1 GCA_934444485.1 uncultured Eubacteriales bacterium | reverse complement strand
CAGTGCGTTCGGCTTTGTCGTAATGGAAAACGGCGCGACGGTATCCCTCGAATCCTCGTGGGCGCTCAACACTCTCGAGGTCAGAGAAACAAGATATATGCTCTGCGGCACGAACGAAGGTCTTGACACAATGACCGGAGGCGTAAGAATCAACGGCGTCAAGAACGGCCGTATGTACACAATGAACCCCGACCTCAAGAGCGGCGGTGTTGCGTTCTACGACGGTGACGGCTTCGGTTCTCCGGCTGACAGAGACGCAAGAGCATGGATAAACGCAATTCTCGAGGATAAGGATCCCGTTGTCCTCCCCGAGCAGGCTTACGTCGTAACTCAGATACTCGAGGGTATCTATGAGTCCGCAAAGACGGGCGAACCGTACTATTTCAATAAGTAATAAATTTATAAAGGAGAAAATACTATGAAACTCGGTCTTGTAACAGTACCGCTCGGTGATATGCCGGTGGAAGAAATGCTCAAATACGTAACCGGTCTCGGCGTTGAAGCGGTCGAGATAGGTGTAGGAGGATATCCGGGAGAGGCGCATTCTCACCCCGAAGAACTCCTCGCAGACAAGGCGAAGCTCAAGGCATACAAGGAGCTTTTCCCGAAGTACGGCACGATAATTTCCGCACTCTCAGTTCACGGAAACGCAGTATCGCCCGATAAGGATTTCGCCGCAAAGTGCGACTACGAGTTTGACAGAGCTCTGAAGCTTGCGAACGAACTTGAGCTTGACACTGTCATCACCTTCTCAGGCTGCCCCGGCGGAAGCCCCGAGGATAAGATGCCCAACTGGGTAACCTGCGCATGGCCGCCGGAATACCTCGACATACTCGATTATCAGTGGAACGACGTACTTATTCCGTACTGGACAAAGAAGGCGGAGCTTGCGAAGAAGTACGGCGTAAAGAAGATAGCGTTTGAGATGCACCCCGGCTTCTGCGTATACAACACAGAGACGCTCTTCAAACTCAGAAATGCGGTCGGCGACTGCATCGGCGCAAACTTCGACCCGTCTCACCTTATTTGGCAGGGAATCGACCCGGCAAAGGCTATTATCGAGATCGGAAAGGGCGACGCCATATTCCACTTCCACGCAAAGGATACCAAGATCGACAAGTACAATACAGCCGTAAACGGTGTTCTTGACAGCAAGCACTACAGCGACGAGATCAACAGAAGCTGGGTGTTCAGAAGCCTCGGCTACGGCACGAGCGTAGAGACCTGGAAGGAAATGGTTTCCGCACTTCAGCTTGTCGGCTACAATCATGTTATGTCCATCGAGCATGAGGACAGCTTCATGACGAGCAAGGAGGGACTTGAGAAGGCGATTGCGTTCTTGCGCAGCGTTATCATTTCCGAGCCGAAGCCGAACGGAATGTTCTGGGCGTGATAAAAATTGACAATTGACAATTGACGATTGACAATTAGAACGTCGAACAGCGAAAACATAGCCGAGTCTTTATGACCCGGCTTTCTTTATTGTACATATTCTCAACTATTGTGTATTACGTTGCAGTTTGCGAAATAGACAGGATAACGGCAGTCCGAAATGAAGAGTATACCCTGAAACTGTCTGCAATTGCTAATTCTCTTTTGAAAGAATCAGAATATTTGCTGCGCACATGAAGAATGCGCTCACTGCCGAAAGCTCCATTGCAAGCTCTATCGGAACGAAAAGTCCTCCGAAAGCAAAGGCGCAGAAAATGAAGCGGTAGAGCGTGACGCACCTCGGGTTCAGATACTCGGCACAGCGCATACCGTAAAAGTACCATCCGGAAAACGAAGTGTAGGCGAACAGCACCGTCGATATTCTCACCACGCATTCACCGAAGCCGCCGGTCACCGAGCCGAAAGCGTTTTTCACGAGTTCGCCGTGCGGAACGTCAAGCGGCACGCCGGAGCAGAGCAGGGAATAGGCGGTGACAAGTCCCACGACCACCGTCGAAAGAAAGACCTCCGCAATGCCGAGATAGGGCGTGTTTTCGTCGGCGTCCGGCGTGCTTGCGAGTGCGGTTGACGAGCTGCCGAGTCCGCCCTCGTTGGAGAGAAGTCCCCTTGACATTCCGTAAGCCGCCGGGAGGAGAGAGCGCACACCGCACCTTGTGAACGCACCCTCAAATATCCGTACCGTCACGGGGATTATTTCGCTCCGGCAAATGAATATCACGTAAAGTGCCGTGCCGAGATAAAGTACGCCCATTAGCGGCACGAGTGCGGAGGATATTTTCGATATCGACTCAAACCCTCCCGAGAGCGTTATGAGAAGTACCGCAAACAGTACCGCCGAAAGAGCGGCTTTTTCGATTGCGCCGCCGTGCGGAAACACTGCCTCGTATATGGCGGTGCTCTGCGTGAGATTTCCCATGAGAAACGCACTTGCGATACAGAAAACGCCAAAGAAAACGCCGAGTCTGCGGTTATCGGTGCAGTATACCGCTCCGGCACGAAAGTCGCCGTCAGTACTCCTTTTTCTGTGATTGAGGTACACTCTGACCTCGTGATACTTGAGTATCATACCGAAAAATGCGCCGATTACAAGCCATATGACTGCACCCTCGCCGCCGAGTGCGACAGCGCCTGCCACTCCGATTATGTTGCCTGCGCCTATCGTCCCTCCGAGAGAGGTTGCAAGCGCCGGGAATGAGCCTTTGCCGCAGCCGAAGGCACGGTGTAGATTTCGGAATGCGTGAAACTGCAAAAAGCGGTATCTCACGGTGCAGACCGTGCCGGAAATGAGTATCAGTGCAACGGTGAGGATTTCGCAGATACGAGGGAAATTCATGCCGCCGTCAGATTTCCTCGCCGCCGAATATGCTCTCGATGACCTTGGGACAGCAGTCCGGTGAGTACTTCCACCTGTCAATGTGACCGGAGGTTATGCGGTACTCCGGAAGAGTCGGAGCTTTTTCGGAGCTGTAGCTGTCAACGATAACGAGCTTGACCTTCATCTTCTCGGGGATTATGCTCTTTATGTAAACCGCCGCACTCTGACCCTCCTCGACTCCGTCACGCCACTCGGCAAGCCCGGCAAGGTTCGGCGTAAGCTCGACGAAAATGCCGTAAGGCTCGATGCTTCTGACAATGCCTGCCGCCGTCTCTCCTGGTGAAAATGCCGCCGTGTTTTCCTCCCACGTGCCGAGAAGTTCCTTGTGGGAGAGTGAGATTCTTCCCGTCTCTGCGGCAGATTCTTTGACAACCGCCTTTATGTATTGACCGACGCCGAAACGGTCTTTGGGGTGAAGTATGCGTGAGACCGATATGCAGTCAACCGAGAGCAGGGAAATTATTCCCCTGCCAACGTCGCAGAACGCTCCGAACGGCTCTTCGTGGGTGATTTTTGCGTCGATTATGTCGCCGGGAGAGAGCTTCGATATGAATTCGTCGTAGCATTCCTCCTGTGCCGCACGCCTCGACAGCACTGCCGCATACTCGCCGCCGTTTTTGTTTACCGCCGTCACCTTGAACGCAACCGGTTTCCCGACCCGTGTTATTACCGCTATGTCACGCACCTTTTCGCCGCCCGACGACATCTGCACCTCACTTCTCGGTATGATTCCACGGTGCTTTCCGAGTTCGACTATGAGGTTGTGGTCGTTGTCGCACTTTATCGCACGTGCTTCGAGCGTCATCCCTGTGAGGTACGCATACTCCAGTCCTTGGAGAGTCGATGTGTAATCTCTGTTTTCCGGTGTGTTGAGATAAAATCCCTCGGGCTTGTGGTTTTCTGTCATGTCAGTCATTCCTTTCGGTCGTTGTTTTTCTGCTTTTTTGTTCAGGTACTGAAACAGTTTATGCCGAAAGGAACGGCGATATGCGAAATGGGGTAAAGAGAAAAAAGTGCCGCAGTAAGAACGGCACACGCTTAATCGAGACTTATAAACCGACCTTTTGCGAAGTCGTAGCACTTGTCTTTTGACATGACGAGATAGTGAGCGATGCTTATTTCCGCACATCCGAGAACGCTGCGGCAGCGGTTGTAACCAACAGGAGAGAGTACGTCGGACCGCTCCGCAAACGAAAGCTTACGTGTGCCGAAGAAAAACGCAAGCTCTGCAGCACGACGAAAGTCGGGGTTCTCGGCGGACGGAAAATCGGCAAATGCGCCCATTGTGCTGTCGTTTTTGCAGGCGCATACGCAGAGACTGCCCGTTTTCATGGAGGCGGCATGGGAAACGAGGCCTGAAAAGGTGTTGACCGCCTTTGCGTTCCCGCCGTTTTTGCTTTCACGCAGAATTGCCTCGTATACCGCCGGAAGAAGAAACGGAATGCGCTCAGCCGCCTTGTGCGTGAGCTTCTTTGTCTCGGCAAGTTCCTCGGAATTCATGTCGAGAAGCTCCGCAAGAGAACCGGCACGGTTTAAAAGCTCGTGCGCCATGGGATTCGTGTTCACACGGGGAACATAGCTGTACAAAAGCATTTCGATAAGCTCGTGGTCCGAGAATATATCCGCACCGAATTCGTAGAGTTTCCGCTTCATTCTTTTGCGGTGATCCTTATGCTCTCCGTCTGCCATTGCCATGAACATCCTTCCGTTTGCCGAGTGTATATTACAGTGAATACGCCTTTTATAATATCACAACGGACACGCTTTGTCAAGTGCTCAAAGGTTTACCAAATCGTGGATTTCCCTGTTCACGGCGGCTGTGATTTACCCTTGCAAAGCGTCAAGCGAGAGCTTGAGAGGCAGTTCGGCGAATTTAACAACGTGTAGAAAATGACCCTTGATTTTTGTTTAATATGCACAAAAAAATCTGTCACAAAATGGGAAAATCGGCGAACCGATTTCGGAATACGTTATTATTTCATCAAATAAAGTAATTGTTTCGGAAAATTTGTGAATTGTGAAAATATCACTTTAGAATTGTAAAATGGCGTATTTTTAGAGGATTTACGGCGAGTGGTTCAAATTATGCCGCTGAAAGTTGTGCAGTATTCTAAACTTTACAGTTTGTTTACAACAGAAAAGACCTCGTTTTTCCGTAATTATGAACAAACCGGCGGAACTGATGTTCCCAACGGCATACTTACTCGCACTCTTGACAAAAAAGCTGAAATATGGTATTATTATCAGTATGAGTAAAAGGTGGATTTGTGCCCGTTTTGCTTTTCGCACCGTTTTATATGCGCCGACGACGGTTAACGGAATATTCAAACCGTACTGCGCTATATATTATTAAGGTAGAAAAGATTGCGAAGCAATGTGACCTTTACTTGCATTCACCGCTTGTGGCAGCGGACGGTGTGTGCAAAGCGTGCCGGCAAAACGGTGCGGCGCAAACAATTAATAGGAGGAACCTAAAGATGAAAAAGGCAAAGACTGCAAAGATGAAAAAGCGAGTTTTGGGAACGATACTCGCCGGTATGATGGTTTTGCAGGCGCTTTCCGCAGTCAGTGCGGCCGATGTTGATCTTGAGACAAAGGTTGCAAACTCGGAAACGAAAAACTCTCTCTCCGAAATGGCGGCTCTCATGACGTCAACGACTTATGCGACGTATCTTATCGAGCATGAGAACGACAATGTGAGCGACAAAACGGAGGAGGTAGTCGTTGAAGCCGTTGACTACAAGGAAGACGAGACGACGGCGGCGGTTAAGGTGAAGGAGAACTTCTCCGGAAGCGAGGGCGCAAGCCTTCTCACGCCGAACAGCGGCTATGTTACATGGGAATTTGACGTAAAGGAAGACGGCTTCTACAACATTGAGCTTCTCTACTTCCCCTACAGAAGCGATCCCACAGAGCCCGACGAGGGCGAGGAATACCTCGGCAAGACCGCTGCGATGGAGAGAATAATCAAAATCGACGGCAGAGTGCCTTTCAAGGAAGCAAGAAACCTCTCGTTCAGCCGTGCGTGGCTTGAGGATTACTCGATGGACGGCTTTGTCGCTCCCGAGAAGTTCTATAAGATAGGCACGTCCATAGCGGACGCCGACAACGACTCCAATGCGGTCGCAAACGATTCCGATGTTGCGACGGAGTACAGACAGGCCGGAAGATATTTCAAGTACGACTACTATCTCAACGAGATCCGCCCCGAAAAGAAAGAGGCTGACCGTTGGCTTGAAAAGAGAATTTCCGATTCCTCCGCTTTCTACGATTCTCCCTTTGAGTTCTACTTTTCCGCAGGTACTCACACGGTGACTCTCGAAGCAACCCGTGAGCCTATGCTCATAAAGGAGATAAGAATAACTCCCCCGGCGAAAACCGCAACCTATTCCGAGCTCGCTGCCGAATACGAGAAAAAGGGATACGCCGAAGCCGCAACCGATAAGCTTGTCAAGCTCGACGGCGAGTTCCCCGAATACACCTCGGAGCAGGTTATATATGCGGTAAACGACAGAACCTCCCCGATAACCGACCCCCAGCATGCCTCCGCCATTGTGCTTAACTCCATAGGCGGCGAAAAGTGGGAAATTGCGGGTCAGTGGATCGAATGGGACTTTGAGGTTCCCGAAAACGGACTTTACAACATAGTGCCGAGATTTCTCCAGAACGTAAACGCAGGTCTTTTCTCCTCGAGAAAGCTTCTCATCTACGGCGGCGGCTACAACGGCGTTCCTTTTGAAGAAGCAAAGAGACTTCGCTTCAACTACAGCGACGCATGGCAGGTTGAGCCTCTCGGAAACGATGAGGGTGCATACGAGTTCTACTTTGAAAAGGGCGTTAAGTATACAATCCGTCTTGAAGTCGTTCTCGGCGAAATGGGCAGCATTCTCCGTGAGGTTGACGAAAGCCTTGTGAGAATGAACGATTACTACAGAAAGATAGTAATGATAACCGGTACCGACCCCGATACATACCTCGACTACAACTTCTCTCAGCTTATCCCGGACGTTCTCCGCGGCATGAGACAGGAGGCGGCGCTTCTCACGAGCGTATCCTCCGAGCTTGAAGCGATAATCGGAGAAAAGGGCGAGCAGTCGGTTATCCTCGATAAGGTCGCATACCTTCTTGACCTCATGGGACACAACCAGGACAAGGTTGCCGGAAACCTCGACCAGTTCAAGAGCTACAACGGTTCTCTCGGTACGTGGCTTCTCACCTGCCGCAACCAGCCGCTCACTCTCGACTTCATCACAATTCAGCCGGCGTCCGCAAAGCTCCCCAAGGCAAAGGCGAACTTCTTTGAGTCGATAGGTCACGAATTCAGCGCCTTCATCAACTCCTTCTTCACCAACTACAACTCGGTCGGTGCGACGGAAGAGCTTGATGGCAGAGACGACGTTCTTGAGGTTTGGATAACAACCGGTCGTGACCAGGCTCAGATTATAAGACAGATGGTAAGTGAGTTCTCCATGCAGGAGGATAATCCTCCCGTAAACCTCAAGCTTATCGCAGCCGGTACTCTTCTTCCGGCGACGCTTGCAGGCACGGGTCCCGACGTCTCCATGGATGGCGACCCCGTAGGTTACGGTGTGCGTAATGCGGTACTCAACCTCAACGACAGAAGCCTCCACGAATCCGGAGCTATTCCCCGTGAGGAGCTTGAAGAGGTAAAGACGTGGTTCAACTCCGAAGCGTTCGTTCCGCTGACGGTTTACAACCCCGACTATATCCCGAGAGGCGACGAGCTTGATGAAGAGTACAGTATGGCTCTCTATGCGCTTCCCGAAACAATGTCCTTCCCGATGTTCTTCTACAGAAAGGATATCTTCACCGAGTTTGATCTTAAAGTTCCCGAAACATGGGACGACGTTTACGACCTCATCAAGGTACTCTCGGCGGAGAACATGGAAATGGGTCTCAGCCAGGCTCTCACACAGATAAGAATGTATCAGCAGGGCGAACCGTGGTACAAGGGCAACAACATAGTTTCCGAAGGAATGGCGACCAACCTCGACAGCGATGTCGCACTTGAGGCGTTCAAGAACATGACAGATATCTTCACACAGTACCGTCAGCCCGTTACCTTCGACTTCGCAAACCGTTTCAGAACCGGTGAGATGCCCTGCGGTATTGCGGATTACCTCCAGTACAACCAGCTCAAGGTATTCGCTCCCGAAATTGACGGTCTTTGGGAATTCGTTCAGCTCCCCGGCACACCCAGAGTTGCCGACGACGGAACGGAATATGTAGACCACACCTCACCGTCGGGCGTTGTGGGCATCATGATAATGAGAGACGCCGAAAATGTTCACGACGCATGGAAGTACATCAAGTGGTGGGTAAGTGCGGAGGTACAGTCCAGATACGGCAACGAGCAGGTTGCAACTATCGGTACTGCCGCAAAGTACAACACGGCGAACATATCCGCTCTTCTCGGACAGTCCTGGTCCGCAAACGAGGTCGCAAACCTCCGTCAGCAGTTTGATTCGCTCAAGGGTACGCCCATGACTCCCGGTAACTACATTGTAGCCCGCAACACAAACTTCGCTTTCCTTGCCGTATATAACGACGACGCTTCCCCCGTTGAAGCAATGCTCGGATATATCAACGATATAAACAAAGAGCTTACGAGAAAGCGCGATGAGTACGATTTCCGCACGGCTTCCGAAACTCTCGAGGAGTACAGAGCCGAACAGGAGGAAAGACTCGGCGTTGACAATATGGACTACATCACAAATCTTACGGATTAAATGAGAAATATTATTAAGGAGTGAAACTGATGTCTTCTACCACGGTTGAAAAAACGCCGAAGACGCCGAAGCTGAGAAAAGACATGACAAAGCTTGAGTGGACACTCAGAGAGATGAAGGTCAACTGGGTCGGCTACGTTATGGTAGCGCCTTACTTCCTCATCTTCCTCACGTTCACGGTCGTTCCCGTCATTGTATCCTTGCTCATGAGCTTTACGTCGTTCAATATGCTCGAAATGCCGAAGATCGTGTATCTCGACAACTACATAAGACTTCTTCTCGACGACGATATCTTCCTTCTGGCGATACAGAACACCCTCATATTCGCAACTATGACGGGTCCCGTATCCTACCTTCTCTGTCTTCTCTTCGCATGGTTCATCAATGAGCTTACGCCGAAGATAAGATCTGTAGTAACCCTTATATTCTACGCACCGAGTATTTCCGGTCAGGTTTACCTCATTTGGCAGGTCCTCTTCTCCGGCGACCAGTACGGTTACGTAAACGGTTGGCTCATGAAGCTCGGTATTATCAACTCGCCTATCCTTTGGTTCCAGAACACGACCTACATCATGCCCCTTGTTATCGTGGTTGCTCTTTGGACCTCGCTCGGTACATCGTTCCTTTCGTTCATCGCCGGCTTCCAGGTCGTTGACAAGTCTCTCTACGAGGCAGCCGCTGTTGACGGTATCAAGAACAGATGGCAGGAGCTTTGGTACGTAACGCTTCCCGTAATGAAGAACCAGATGATGTTTGCGGCTATCATGTCCATCACCGGCTGCTTCGGTTTCGGTTCGATAGTTACGGCGCTTGTCGGATTCCCGTCCCCCGACTACTGCGCACATACGATAATGCACCACCTCGATGACTACGGCGGACAGCGTTGGGAGGTCGGCTACGCTTCGGCAATAGCTACTCTCCTCTTCGCAATCATGATCGGTGCTAACTTGCTTGTTAACAAAATGCTGTCGAAGGTAGGTAAGTGATATGAAGAAATTTAAGTTCAAATTTAAAAGAGCAGCACTTAACCGTTCCGTCGGCGGCGACCTCGGAATCGATATACTGCTTATCATTTTCGGCGCATTCATGTTTTTGCCGATGGTTTACGCATTCTCCCAGTCACTCAAGCCTCTTGACGAGCTGTGGATGTTCCCCCCTCGCTTCTTCGTAAGAAAGCCCACCCTTGACAACTTCTCCGACCTGTTCATGCTCATGAGCACGTCTTGGGTGCCTTTCTCCAGATACATATTCAACACGGCTTTCGTTTCGGTTTGCGGTACGTTCGGTCACCTTTTCCTTGCGTCGATGGCGGCTTACGCACTCACAAAGATAAACTTCCCCGGAAGAAAGCTCATGTTCAGCCTCATCTACTACTCTCTCATGTTCCATACGACGGTTGCCGCAATATCGAACTTCATCATCATGTCGGCACTCCATTGGATAGATACCTATTGGTCGCTTATTGTGCCGGCATTCGGAAGCACGCTCGGTCTTTACCTCATGAAACAGTTTATGGAAACGACCGTCCCCGATTCCGTCCTCGAGTCCGCAAGACTTGACGGTGCAAGCGAAGTTTCAATCTACTGGACAATCGTAATGCCGATGGTTAAGCCCGCATGGCTGACGCTTATCGTTTACTCGTTCCAGGGACTTTGGAACAGCGGTACATCGGTTTACATCTACAGTGAGGAACTCAAAACCTTTAACTACGCAATTCAGCAGATACTCGCCGGCGGTATAGTACGTTCCGGTGCGGCTGCCGCCTCGACGGTAATCATGATGCTCGTGCCTATCACGGTATTCGTCATCACGCAGAGCAACATTATCGAAACGATGGCGTCGTCCGGTATGAAAGACTAAGGAGGAATATACAGATGAAAAAGAATATCTTCAGAATTTTCCTCCTTGCGGTGTGCGTCGTCCTTGTTGTCGGCTCACTTCCTGCCGGAGCAATAATTCCTTACTCCACGTATACGTATGACATCGATGGAGAATATGTTGAGTCCCCTCACGCATACGTTCCCTACGAAGTAATCGATTCCAAGACAATCGGCAACGGCGTCACCCTCACAGACCCCACCGACATCTGCGTTGACAGACAGGGCAATATCTACATTGCCGACGGCAAGGGTCAGCAGGTTGTCGTTGTTGACAAAGAGTACAATTACCTCTACACAATAGGCG
>CAKSCN010000086.1 GCA_934444485.1 uncultured Eubacteriales bacterium | reverse complement strand
CGGTCGAGACCTGCCTTGACAACGACCTCGAGTTTTTCAATGAGTATACCGACGGTCAGACGAGCGTCTACGTTCCGAAGCTTACAGGCTCGGTACTCTATCTGCGCTGCGATAGGGGAAATCCCGGAGAAGTTTTCGACTCGATAGAGTTCAACACGAGAACGCACATTGTTCAGAATGCCTCGAATACCGTTGCGGACAACATCTGCATAAAGTACGGCGGCTCGCACGGCTTCGGCGGCGGCGCACCTGAGAAAACCATTTTCCAAAACCTTGAGATAGGCTGGATAGGCGGCGTTGTGCAGATGTACGAGAAAAGCACTGCCGGCGAGTTCGGCACGGTGACGCGTTTCGGAAACGGCATCGAGATATGGCAGAACTGCGACGGCTTCTATATAAATAACTGCTACGTTTACCAGTGCTACGACGCCGGCATCACACATCAGGGCAGAGGGGCAAATGTGGGAGGCGACGGAACGAATATTGAGACCAACGCTTACATGAGGGACGTAAAGTTCACAAACAATGTTCTCGAATACAACGTCTACAATATCGAGTATTTCCTCTCGAGGCTTGCTCCCGAGTACGTGAAGTACCCTTACCCCATGATGTCCGATATATACTATACCGACAACCTCATGTTCTATGCCGGCTACGGCTTCGGCAAGCAGAGACCCAACCCCGGACTCATGACGCATATCAGAACGGGTTCGGATAACCCTGCGACGAATTTCCATATCGACAACAACCTTTTCTTCGATTCGGTCGATTACTGTACAGTCACCATGGCGAACAAGGAGGAGTGGCTTCCCGAGTACAGCGGAAACACGTTCGTCCAGACACGGGGACGCTACCTCGCAATGTTCGGCACGACAAGCGCAAGGTATGCCTACGATGAAAGTGCGAGAATGAACACCGCCAATATTTTGGGCGACAGAAAAGCCGAGCTGTTCTACCTCGAAGCAAAGCCCGAGCTTTCGGCGATATACGACGGAGGTAAGATAACGGTTTCCGGACTTTGCGGCGCATACGGCGATAAAACGGCGCTTTCGGTTGACGGCGGCGAAACGTGGCTTACGGAACTTTCTTCAGACAGCATGAGCTTTGACCCGAGCGAGGTCGGCACGATATGTGCGTATACGCTCCCCCGTGACAATTCCTGCATAAAGTCGGAAACCGTTGAGGTGGAAATTGTTTCGGAATTCGATTTCGCCGACGGCACACTCACCGCATATAACGGAAGCGAAAAGACAGTTTTTCTTCCGGAGAATATAATCGCTCTTGCCGATGATGACTTTTCGATTCTCGGAATACCCGATACGGTTTACCTTTCTCCTCGTGCCGAGACGCTTGCGGCACTTCTTTCGGAGAACGGAATTGTCTGCCGCTGCTACGGCGACGTAAATCTTGACGGCAAGGTTGACTCAGACGACCTCTCGGCACTCATAATGTCCGAGGCAGCCGGAACGGTTCTTCCCGACGGTTTTACGGCGGATGTAAGCTTTGACGGAGATGTTACACTTTATGATCTCTCACTTCTCATGAAGTATCTTGCCGGCGGAGAGGTTTCTCTCGGCAGAGTATTTAAACCCTTGAGGTAATTCCCACTCCGCATTCGGAAATTTTCTCCGGGTGCGGAACTTTTTTCGGGGATAGTACGTCTAACAATATGTAAGCGGTGAAATACGTTTAAAATGCATTATCTGTCAAGGAGGTAAAAGATTATGTTGAAAACAAACACAAAGAAAATGCCGAAGCTTGCAAGAGTAATTGTCAGCTTCATACTCAGTGCGGCAATGCTTCTGTCGCTTGTGCCTTTTACGGCATATGCAGCGCCTGCGGCTTCCGTAAGTGTAGGCGGCGCAGTGCTCAACGAAACGAATATGTACTACCATAACGGCGTCGGCGCAAACAGCACCGCAGAGGGTGCGAACGCTGTGTTTGACCCGTCAACCGGCACACTCACGCTGAACGGACTTGACGTCACAGTGACAAGCGGTCCCGCAATATCGTGGTCGTACAGAGTCGATGAAAAACATGAGCTTACAATAGTTCTTGCCGACGGCTCTGAAAACAGAGTTAAGAGCGAAAGCTCAAGTGCGATACTCGGAGATGTCGGCAACGGAAGCATAGGTCCGTCGCTTACGGTAAAAGGCAAAGGCAAGCTTTATGCCGAGGGCGCAACCTGCGGTATGTGGGTTTGGAGCAATATCACCGTTACCGACGGCGCATACGTAGAAGCCAAGGGCGGCTCTAAGTACGGCGTCAGCAACAACACCTCGTCTGCGGCAATAAACGTTGAGAACGGCGGAGAGCTTAAGGCAAACGGTGCGCTTTACGGAGTTGCGTGCGACAACGGCTTTAAGGGCAAGACTGTCGTAAACGGCGGCACAATCACCGCAATCGGCGGTACGAAAGCCTTTATGTATGCCCCCGAGTTTAACAAGACCAATGTCAATGCATATGTCGGCGAAAACGATACATCAATTTCCGAGTGGGACGGTACGGCGGATATTACCGGATATAAGTACGTAAAGATTACCGCCGAAAAGCTTGCTGTTAACGCAAGTGCAAGTGTGGCCGACGTTACACTATCCGGCGAGGTAGGCAAGGTGCTTTCCGACGAAATTGTTCTCACCGTTACAGGCGACTCTTTCAAGAGCGAGGCTACCGCAGCCGATATCATGAGCTGGCTCAATCTCCCCGAGGGACTCACCGTAAGCGAATCTATTGCCGCAGGTGCGGTTTCTCCCTATACGATTAAGGTAAGCGGTACGCCCTTAAAGGTTTCCTCCGAAAAAATTACTGTAAATATCCCCGGAAGCGCACTTTTGAGCGGAAAAGACCTTTCTGCCGCAGAGAACGCAAACGCAGTATACAGCATAGCAAAGGGTAAGCTTGCGGCTCCCGTTCTTGCGGACGAGGACAAGACCGTAAAGTATACCGGAAGCGACATCAATATTTTCCCGAAGATTACAGGCTTTGATTCCGTTCGCATGGCGGTAAACGGTATAACGCACAAAACCGATGTGGGAAAATATACGCTCACCATAAAAATCATCGATACCGAAAACTACACGTTCGAGGATGGCACTCTCGAAAAAGAGTACGAGTGGGAAATCACAAAGGACACCCCCGCATACACAAAGCCCGAAAACCTTGAGGGTGAAAAGGGTAAAACTCTTGCGAGCGTAGCTCTCACCGCAGGTTGGGCGTGGAAAAATCCCGAGACGGTTATGGACGCTGTCGGAGAAAAGACCTATACCGCAATATTCACACCCGAGGACAGCGCAAACTACGACTCCGTTGAGGTTGAGCTTACGGTCAAGGTGTTCGGAACAGTGAACGTGCCGACTCCCGACACAACCCTCGTTTACGACACAACCGAAAAGCAGGGTGTTGCCGACGGCGAAGGCTATACACTCTCCGGCGACGTTAAAAAGACAGATGCCGGAAAATACAAGGTAACGGCAACGCTTGACGAAAACTGCAAGTGGGACGACGGAACGACCGCCGCCAAGGAGATTGAGTGGAGCATTTCCGCAAGAACGCCCAAGGCTGAGGACTTCGAGCTCTCTGTTCCCGCAAACCTCGTTTACGGCGGCGCAAAGGTTGTTACAGCGGCATTCAAGGAAGGCTTTACCGGCGTCGGCAATGTAACTGTATTCTATGAGGGAGTTGCGCCTACGGTTTACGCACTTACAGACAAAGCTCCCGAGAATGCAGGTACCTATAAGATAGTTATATCCGTTGAAGAGGGAGCTAACGTCCTTGCGGCACTCGGCGAAAATGCGCTTGACGGCGGTTTGTTCACGATAGTTAAGGCAGAACCCGAATACACTATTCCCACAGAACTCAAGGCAACCTACGGCGATAAGCTTTCGACAGTTGTTCTCCCCGAGGGATGGAGATGGAAGGAAGGCGAAACGGTGATCGATGCGGCAGGCGAAAAGACGTATAAGGCGATTTTCACACCGTCAGACACTGATAACTACGAAACCGTTGAAAAGAACGTAACGATTTCCGTTGCCAAGGCGATTCCCACCGGACTCCCGAACTACGACAAGATAAAGTCCTCCGGCAAGACTCTCCGTGATACGTTCATCAGAATTGACGGTTCGACCTTCAATGTTCCCGGTATAGTCGAGTGGGTTGACGACAACAACAATCCTCTCAGCGACGACGAAAAGATAAAGTCCAACACAAATTACACATGGCGTTTCACTCCCGATGACACGGACAATTATGAAGTAATATACGGCGAAATACTTCTTTACAAGCGTTCCTCCTCGAGCGGCGGAATAGTAACCTATACCGTAACCTTCAACACCAACGGCGGAAGCAGAGTAAAGAGCGTATACGTTGCAAAGAACGCAAGACTCGAAGAGCCGGACGAGCCCACAAGAGAGGGCTACGAGTTCATTGGCTGGTATGTTGACAGCGACCTCGAAGAGGAGTACGACTTCGACTCGAGAGTAACCGAAGCGTTCACGCTTTATGCCGGCTGGGAAAAGATAAACACCCTTGCGGATAAGATAATCCTCTATATCGACGACGTTGACGCTTTGGTATTCGGCAAGACCGTGACAAACGACGTTGCACCGAAGATAGTAAACAACCGCACGATGCTTCCGGCAAGATTTGTTGCTGAAAGCCTCGGAGCAAAGGTAACATGGAATTCCAAAAAGCGTATCGTTACAATTGTCGGCAAGGACGAGAACGGCGATAAGGTTACAATCGAAATCACCATAGGTCTCGGCAGTGCCATGGTAAACGGCAAGGTCGAAAAGCTTGATTCTCCGGCGTTTATCGAGAATAACCGTACCTACACTCCCATAAGATTTATCTCCGAACACCTCGGTGCGGACGTTGAATGGGACGCAAAGGCAAGAAAGGTTACAATAACCAAGAGAAGTGCCGACTGATCTTAAATCCGAAGTGTAACTGAGCAGTCACCCGATCGTTTTGGTCGGGTGATTTTTTTGCGGAATGCGGTGTACAGACAAAGGCGGTGTTTGACATCTTTTTTTGCCGATTTGCATAAATTTACTTTTTTTTGAAAAAACACTTGACAAACGCCGCAAGGTGTGATATAATATCACCGTTGCAGACAGGAAGCGGACAGACTTTACGGAGAGGTGTCCGAGCGGTTTAAGGAGCCGGTCTTGAAAACCGGTGACTCTTCACGGAGCCGCGAGTTCGAATCTCGCCCTCTCCGCCACACTTTTTTCCGAATATCGGCTTTCTCTGCGGCTTAACCGAATATGTTGAGCGGTTCACCTTTTGGAGTTGTACTCAAGTGGTGAAGAGGCGCCCCTGCTAAGGGTGTAGGTCGGGCAACCGGCGCGAGAGTTCAAATCTCTCCAACTCCGCCATTGAGGAAGCACCGTTGTTTCGGTGCTTTCTTGCGTTAATATACATAAAGCATAGCTTTAACGGCATAGCTTTCCGCCTTGCGAGCGAAGCGGACGGAGTGTCGGTGCCGTGCAAAACAAAAAACAGGAGGTCATTATTATGAATTGCGGACTCGGTAAATTGGCTTTGTTTGTCGGAGGAGTTCTTTTCGGAACTGCCGGTATCAAAATTCTTTCGGGAAGAGAAGCAAAGAAAGCGTACACACACGTTGCCGCTGCGGCTCTCCGTGCAAAGGACGACATAATGACGACCGTAACTGCGGTTAGAGAAAACGTCGATGATATCCTTGCCGATGCAAAGGAGCTCAACGAAAAGATTGCTGCCGATGAAGAGGCAGAGGTCGTAAACGACTGCGAAGAAGCGCCGGAATGCGACACTGAAGTCGAGTGATTGAATGCACTGCGCTGTGAAGAACGGCGCAGTTTCCTTTTGGGAGGTATTGAGTATGAAATGCTGTATACTGCACGAATCGCAAGGCAGAATGCGTGTTCACTTTTGCGTGGGCAGAATGACGTTAAGGCAGGCTGATGTTGCCGAGTATTACCTCAGAAGCATCGGCGGCGTTGAAAGTGTCAAGGTCTTCGACAGAACCTGTGATGCCGTCGTGCGTTACACCTGCAAACGAGAGAAGATAATCGCCGCACTTTCACGCTTCTCATACGGTCATGCGGAGAAGCTCGGCGTTGCCCCGGAGCATACAAGCCGTGCATTGAACAGAGAATTTGAGGATAAGCTTGTGTTCTCCGTGATAAAGCGTACATTTTCAAAGATGTTCCTTCCGCTCCCTCTGCGTGCGGTTATTGCGGTTTTCCGTTCGGTCAAGTACATAAAGGCAGGACTCGTCTCACTGCTTCACGGCAAGCTCTCGGTTTCGGTGCTCGATGCGACGGCTGTCGGCGTGTCCCTTGCAAGAGGCGACTTCGATACCGCAGGCTCGGTAATGTTTATGCTCGGCATAGGAGAAATGCTTGAGGAGTGGACTCACAAAAAGTCCGTGAGTGACCTTGCCGGAGCGATGTCTCTGAACGTCGATAAGGTTTGGAAAAAGACCGGAGACTGCGAGGTGCTTGTTGGTACTGATGAGATAAAAGAAGGCGACCTTATAGTCGTCCGCACCGGAAATATGATTCCTCTTGACGGTAAAGTCGCCGAGGGCGAGGCCGACGTAAACCAGTCGGCAATGACCGGAGAGTCGCTCCCCGTACATAAAACCGTCGGAAGCCTTGTTTACGCCGGTACCGTGGTTGAGGACGGCGAATGCGTTATAGCGGTCGAAAAAGCGGTAGGCGGCGGACGCTATGACCGAATAGTCAAGATGATAGAGGCTTCCGAAAAGCTGAAGTCAACGGCTGAGGGAAAGGCGGCTCACCTTGCGGACGTCCTTGTCCCGTATACGCTCGGCGGAACGCTTCTTGTCTATGCGCTCACACGCAACGTAACAAAAATGCTTGCGGTGCTTATGGTCGATTTTTCCTGCGCACTCAAGCTTTCGATGCCGATAGCGGTTCTTTCGGCAATGAGAGAAAGCCAGAGGTATGAGATTTCCGTAAAGGGCGGCAAATTTCTCGAAGCTGTCGCAAAAGCGGACACCGTTGTTTTTGACAAAACCGGTACGCTTACATATGCAACACCAAAGGTTGCAAAGATTGTCACATTCGGCGGCAGAGCGGAGGACGATATGCTTCGTCTTGCGGCTTGCCTCGAGGAACACTATCCTCACTCGCTTGCGAATGCCGTTGTCGAGGAGGCAAAACGCCGTGATCTGCGCCATGAGGAATACCATTCAAGCGTTGAATATATAGTCGCTCACGGTATTTCGAGCATGGTGGAGGACAGAAAAGTCGTAATAGGCAGCTACCACTTCATATTTGAAGATGAGGGCTGCGTTGTCCCGACGGGTGAGGAAGAAAAGTTTGAGTCTCTTCCTCCCGAGTATTCGCACCTTTACCTTGCCGTTTCGGGCGTGCTTGCGGCGGTAATATGTATTTATGATCCACTGCGTGCCGAAGCGAAGGCGGCCGTAAAGGCACTTCACGACCTCGGTATAACCAAAGTCGTCATGATGACAGGCGACAACGAAAAAACCGCAGCGTCTGTTGCGGCGTCTGTCGGGGTGGACGATTACCGTGCGGAGGTGCTTCCGGAGGATAAAGCGGAGTTTGTGCGAAACGAACGTGCCGCGGGCAGAGTCGTCATGATGATAGGCGACGGAGTTAACGATACACCGGCACTCTCCGAGGCTGACGTCGGAATTGCAATTAATACCGGTGCCGCAATAGCGAAGGAGATAGCGGACGTAACGCTTTCGTCGGAGGACCTTTTCCGACTTGTTACTTTAAGGTGTATCTCGACGGCTCTTATGGCACGTATACACCGCAATTACAGGTTTATCGTGGGCTTTAACCTTATGCTTATATGCCTCGGCGTGGCAGGTGTTATACAGCCGACCTTCTCAGCACTTCTGCATAACGCTTCGACGCTCGGTATAAGCCTCAAGAGCATGACAAATCTTTTGCCGAACGGAGAGCATGATGAGGAGTAAGCTTTTTCGTTACCTGTTAATCTGAATATAAAAAACGGTGCGATTTACAGTAAAAAAGCTGTGAACCGCACTTTTCTCTTTGCTTTTAGTGTATCTACCGCTTTACGTTAAGCCCGGCTGAAAGAGCAATACCGTAAGCAGTGTTCATCTCTTCCTCGGTCGGCGTCCTCTCGGGGAGCGTATTCGGCATTCTAACGGCGTCGTACTTTGAATCGGCAAGGTTGTGGTATGGGAGAATGCGTATGCCGGTTACGTGCGAAAAAGTTTTGATTAGGTCAACCGCACTCGGCAGTTCACCGTCGTTGTAGCCCGGAACGTAAGGAAAACGTATCTCGACCGCCTTGCCGACGCTGTCTATGTACCGCATATTTTCGAGAATCCGTTCGTTTGTGTGACCCGTACACCGCCTGTGAACCTCAGGGGCAATTGCCTTTATGTCGTAAAGAAATACGTCCGTAAACGGTATCACCGCATCTATTGCCGCACGGCTTACATATCCGCAGGTGTCAACGGCTGTCGATATTCCGGACGATTTCATCTCGGAGAGAATCTCACGGCAGGCGTTCGGCTGTAAAAGGCACTCTCCGCCGGACAGCGTTATCCCTCCGCCGCTTTGCCTGTAGAATGTCACGTCTTTTTTCAGAACGCCGCATATTTCGCTTACGGTCATCTGCTTTCCGTAAACCGTGAGAGCGTCGTTCGGACAGACCTCTGTGCATTTTCCGCATACCGTGCACTCCGTGCGGTCAAACGTGTGCTTCTTTTCCGACGGCGAGACGGAGTGCAGACCGCATACACCCATGCACGAATCGCAAAAAGTGCATTTGTGAGCAAAGAAGCCGAGTTCGCTTTTGGGTGTAATCGACTCCGGATTGTGACACCACACGCATTTTAGAGGACACCCCTTGAAAAATACCGTCGTGCGTATGCCGTCGCCGTCGTGAACCGCAAAACGCTTTATTTCAACTATGTTTGCTCTCGTTTCCATGTGCCTCACCTTTCTTTCCGATGTTTGTGTCACGGCGTGCGAGAAGGATGCTTGCCGTTATGAGAACGAAAGCGGCAAGATACCGAAGCTTCAGTATGTCCTCACCGAGAAGCACTGCACCGAATATGCACGCAAAAAGAGGCTCCGAGAATTTTATTATCGACAAAGTCGAGAGCTTTATTTTTCGCTGAACAAAGTAGAACAGTGTGTATCCCGTAATTGAAGCCGCACATATGTAGACGAATACCGGCGTTGAGCCTGCCGTGAACGACGGAGCTTCAGCTCCCATGACCTTTGCCGCCGCAAGCATTATAATTCCGCCCGAGAGCTGAGATATCCCGGTTATCCAAACGGGCGAATTTCCCGAAGAGCGTTCGCTCAACATCATCGATATCACCGAGCAAACCGACGCCGCAAGAATGAGAAGGTCGCCGACGGCAAAGGAGGAAAGGGGATTGCCGAAGTTTATCGCAACTATTCCGCAGAAGCCGACGAGAGCGCCAATGATTTTGTATATGCTGAATTTCTCGGACTTCACGAACAAAAAAGCAAAGCAGGCGTAGATGAGCGGTCCTGTCTGCTTGAGAAGTGCGGTCTTCGAGCTGTCGGTCATGGTAAGTCCCACATACAAAAAAGCATAGTGGAGAACTATCGCAAAAATTCCGACGAAAACAAGGCGCAGTACGTTTTTACCGACCGGCTTTACGAGCTTGGCACGGCTCACTGCCGCCGCAAAGCACATAACAGCTCCGCATACCGTGAATCTCATCGAGGCAAACATGATTATGTCGGCGACGCTTGAAGTGTCGATGCCGAACGTACGGTAGCCGAGCTTCACGCACGCAAAGAGCGAACCCCAAAGAGCCATTACGATAAGTGCGAGAAACGTGTATACCGCATTTCCTGTTCGTTTATTTTCAGTGTTTTCCGGTGCTTTTGTATTCATAGCTGTCTCCGATTATTATATTTTGTAAATTTCAAGATATTTTTCAAAAAATCTCTCTCCGAGTATTCTGCATGAGCGTGACGAAAAGTGTATGCCGTCCGGCTTCAGCTCAAGTCCCTCGGAGGAAACTGTACCGCAATCAGGTATATCTTCGGCTACCGAATGAAGAACTCTGTTCATGCCGCCGGGGTCTCTCGGCTTGTCGCCGAAGGTTATTACATGAGGTATCTCTCCCATTATAATGGGTGTGTTTTCGGTGCCGATTTGTGAGCGAAGCTCGGCGAACATTTCGGTTACTTTCCGCTTGTGTACGTCGGGCTTGAAGCTTATTGAGTCGGTTTCTCCCTGAAGATACAGAATTCCGGCAAGCTCAGAGGTTCTCATTGCAAGCTTTGTCATAATAACGGCGTGGTCAAACAGAACGCCGCCCGGTACCCACTGCGAAATTGTCGTTCCGCCGTCGGCGCACGGAATCAGTCCTGTATCCTCGCCGAAATATTCCGCATACCTGTCCGCAAAAGACGCCGCAAGCCCGACGCCGCTGTGATAATCGCCCCATATGCATCTGTCGGGATTTACAGGCTCACTCATGCGCTGCCAGCGTCCCATGCGAAGCATATGGCACTTTTTGTTGTTTATCTCGGGTACTTCGCCGAAATCGCCCCTGCCTGCCATGTTTGATTGACCTATCATCAGAAATGATTTCATGTTTATGTACCTTTCCTTACATTTTTGTTTGATATTTACGCTGTAATTGTACCACCGACAAGGAAAAATTACAATGGTTATTTCGATACCTATTGACTTTTTCGATATAGTTTGATATAATAAGAAGCATATGATGTGAAAATAGTTTGCGGAGGTACACATGGATATGAGAAAATACGTTGGCGGCAAAAATTATGTCCCGAATACGGTAAATAAGTCGCCGGATTACTACTGCACATGGCAGACGCAGTTGTATACAACTTGTGACGGTAAACCCGCAAAAGAAAGAGAAACAGTGAGTGAAA
>CAKSCN010000085.1 GCA_934444485.1 uncultured Eubacteriales bacterium | reverse complement strand
CCATCGAAACGAGCTTCTGAGGCGTGGTGACTATGACCGTGCCGTCAATCGGAAGCGACTGGAACACCGTCAGCGGCACGTCGCCCGTTCCGGGAGGCATATCGACGAACATATAATCAACCTCGTTCCAAAGTGCCTCCTGCCAGAACTGCTTTACCGCACCGGCAATGAGCGCACCTCGCCATATAACCGGGTCGTCCTCGTTGGGGAGCATCATATTCGCCGAAAGAATGCTCACGCCGCCGCAGGACATCTCAGGGAGCATGAGTCCCGTTTCGTCGGCTCTCACCTTGCCCGTAATACCGAACGCCTTAGGGATAGAGGGTCCCGTGATATCGGCGTCGAGAATTGCCGTGTTGTAGCCCTTTCTCGCCATTGCGACCGCAAGAAGTGAGGTGACCGTGGATTTTCCCACGCCGCCCTTGCCGCTTGCGACTGCGATAACGTGCTTTACGCTCGACAGCTCGTGCAGAGGCGCAAGGAAACTCTCCTTATCCTTCGACGCACAGTTCGACGAGCAGGTACTGCAATTATGAGTACAGTTTTCCGCCATTATATTCAAGTCCTTTCATCTTTTGTAGATTATTATGCCGTAGGAGGGCATTGTAAAGTCCTCGCCGACCTTATTTCCGGTGATAATATCGACATACTTTTCGCCGCCGTCGATATGCACTTTCTTTTCGTCCTCGGTCATATTCATGACAAAGACATACTCGTTCTTTTCGTCGGCACGGAAGGTTGCCTCGACTCCCTCGGGAAGTCCCTCGAGTGTGCGGGACACGCCTGCTTCGGCGATAATGCCGTCGTAAATTCTGCGAAGCTCCTTCTCGGGAAGCTCTGCCGCTATGTAGTATGCACGACCCTTGCCGTACTCATTCACGGTGACGGCAGGCATACCGGCATAAAATTCCGTCGTGTACCGTGCAATCGCCTTTGCGCCCTCGAGATGTACAAGCTCGGCAAAGGTGGAGGCTTCCGTCTTGCCCGTGAGTCCTATGTTGTTGTCAAGATACTCCACGCCGACTCTGTCGTTCGGGTAAAGTGCGTCGCATTCCTCGTTCCATATGCCGAACACCTTCTTCAGCTCATCAGCCGGAAGTCCCTCCATATAGTGAAGTCCCGTATCTCCGACGTATGCCGAAAGATAGGTCATAACGACCGTACCGCCGTTTGCGACGAACTTTTCAAGCTTTGCAACGGTGTCTTTCTTCATGAGGTAGAGCATGGGAACAACGATAAGCTTGTAACTCGAAAAATCGTCGGCGACGGGGAGAACGTCGACATTCACGCTTCCCTTGGTGAACATACCGTAGTGAGTGAAGAGGGTTTCGACGTAGCGTTCGTTCTTCTTAATGTTATTGTAGCCCTGCTTCACGTCGAGCATATTTCTGTTGTCGATATCGTAAAGCACTGCGACCTCGCTCGGCGTACAGGTGCCTACTATATCGTCAAGCTTTGCGAGAGCGTCGCCGACCGAAACAACGTCGTGAAATACTCTTGTTTTGAGGTTAAGCTCATGACCGACGTGGTCGATAACCGCACCGTGGAGCATTTCGGACGAACCTCTCGACTTTCTGAGCTGGAAGTACTGAACCGAATCCGCACCGTGAGCAACTCCGTGGAGCGACGAGAGAAGATGAAGTCCGGGGCGCTTGAGCTTGTTTATGCTCTTCCAGTTTACGGCGCTCGGGGTTGACTCCATCACAAGGAAGGGCTTCTTCCGGAGCGTGCGGAAAAAGTCATGATTGAATGCGGCTCTCGTGAACGCCTTTGTGTCGTCCCTGCCGTTTGCGCCAAACTCGGGGTAGTTGTCCCACGACATAACGTCGAGCTTGTCGCGCATTTCGGCGTAATCGAGTCCCTGATACATATCCATGTAGTTTGCGGTGACGGGGACATCGGGAGTAATCGACTTTACGGTGTCGAACTCCATATTCATATATTCGTTTGTCTTGAAGGTGACGAATCTGTGCCAGTCGAGGTCAAGACCGTGAATTGCCATTTCTCCTATGGGACTCGGAGGGTCAATCTGCTCAAAGCTTGTGAACGCATGGCTCCAGAACCGGGTCCACCATGCGGTGTTGAGTGCGTTTATATCGCCGCGGTATCTTTCGCGAAGCCAGCTTCTGAATGCCGCTTTGCAGTTGTCGCAGAAGCATTCGCCGCCGTACTCGTTGTTGAGATGCCACATCATGAGTCCGGGATGATCCTTGTATCTCTCGGCAAGCTTTGTGATAATGCCCTTGGAAAGCTCACGATACTTGAGCGAAGTGTAGCAGTGATTGTGACGTCTGCCGTGGGTCGCCTTGACTCCGCAGTTGTCGGTTCTCATTGCTTCGGGGTACTTTGCGTCGAGCCATGCCGGTCTTGCGCCGGTGGGAGTTGCGAGAATCGTGTATATGCCGTTCTCATAGAGAGTGTCAAGCGTCTTGTCGAGCCACTCGAAGTTGTACACGCCCTCCTCGGGTTCAACCGATGCCCAGCCGAATATGCAGACGGAGGCGCTGTTGATGCCGGCGGCACGGAAAACCTTGGCGTCCTTGGGAAGAACGTCGGGATCAATGGGAAGCCACTGGTCGGGGTTATAGTCGCCGCCGTGGATCATATGCGGAATTTTTGCGGAAATGGGAGCAAACTTTTTTCTGTCGTTTCTGTTATACATAGTGGTGTAATCCTTTCTCAGATTTTCGCTATATCACGGCAGGCAACGAGGTTCGTACCCTCTTCGATAAAGTCCTTTATCAGGACGTCGCCGCACTTCACAGGAGCGTCTGCGGCATATGCGTCGGCTTTCTTCATTGCCTCGAAAAGCATATTTTTCGGTATCGGCTTTGAGGTTTTGACCGGAACGAGGGGCATTTCGCCGCCCTTGACACGAACAGTTGTCGTAAGCGTCCTCGACGGAGCGACTATCTCATTTCTTGCGTATGCGTCTCCTCTTTTGCAGGTATTTCCCGTGACGGATTTTACCTCTGTTCCCTCGTAATCGACCGTAATTTCACAGCCGACGGGACATACGACGCAGGTAAGAGTTTTCTTCATGCTACATTCCCCCTCACTTTTCGCTTATCGAAAAGACAAGCTCGCCGTTCTTTTTCGCCGTTTCAACCGCTTTTTCGTCAAGCGTTAGATGCTCCATTTCGCCGGGAGCGAGTCTCGGCTTCTTCTTGCGGTAAATTACCTCGCCGCCGGAGCGCACCTCGACGTATGCGTTTCTCACAACGCTTCCGACTCTGAAAAAGAACTCCGTATCGGTTGCAAGAGCTTCCTCGGATACCTTTTGAGGAACGATATATCTCACGCCGTTCTCACCGGAGGTCTTTATCTCTTTGCCGCCGGTTTTGAGCTTTCCCTCGACGTAAAGCGCCGCCGACTTTCCGGCAAGCTCGCTCTCTCCCGAGACGAAGTCTACAAGGTCGTGAACGTGGAGTACGTTTCCGCAGGCGAATATTCCGGGGACGCTCGTTTCACGGTAGTTGTTTACGACAGCACCGCTTGTCACACGGTCCATCTCGATGCCTGCCATTTCGGTAAGCTCGTTTTCCGGGATAAGTCCGACCGAGAGAAGAAGCGTGTCACACGGGATATATTCCTCTGTCTCGGCAATAGGCTTCAGATGCTCGTCCACCTTCGCTATCGTCACGCCCTCGACTCTCTTTTTGCCGTGAATCTTCACAACTGTGTGGGAGAGCTTGAGCGGAATGCCGAAGTCGTCGAGACACTGCGCAATGTTTCTCGCAAGTCCGCTCGAATACGGCATAAGCTCGCACACGGCTTTAACCGACGCCCCCTCGAGGGTCATGCGGCGTGCCATGATGAGTCCGATATCGCCCGAACCGAGGATAACCACCTCACGACCCGGCATATATCCCTCAATGTTGATAAATCTCTGCGCAGTCCCGGCAGTATACACTCCGGCAGGTCTTGTACCGGGGGTGTTGAGTGCTCCTCTCGGTCTTTCACGGCAGCCCATTGCAAGTATCACCGCTTCCGCACGGAGCTTCACAAGACCGTCGTGCGGCGAAACGTAGGTCACGGTCTTATCACGTCCGACCGACAGGGTCATAGCGTCGGTGACATAGGGAATGCCGGCGTCCTTTACCTTGTTTATATATCTGAGCGCATACTCGGGACCCGAAAGCTCTTCTCCGAACATATGAAGACCGAAACCTGCGTGTATGCACTGATTGAGTATGCCTCCGAGGCAGGAGTCACGCTCGATTATGAGTATATCCGACGGCTTCACACCGCCCTCGACAGCACCGAGAGCCGCCGCAAGTCCGGCAGGACCGCCGCCTATTATCGCTATTTTTACGTTCTTTTCGGCAGATTCGCAGTTTTTCATGTCAATTGCCCTCCTTCGTCTTGCCGACAAGAAGATCCGAGCCTTTGCCGTCCTTTGTTATTTCGGTGAGCGGAACGCCGAGTTCACGTGAAAGTATCTCCGCCACTCTCGGCATACAGAAGCCGCCCTGACATCTTCCGAGTCCGGCTCTTGCACGTCTCTTGACTCCGTCAACGGTTCTTGCGCCCATGGGACGGCGTATTGCGTCGATTATCTCGCCCTCCGTCACTGTCTCGCAGCGGCAGATTATCTTTGCGTAGGCGGGATTTTCCTTTATGAGAGCAGCTCTTTCTTCGTCGTTCATCTCACGGAAGCGCACCACTCTCTGCCTTGTCGGACAGAAGCTTTCGTTCTTTTCGAGGCGAAGTCCCATTTCCGAGAGAAGCCCGGCCGCATATTCGGCGGTCGCCGGAGACGAAGCAAGTCCGGGAGACTCGATACCGGCAAGGTGAAGCACGCCTTTCATGTGAGCGGACTTCTTTATTACAAAGTCTCCGCCCGTAGGAGTGGGACGCACACCTGCAAACGAGGTTATGGTCTTTCTCGACGGAAGCGGAAGCGACACGAGTCTCGCCGCATTTTTCGCTATATCGGCAAGTCCCTCGGCGGTCGTTGCAGTATCATCTTTGACGGTGCGCTCGGCGTTAGGTCCGACGAGAGTGTTTCTGTCAACCGTCGGTGCGACGAGAACTCCTTTGCCCTCCTTTGTGGGAGCGGAGAAGAGAACCGTGCGCACAAAGCCGTCGCAGCTCTTGTCGTAGAGCATATATTCGCCCTTTCGGGGAATTATCTCGAAATCGCAGTCGCCGGTGAGCTTTGCGATAACGTCAGAGTAGAGTCCGGCGGCGTTGACAACGTATCTTGCATAAACCGTCTCTTTTCCGTCGGAGACCTCATAGTATCCGTCCTTTTCGGTTATCGACGACACCTCAAAGCCGAACATTACGTCCGCACCGTTCTGCACGGCGTTCTCGGCGGCGGCTATGGTCAGCTCATACGGACATACTATACCTGCCGTCGGAGCGTAGAGTGCGGCACGTGCGTTTTCGGAGAGGTGAGGCTCTATTTTGCGCATTTCCTCGCCCGACACTATCTTCATTCCCTTTACGCCGTTTGCGACGCCTCTTTTGTACAGGGTGTCAAGCGCCTTACCGTCCTCCTCGGAAAACGACACGACAAGCGAGCCTGTGTTCTTATAGTGAACGTCAAGCTCACGGCAGACCTCGGGCATCATCTCACAGCCTCTCACATTGAGTTTTGCCTTGAGAGTCCCGTTTTCGGCGTCAAAGCCGGCGTGTACTATTGCGGAATTTGCCTTCGAGCTTCCGGCACAGGCATCGTCCGCCTTTTCGAGAATACAGACAGAAAGCTTATACTTCGTCAGTTCTCTCGCCGTCATCGACCCGGTAACTCCGGCACCGACTATTACAACATCGTAAATCATAACTTTTCTCCATTCGTCGTTTTTTGCAGCTGAAATCAGCGCATTTACGAAGCTTTGCGGCGGAAACCTCACCGACTGCCGCCGCTTTTTGCACTGTTTTAATTTCTGAGGCTGTGTATGGGCGCAGGCATTCTTCCGCCTCTTGAGATGAACTTCTCGGGCGAAAACTCGTTTACGGGGATAATCGGAGCGTAGCCGAGAAGTCCGCCGAACTCAACCATATCGCCGACCTTTTTGCCGTATGCCGGGATAAGCCTTGCGGCGGTGGTCTTGCCGTTTATCATGCCTATTGCCGCTTCGTCGGCGATCATTGCGGATATTGTCTCGGCGGTCGTGTCGCCGGGGATCGCTATCATGTCAAGACCGACCGAACATACCGAGGTCATCGCCTCGAGCTTCTCTATCGTGAGAGCTCCTGCGGTAACTGCGTCTATCATGCCCTGATCCTCGGAAACCGGGATAAATGCGCCGGAAAGTCCGCCGACGTGCGAGGACGCCATTGCGCCGCCCTTTTTGACTGCGTCGTTGAGCATTGCGAGAGCCGCCGTCGTTCCGGGTGCGCCGCACTTTTCAAGTCCCATCGCTTCGAGAATGTGAGCGACCGAGTCGCCTATCGCAGGCGTAGGCGCAAGCGAGAGGTCAACGATACCGAAAGGCGTGTCGAGTCTTCTCGACGCCTCGCAGGCGACAAGCTGACCCATACGAGTTACCTTGAACGCCGTTTTCTTTATTATGTCCGCAAGCTCGGAAAAATTGCAGTCTCCGGCACGTTCAACGGCACTTCTTACAACGCCCGGACCGGAAACGCCGACGTTTATTACGCAGTCGGGTTCTCCGACGCCGTGGAATGCGCCCGCCATAAAAGGGTTATCCTCCGGGACGTTCGCAAACACAACGAACTTCGCACAGCCTATGGAGTATGCGTCTCTTGTGCGGTATGCGAGATCCTTGACAATTTTGCCGCACTTAAGAACGGCGTCCATGTTGATACCGGAGCGTGTTGTTCCGACGTTTATCGATGAGCAGACTCTCTCTGTTTCGGCAAGAGCCTCGGGGACTGCGTCCATGAGAAAGTTATCCGCCGGAGTTGCGCCCTTGTGTACGAGTGCCGAGAAGCCGCCTATAAAGTTTATGCCGAGAGTGTGAGCTGCTCTGTCGAGAGTCTTTGCGATGTTGACGTAGTCCTCCGCACTGCGGCTTCCGCCGACGAGAGCAATCGGAGTTACCGAAACACGCTTGTTGACTATCGGAATACCGTATTCCTTCTCTATGTCCTCACCGACCGAAACAAGGCGTTCGGCTTTCTTTGTAATCTTGTCGTAGATTCTGTCGCAGAGCGTTTTGTTGTCCTGCGAATAGGGAGCGCAGTCGAGAAGGGAGATTCCCATGGTTATGGTTCTCACGTCGAGGTGCTCCTCGTGTATCATGTTTATCGTTTCGAGTATATCGGAAATATTAAGCATAAGTATTCTCCTTGCCGCAAATCGTTATATTCTGTGCATGGAATTGAATATTTCCTCATGCATTGCCTGTATGGACAGAGCGTTTTCACGTCCGAGATTTTCGAGAATATCGACAAATTCGGAGAACTTTATGGTAAGGGAGTCAATTTCGACAAGCATAATCATTGCGAAGTACTCCTTGAGTACGGACTGTGAAATGTCGATGATGTTTACTCCGTATTCGGCGCACTTTCCGCTCACCTTCGCTATTATTCCCTGTGTGTCTTTTCCCGTTACAGTTATTACCGCTTTCATTTGTTTTACCGTTCCTTTCATTATATATTACGCAGTTATACGGCTGTCTGTCAGTATACCATATTCCTTTGAAGATTTATAGGCAAATATATTAAGCATTGTTAATTTTTAGATTATTCGGAAAAATTGATGTTTTGGCGGAAAAAAGTGCAAATCTTTCACTTCCCACACTCACAAAGGAACTCATTCACCGCAAAATTTAAGCTCTGCGGCTCTTTGTACGGCAGAAAGTGGTCGCCCTCGAGGAACAAAAGCTTCGCTCCGGCTATGCTTTTTGCGATAAGCTCGGTGTGTTCCTTCTTTATCATGTCGTGAGTGCCTGCAACAACGAGAGTCGGCGCACTTATTTTCGCAAGCTCCGACGGCGCAATGTGCGGTTCGGTGACCATAAGTCCCAGCATCTCGGCATTTGCCGCCGCCTTTTCGGAAAAGTGCGAGAAGAAGCGTGCGATTTTGTATCCCGTCTCAATCGGTATCTGCGCCGAGGGCTTCACACCGTGTGCGTCGAGGTTTCCGCCGACAAGTATGAGCGACTTTACCCTCTCGGGATATTTGAGCGCAAATCTCATTGCAATATTCGCTCCATCGGAAAAACCGAGAATCGATGCTCTTTCTATGCCAAGCTCACCGAAAAACTCCGCAAGGTCGTCGGCAAACCGTTCAATCGTAAAGGGAGCAGTTCCTCTCGGGGAGTCTCCGTGTCCTCTCGTATCGGGGGCGATGACTCTGTACTTATAGGAAAAATACTCCGTCTGCGCCGCAAAGCACCTGCCGTTTTCACCGTTTCCGTGAAGCAGCACAAGCGGCTCTCCCGCACCTTTTTCCGTATATGCAAGCTTTATGCGCATTTTGCAGAACCTCTCTTTCCGTATACGATTATAGCGGACATATATTAAGATTTCAACCTCACGCCCTCCGATATTACCGAGTGCGGCGGACGGCAAAAAAATATTTACATTATCGATAAGAAATTCACTTTATTTTTATTTGATATTGCTGTATAATTATGCAATAAAAAGTGCATACGCTGCATATATATACTGCACATTTTGCAGGCAAAGGGTTTATTTATACACGGACAGCAATATGAAAGGACAGGGGTCGCATATATGTCGGACAAGCTTTATCTCATACTCGAGGACGGCACGGTGTTCTGCGGAAAAGGGTTCGGATACGCCGCAGAGGAGGATATTTACGGCGAGGTCGTATTCACAACGGGCATGGAGGGTTACATCGAAACTCTCACCGATCCGAGCTACACGGGTCAGATAGTGTGCCAGACCTTTCCGCTCATCGGCAACTACGGCATTATACCGGGGGATTTCGAGAGCCGAGGCGTGGGGCTTTCCGCATACATAGTAAAGGAAGCGTGCGAAGAGCCGTCGAACTTCAGATGCGAAAAGACTCTCTCCGCTTACCTTGCCGAAAACGGAATCGTCGGTCTTTCCGGGATAGACACACGTGCGCTCACAAAGCGTGTGCGTGAACACGGAGTCATGAACGGCGTAATTACGAAGTGCGGCGAGGCAACGGAGGCGGTACTCGAAAAGATAAAGGCGTACAAGTGCGAAAATCCCGTCGCAAAGGTGACGTGCCGAAAAGCGTACACCGTTACTCCCGACGGCAAGGTGGCGTACAAAATCGCTCTCTTCGACTTCGGCAAAAAGGAGAATATGCTCCGTGAGCTGACAAAGAGGGGGTGCGAGGTAAAGGTATTCCCCTCGGACACGACCGCAGACGAAATACTCGCATACTCTCCCGACGGCGTGCTTCTCTCGAACGGTCCCGGCGACCCCAAGGACAACGCCGGTGTAATAGCCGAGGTAGGACGTCTTACGGAGAAAAAGATACCGATATTCGGAATATGTCTCGGTCATCAGCTTCTCGCACTTTCGCAGGGAGCCGACACGGTAAAGTTAAAATACGGTCACAGAGGCGCAAACCAGCCGGCGAAGTACTCCGAGGACGGCAGGACCTACATCACAAGCCAGAACCACGGTTACGCCGTACTTTCGGCGACGCTTCCCGATGGGGCAAAAGAGCTTTTCGTAAACGCCAACGACGGCACGTGCGAGGGTGCTGCGTACCCGTACATAAACGCTTTTTCGGTGCAGTTTCACCCCGAGGCGTGCGCAGGTCCTCACGACACCGAGTTTCTGTTCGACAAATTTTTGGAGCTTTGCAAGGAGGTAAAGGTCAATGCCGCTCAATAAAAATCTCAAAAAGGTAATGGTTATAGGCTCCGGTCCCATCGTGATAGGTCAGGCGGCGGAATTTGACTACGCCGGAACACAGGCTTGCCGTGCGCTCAAGGAGGCGGGACTCGAGGTGGTTCTCGTAAACTCCAACCCGGCAACGATAATGACCGACAACCACATGGCGGACAAGATATACATCGAAGCGCTGAACCTCGAAACGGTAAAGCGCATTATCGAAAAGGAAAAGCCGGACAGTCTTCTCTCGACTCTCGGCGGTCAGACGGGACTCACGCTCTCCATGCAGCTTGCCAAAGAGGGTTTTCTTGCCTCTCACGGAGTGACGCTTCTCGGCGCAAATCCCGAGACGATAGACAAAGCCGAGGACAGAAAGCTCTTCAAGGAGACAATGGAGAAGATAGGCGAGCCGTGCATCCCGTCGGAGATAGTGACCGACGTTGAAAGCGCACTCACGTTTGCGCACAAGATAGGCTACCCCGTGATTATCCGTCCGGCGTTCACCCTCGGCGGCACGGGCGGCGGAATTGTCTCGAACGACTCCGAGCTTTGCGAGATATGCGGCAACGGATTGAGGCTTTCGCCGATAACGCAGGTGCTTGTAGAGAAGTGCATATCCGGCTGGAAAGAAATAGAATTTGAAGTGATGCGCGACTCTCTCGGCAACGTCATCACCGTCTGCTCCATGGAGAACTTCGACCCCGTCGGCATACACACGGGCGACAGCATAGTCGCCGCTCCGGCGCTCACGCTCTCGGACAAGGAATACCAGATGCTCCGCAGTGCCGCACTGAACATCATCTCCGAGCTTAAGGTCGAGGGCGGCTGCAACTGCCAGTTTGCGCTCAAGCCCGACAGCTTCGACTATGCCGTAATCGAGGTAAATCCCCGTGTATCGCGTTCGTCGGCACTTGCGTCGAAAGCGACGGGATATCCGATAGCCAAGGTTGCAGCGAAGATTGCCATAGGCTACACTCTCGACGAGATAAAGAACGACGTCACCGGAAAGACCTGTGCGTGCTTCGAGCCGGCTCTCGACTACGTCGTGGTGAAGTTTCCGAAGTGGCCTTTCGACAAGTTCGTCTACGCAAAGCGCACCCTCGGCACGCAGATGAAAGCGACCGGCGAGGTAATGGCGATAGGCGGAAGCTTCGAGGAAGCACTCATGAAAGCGGTAAGAGGGGCTGAGCTTTCTCTCGAAACGCCGACGGTAAAGGCATTC
>CAKSCN010000084.1 GCA_934444485.1 uncultured Eubacteriales bacterium | reverse complement strand
GCCTATACGGTGCGTCGGAAAGCAGGGGCGGTGGGGCATTGAAATATACCGAAATAATTTACGTACTGCGGCTGTTCGATATCGGTGAGGCATCGGTATGGGCTGACGGCATTGTGTGCCTGGCGGTCGGTATGCTTTTGGGAGCGGCTGCGGAATTTGCGGCAAATGCGCTTTTGCTGAAAGGCAAGTACACATTTCTGATTCCGATTGTCCTTTTGGCTCTGGCGGCAGTAAGACTTTTGCTCGCACTTTTGCCTGAATTCGGACATTTGGATGCCCTCGCTTTCTCAAGCTATGCATTTACGGCTTGCATGGGGTCTTTTGCTGCGGCTTTGGTGCTGAAGTTTTTGCGTTGACTTTGTCTCGGGGCGAAGAATCAGCCGCTTTTAATATATCGACTTAGCGAGGTGACTGGAGTGAAAAAGTTTGTCCGCAGTGCCGCTTGATTTTACTTTGCCCGGTCGTTGTTTTTGAGTACTTCGTATTGTTTTGGTTTTGGGGCGGAGCGGGCGTATTTAACCTTTTTGCGACACCCGTTGCGTTTGTTCTGTACATGGCGGGATTTGTTTTTGCTGCCGGAAAAGCCTCACTCGGAAAGAGCCTTAAAGTGTTCGCACTTGTTTTTGTTCCGCTGCTGACAATTATAACAGTGTGTGCGGCGGCACGCCTTTGCGGAGTTGAAACGACGATAATGTAAAAAGACTCACAGATGTATTTTTGCTTGTTTGGGGAGGGGTGCCTGTGAAGAAATTCTTTGTTGCCCTGTTTGCCGTGATGATGCTTGCGATGCTTGCCGTCTGCCGATTGTACAACACGGTCGATGACAAAACAGCTGTCCTTATTACGGCAGGAGATGATGAAACATACTTTTTCTCCCTCGAAGATGACAACACCATAAAGGTGCGCTTCGGGTGCAGGAACGGAGATGACGTGTTCGGAGAGAATTTCACGGTTATCTCGGCTTCTCGAAATATTGGCGAAAGAGCTTTGAGTAAGGAGGAGGCACGTGAGCTTAAAGAACTTGTAGAAAGAGTTTGCGGGAATTGTGTGTCCTCAACGGAGATCGTAAAGGATGTTTGGGAGGTTATGGTGTTTCATGACAATGACTGCGTGAGACAGTGGATTTACGAAGACACGGACAGTGAAGTAAAAGCCTTGATTGACAAATTGGAGGAACTTTCGCCGCTTGAAATCAAAATGAGAGGGTTGGCGTAATATAAGCGCAGGTGGTTTCCCAAATCTTAGACGATTTTTCAACCGATTGACTGACAGAGTCGGTGTGCGGAATAAGGACAGCAAAAAAACGGCAAGGAGGATTGGCATGAAAACAAACAAGAGAATACTCTCGGCTGCGGTTGCGTTGTTTGCAGCGGCAGGAGCAATGACAGCGGCGGCACTGCCGGAATCGAGCGGAAATGCGGCCTGCGAAAAAGTAAAACACGACGCATATGTTTCCGACGCAAAGATACTCTACGGAAGCAAAAACGCCGAGGTCGCCGACAAGATTGAGTTTACCCGACCGATTTATGTGATAGACGGTCATACCTATGTTCCTCTGCGTGAAAGTGCGGAATTGCTTGACATGAAGGTCGATTGGAATTCGGAGACGAGGACGATAGCGCTTTTGCCGGAGGACTACGACTCGGAATCGGTCTTTGAAGAGGCGTCACGGCTTCTCGAGATTGAATTGCAGCAGGGAGAGATAGTACCCGAATACGTTCAGAGTTGGTCTGATTTTGTACGGGACAGCTTTATAATGAAGTACAAAATTGAAAAGGACGACTATCTGAAATTGTGCGAGTCGTTGGAGAAGAAGGAAGATTACGAAAAGTACGATAAAAACCACGACCCGAACGATAAAATATACACCGAGTGGTGGAAAGACGAATGCGATGCATGGCACGAGTATTGGTACGACATATACAGGTGGTGGAATATACGCTCGGCGAAAGACTGCGAAGCGGCGTTTATTAACTTTTTCCGTCCCACGAAGAACGGGCATACGCATAATGCCGATGCTTTTGTCGGTATAACGATTGAGGACGGGGAGTATTACCTTTACGCTTACTATGCAGGCTGACATCGTAAAAAGGTCGGCACAAGCCGAATAACACTAAAACGTATTTTTTTGACGTATGCGGTTGCCGTATGCGTCTCTTTTTTTGCGAAGACAGCAGAAATTTTGCAATATTCCGTTCTTTACATGGAGTTTTCTTCTTGCTTATTGACAAAAGACTTCTTTTGATATATAATTAGACTGAACTCAGATGTATACCGAAAGGAAAGTGTAGTATGAAACCGAGAATACTTGTGGCAGGCAGTGCCAATATTGACTTTATAACGAGAGTGAAAACTCTCCCGGCGGCAGGAGAGACCGTTATCTCCGACGACACCTACGGACTTGTCCCCGGCGGAAAGGGCGGAAATACCGCTGTTGCGGCGGCTCGTGCCGGAGCTGACGTCGTTTTCTGCACAAAGGTCGGAAATGACCCTTACGGCGCGGAGCTCATGAACACCTACAAAAAAGAGGGAATAGCCGTAAGACTCGGCGAGGGTCTGCCGTCGGTAAGCACGGGACTTGCTTCGATAGTCGTCGAGACGGAAACCGGCAACAACAGAATAGTCGTATATCCCGGCGCAAATAAGTATCTCACCGCAGACGACGTCGAGGAGGGACTTCTTGCATACCCGGACGCAATGCTCATTCAGATGGAGATAAGCAAAGAAGCGGTAATTGACTCCGTAAGGCTTGCGAATAAGAAGAATGTCCCCGTAATTCTTGACGCAGGTCCGGCGGACAGGAGCTTTCCTCTCGATAAGCTCGGCAGACTCGAGATTTTCTCGCCCAACGAAACCGAGGCGTATATTTATACGGGCATTCGTCCGCAGACGATAGACAGTATGCTCAAGGTCTCAATGGAGCTTTTCAAGGTCGTGAACACAAAGTATATCGTCCTGAAGCTCGGCGACAGAGGCTGTTACGTCTACGACGGACTCCGTTCAAGCGCCGTTTCGGCATACGATATCCGTGCCGTTGACACAACCGCCGCCGGCGATACCTTTACCGCAGCTCTTGCGGCAGAGTACCTGAGAACCGGCGGAGATATACTCAAGGCGTGCAAGTACGCAAACGGAGCCGGCGCACTCAGCGCAACAAAGGCAGGCGCTTATTCCTCCATTCCCCGTGACGCCGAGATACGCAAGTTTATGTACGAAAAGGACAACTGGAATAAGCTTTGATTTTGCAGTCGGAGAAAGGCAGACCTATGAATAAAACAATATGCGTCCTCGGATCGACCGGCTCTATAGGCACTCAGACTCTTGACGTGGCAAGACACATGAATATAAAGGTTGCCGGACTCTCCCTCGGAGGAAATGTTTCGCTTGCCGAAAAGCAGGTGAGAGAGTTTCGCCCGGAGTACTGTGCGGTAAAGGACGAAAAGGCGGCAAGCGAGCTGAAGAAGCGTATCTCCGACACCGGCACGAAAGTGCTTTCCGGAGAAAATGCGGCGTCCGAGCTTGCGGCAATGTGTAAATGCGACACGGTTCTCGACGCCGTCAGCGGCTTTGCAGGACTCTTCCCGGCACTCGAGGCGATAAAGTCCGGGAAAAATCTCGCCATTGCAAACAAAGAATCTCTCGTTGCGGCAGGACCCATAGTTAAGCGTGAGCTTGCGAAGCACGGCGTCTCGATGCTCCCGGTTGACAGCGAACACTGCGCCGTTCATCAGTGCATAGACGGTCACCCGAGGGAAAGTATAGCAAGGCTCATAATCACGGCGTCCGGGGGCGCATTCTTCGGCAAAACGGCGTCCGAGCTTGAGAACGTGACCCTTGCCGAGGCGTGTACTCACCCCAACTGGAGCATGGGACGCAAGATAACCATAGACAGTGCGTCTCTTGTCAATAAGGGACTCGAGCTTATAGAGGCGGTGCGCCTTTTCGATATCCCGGAGGACAGAATCGACGTCGTCGTACACCGTGAGAGCATCGTCCACTCCATGGCGGAGTTTAACGACGGTGCGGTGCTTGCACAGATGGCGGTGCCGGATATGCGCCTTTGCATTCAGTATGCGCTCACGTACCCCGAAAAGCTCCCGGGACTCACTCCGAGACTGAATCTTGCGGCGGTGGGGAAGCTTACGTTTTACGACGTTGACTCCGCGGCTTTTCCGTCGGTGGATATGGCAAGGCGTGCGATAAGAATCGGCGGAGTACACCCCTGCATCTTCAACAGCGCAAACGAGAAAGCGGTCGAGCTGTTCTGCGAGGGAAGAATACGCTTCGTCGATATATTTACGCTTATTGACAAAGCACTCTCACATTTTACGCCGCTTGACGGAGAACCGGAGCTTTCGGATATCGTGAAAGCCGACAGAGAGGCAAGAGCGTTTGTCGAAAAAGAAGCGGAGCGCACGGCAAAGTAAGAGCGTTGCGGAAACTCTCGGTATTAACGGAAAAAAACTGCATACAATCTAAGTGAAACTGTTTTTTCAGAGGTAAAGTTCATATGGTTTTAAGCATAATACTCGCCGTGATACTCTTCGGAGTACTTGTCACGGTGCATGAGCTGGGTCACTTTGTCGCCGCAAAGAAGTGCGGAGTCGGCATAAACGAGTTCTCCATAGGTATGGGACCTGCCGTGTTCACCAAGGTCGGCAAGGACGGAGTGAAATATTCCGTGCGCCTTTTGCCGATAGGCGGCTACGTTTCAATGGTCGGCGAGGACGAGAGCGTAAACGACATAGTAAATTCTGACAAGGCTCTCTCGAATAAGCCCATATGGCAGAGATTTATCGTGATATCGGCAGGCGCTTTCATGAATATACTCCTTGCCGTTGTCGTTATGAGCGGCATTGTAATGACCCTCGACGCTTTCCCCACAACAACCGTTGACCGCATAAACGTCAAGGTCGGCGAGACCGGGGAGATACTCACCGAGTATTACGGCATAAAGCCGGGCGACAAAATCGTGAAGGTTGGTACGGAGAGCGTACACGTTTACAGCGACGCCGCATATGAGATAATGCGTGTGGGAAAAGAGCCTACCGACGTGACCGTTATCCGAGACGGAAAGAAAACGGTGATTGAAGACGTCGTTTTCCCGACCTTCACCGAGAACGGACTTGTTTTCGGAAACGCCGCATTTTTCGTCCCGGTATTTGAGGGAAAGAACGTCGGCACGGTGCTTTATCAGGCGTTTTTCCGTTCCCTCGGCACGGTTAAGATGATATGGTCGTCGCTCATTGACACGCTCACCGGACGTTACGGCACGGAGGCGATTTCCGGTCCCGTGGGAATAGTGAACGAGATAGGAGAGAGCGCAAAGAGGGGAACCTCCTCGCTCATGTATTTGCTTGTGCTTATCAGCATGAACGTCGGCATATTCAATCTTTTGCCGCTCCCGGCACTCGACGGAGGAAGACTTGTGTTTCTTCTCATCGAGCTTGTAAGACGCAAGCCCGTAAAGCCGGAGTATGAGGGATATGTTCACCTTGCCGGAATGGCGGCGCTTCTTTGTCTCATGCTCTTCGTGACATACAACGACATAGCAAGACTGTTTGCAAAATAAATCAATGCGGCGCAAAGTTTTTTCTGCGGCTTTGCGCCGCCGCTCTGTAAGGAGGACGACAAAAATGTACGAGTACAGACGCAAAACAAGAAAAGTAAAGGTAGGAAACATATACATAGGCGGCGACGCCGATATAGCGATACAGTCGATGACCTTCACAAAGACCGCCGACCGTGAGGCGACGCTTGCTCAGATAAAATCCCTCGAGGCGGCAGGGTGCGATATAGTGAGATTCGCTGTTTCGAGCGAGGAGGAAGCGAAGAACATCGGTTACTTCAAGGCGCATACCTCCGCCGCCCTTGTTGCGGACATACAGTTCAGCTATAAGCTTGCGCTTGCGTGCGTAGAAAACGGCATAGACAAAATAAGGCTCAATCCCGGCAATATCGGCGGCGAGGATAGGGTAAAGGCTGTCGCCGACGCCTGCCGCAAAAAGGGCATACCGATAAGAATAGGCGTAAATTCAGGTTCTGTGGAAAAGGAGCTTCTTGCCAAATACGGCTCACCTTGCCCCGAAGCACTTGCGGAAAGCGCCGTGAATGCGGCGGCAATGCTCGAAAGGCACGACTTCGGCGATATCGTCGTGTCCATAAAGTCCTCGAACGTCAGAGACACCATTCTCGCAAACCGCATTTTCGCCGCAAAGACCGACTACCCTCTGCACCTCGGACTCACCGAAGCCGGAACGGAACGCATGGGAATAATTAAGTCAAGTGCGGCTCTCGGCTCTCTTCTTTCCGACGGCATCGGCGATACGATACGCATTTCACTCACGGCGGACGTTGAGCGTGAGGCTGCGGCGGCAAAGGATCTTCTTACGGCTCTCGGACTGAGAAGCGGAGTTAAGGTCGTGTCGTGTCCCACCTGCTCGAGAACCTGCATTGACCTTATCGGCATAGCTGACGAACTCGGAAAAAGGCTCTCCGGGTGCGATAAGAACATCACCGTTGCCGTAATGGGCTGTGCCGTGAACGGTCCGGGTGAGGCGAGAGAGGCGGATATAGGCATCGCCGGCGGCAGGGGAGAGGGACTTCTTTTCAAGAAGGGCGAGATTGTAAAGTGCATTCCCGAAAGCGAGATTATCGACACGGTAATTGCCGAGATTGAGAAGATGTAAAGAGTTTTTTGTAAAGGAGGATAGTGTTATATGAAATTCATTCATTGTGCGGATATTCATTTGGATTCTCCGATGACGACACATATGAGCCCAGATGAGGCTTCAAAGCGTAGGTCAGAAATTGAGGGTACATTTGAACGCATGACAACTTATGCTAAAGAGGAAGGTGTACGTGCAGTTGTAATTGCCGGAGATTTATTTGATGGTAGCCACATACAACACAGTACAATTGATGCTGTGTTAACTGCTGTGAAAAGAACGCCTGAAGTAGATTATTTGTATCTCGCCGGCAATCATGACAATGTAAATATTCTGTCTTCAATCAAAGAATTGCCGGAAAATCTTAAAATGTTTGATAAGAAATGGAGTACCTATATATATGAAAATGTAGCAATTTCGGGCGTTGAAATATGTAAGGAAAATGCCGATTCGATTTATGATGATGTTCCTCATAAGGAAGGCTGTGTGAATATAGTGGTGCTCCACGGGCAGATTGGGACGACAGTATGCGATGATGAACATATAAATATAAATTTGCTAAAAAACAAAGGAATTGATTACTTAGCATTGGGACATATTCATTCATATCAGTGCGAAAAGTTAGATGATGTTGGGGAATACTGTTATTCAGGTTGTTTAGAGGGGCGCGGTTTTGACGAATGTGGTGAAAAAGGCTTTGTTTTGATCACCTCTGTAGCAGAAAAAATAAAGCATGAGTTTATTCCTTTTTGCTCAAGACAATTACATAAAATAGAAATTGATGTAACAGCTTTAACCAGCAATTCAGAAGTTATTGAAAAAATAGAAAAAGAGTCGGAAGAGATACAGAATAAAGCTATGGTGGAATTTGTCTTGACAGGAGAGAGTAATCCCGCAGATAGTTTTGATATTTCGACAGAATATTTGTTAAACAAAATAAATGATCGTAAAAGATTTGGGTTCGTAAAAATAAAGAACGAAACCCAAATGGGCATTAATTACGAGGACTATAAGAATGATATTTCTCTGAAAGGAGAATTTATAAGACTTGTTCTTGAAAGCGAAGATATAAATGAAACTGAGAAGAATGATGTAATACGTTTTGGACTGCAGGCACTGTTTGAGGGGGAAATAAGACGATGAAACTCTTAAAATGCCATGTTGAAAATTTTGGTAAATTAAAAGATTTTAATTATAGTTTTGACGAAGGCATAAATAATATCCTTGAAGAAAATGGATACGGAAAAAGCACCCTTGCCGCCTTTATAGAAGCAATGTTCTTTGGAATGGACAGTAAGGAGGGGAAGAAAAAACGCAAAAAGTACGAACCTTGGCAGGGAGGCGTTTACGGTGGATCAATTGAATTTGAATACCGTAAAGTGAATTACCGTGTTAATAGAACTTTTGGGAAAACTAAAAAAGACGATAAATATAAACTTTACGATTTAACAAATAGAAAGGATAGCGATAGATTTACTGAAAAATTGGGTGAGGAAATTTTTGGCTTGGACGATGTTTCATTTTGCAGGAGCATATATATGCCTCAAGCTTTCGATTATTCGTCGTTAAAAGACAGTGATTCTATAAGAGCTAAGCTTAGTAACCTTGTGGAAGATACAAACGATATGAATAATTACGAAAATGCAGAGAAGAAGCTGGAGAAAAAAAGAAAAGAATTAAAAGCAGATAGAGGAAATGGTGGACTCATTAATGAGTTAAGAGCTGAGCTTCAAAAGAAGATTGAGGATAAAGAAGCGGCAAAAAGTTGTAAGATTCAATTTGAGATAGAAAAAAATAATATAATAGAATTGGAGAAAGAAGCTAGTAAAAAAGAAGGTGATATAGAGGAGAAATCGGTTGAGAATGCAAAGAAAGAAGTTGAAAAAAGGGTAATATGGGAACAAATCGATAAGTTAAAGAAGAAGGTTTCAGAAAAGAAAGAAGAGATTGGTAAGATTGACAAAAAGTATGTTGCCGATTATCCTACGGATGAGGAAATTAAACAGCAATATGATAATGTAATACTTCTCAAAAAGGAATCCGTTAAACTGAAAGAAATCAAAGAGAAGATGGCTGATAGAATCGGATATAATATATCTGACAATCAAATGGAAAATGAAATATCGAAAATTGAAAAACTGTGTAACGAGAACGAAGAACTACATAAAGAATTAGAGGATAATAAAATTTCTACGGAAGAAGAAGCAGAGTATAAAGAGTTACACAAGCGATTTGCAAACGGTGTTCCGACAGATGAAGATATCAACACTATACGCAAACAATTGATTGAAATTGACAATCTGAAAAACTTTCAGAATACAATTGGTGATAGTGGGATTGCAAATAGACAATTGATAATCTCGATGATATGTGGTATCCTTGGTATAGTATCAATGGCTCTCGGAATCTTTTTCATTATTACCAGTTTGATTATTCCTGGTGTGTCATTGTTTGTTGTTGGCATCTTGGTTACATTCGTTTCTTTTGTAATGAAGAAAAATTTGAATACATACAAAGGTGTGAAAAGTGCTGATTCTGTGGATGAAAGGATGATGGAAAAAAGAAAAGAAATAGATAGCTTTTTCAAAAAGTACTTTGATGCCGCAGAAAATGTTGCAGAAAATGCTGAAGTTATTGAAGAATTGCAGGCAACTATTAGAAAGTACAAATTGATTGGGGAAAAGAAATCAAAATGTGAAGAGATATCGCCTAAGATGATAGAAAATGATATGGTGTTGAAGAATTTGTTTTCTCAGTACTATCCCAATAAGGAGTATTATAACAGTTTTATTGGTACGTTAAAGAATGATTATAGTGAATACCTTAATCAAAAAAGGGAAGAAAAAGGGTATGAAGGTGAAATAGAACGCATAGAAAAAGAAATTTATGATTTTGTCGAGAAATATAAGCTTCCTGAAACCGATTACGGTAAATTGATTGAAACGTTAAAAAGTGATTTGAACCAAAAAGAGCAACTTCTTAAGGGCTTAGAAGAAGCTGAAAACGAGTTGAAAAAATACGAGCAAGAGAATCTGGAGATTGGAGTTAGTAACGATTATGTAATGCAGGGCTCTTCAGAAAGTAGTGACATAGAAAATGACAAAAAAGAATTAGATGAATTAAAAACAAAAATTGCGAGAAAAAGAGCTTCAATTGATGCATATCAAAAGGAGATTGAAAAAATCTCACTTATTGATGATGAAATTGATGACCTTAACGAAAGAATTAATGTAAACCAAAAGATGTACGAACTTATAGAAATGACGGAGAAATATTTAGAGAAAGCAAAAGAGAATCTTGCAAATAATTATGTTCTCAGGGTTGAAGAGAATTTTAAAAAATATTCTGGGCTGATTCTAAAAGACCGAATTTGCGAAAGGGAACATATAGGCAACGATTTAACGATTAAAATTGATCAGCAAGGAGTCATGCGTGACATAGGAGACTTTAGTGTTGGTATTTCTGACGGCATAGCGATTTGTATGCGTTTGGCATTGGTTGAAGCATTGTTTAGAGAAGAAAAACCGTTTTTAATATTCGACGATCCGTTTGTCAACCTTGATGATATTCATATGCAATATGCACTCGAACAGATTAACGAAATTTCAAAAGAATATCAGGTGCTTTATTTTGTATGTCATAGCAGTAGAAGCATTGGTGATAAAGTTAAAATTAGTCTGTAATTTAAGAACACTGTCTGCAGAAAAACTAAGCAGACAGTGTTTTGCTATGTCAATTATTTTAGCCGAACGGGAATACATACGCCGGGATTTTATTGACAAAGTAAACCTCGCCTGTTTCGTCGCCGAGCATTTCACGCATGAGCTTTTCCGCACCGAGGTCGAAGCTGTAGGGCTTTGAGCCGGAAATACCGTACTGAACGAAGTAGTTGCCGTAACCCTGAATGTAGGTGTTCCCCTCCATTTTCGGCATATACGCCTTGTAGGTTGCCGAAAGGTGCAGAAGCCGCCATGTGCTTCGGTCAAAAATATTGTTTCTTATCACGTAGTTCGTGAATGCGTTGCCGCTGTCCCATGATTTGATGTGCGCCTGTGCGCCGCCGTCGGGACGTGTTGAACCGAAACCGTAGCCGGCACGACGGAGTATGTTGTCCTCTATGAGAATATTTTTGCCGTCGTGAGGGAAATTCTTGTCGGACGTGCCGAGGAAGTACTCGATGTTGTACACACAGTCCTCAATGAGATTTCCTCTGTAAACGATGTTGTCCATGTGAATTTCGACATTGGCCGAACCGTACTGATGAGTGATTCCGGCGTCGTAGTTCTGGTATACGTAGCAGTTTTCTATCGTGTAGCCGTCGCAGCCGCCGTATATCTCGACGCCGTTTCCGAAACGGGTGACGACTCCGCTTGACTGATAGTGCTGTAT
>CAKSCN010000083.1 GCA_934444485.1 uncultured Eubacteriales bacterium | reverse complement strand
ACCTTATTCTTCTCGATATAAATATGCCTGAAATGAACGGCATTGACGCCGCCGCAAAGCTTCGCCTGACGGACCCCGAAACGCCGGTTGTCTTTGTGTCGGCAAGCGACCGCTTCGGAGTGCAGAGCTACAGAGTCCATGCGTTCGATTACCTCATGAAGCCGATTGACAGAGGGCTTTTGTCCGAATGCCTTGACAGACTTGCGGCGAAGAAAAAGGAACGCTTTGTCACCGTCACATATTCCGGCGTCGAAACTCACATTCCGGCATCCAACATACAGTGTCTCGAGAGCAATCTGCGAAAGACCGTTTTCACGCTGTCCGACGGCAAGACGCTTGAAGTCACCGGTAAGCTCTCCGACTTTGAGGCTCTTCTCGCCGGGTGCGGCTTTTGCCGATGTCACAAGAGCTACCTTGTAAACCTTTCGTTTATCGACAGCTTTGACGGCGACGCCTTTCATCTTGCCGGAGGTAAAAGCATAAAAATCTCACGTGCGTACCTGCAAAGTGCGAAAAGAGCGTATTTTGACAGCACCTTTGCCCATCGCTGACCGGGAAACGGCGAATTTTTCTGCAATTTATTACATTTCCGTGCAAGTTATGACATTTGTATTGAAAAACAAAACTTTCGGATGTATAATTCGCTTATAAGCAATAAGCACATGAAGGGATCGATGCGTTTTGACGGCTGCCGATGTTGTTAATTTTATCGTTGTGACTCTTTACGGCAGTATTATCACGCTTCTTTTTGCCAAAAACAAGTGCGGAATTTCCGAGCTTTGCGGTATGATTGCCGTTTTTGTTTTCGGTGGACTCTTAAATCTCGGGCTTTCGGTTTTCGCAAAGCTCGGCAACGATGTATTGTACATGGTATATCCCCTGACGGTACATCTTCCTCTTCTGCTGTTCTGCGTCTTCGTTCTGAAGGTGCGCTTTTGCCGTGCGCTTTTTGCGCTGACAACGGCATACATTCTCACGACGCCGAGAAAGTGGCTCTTCGTTTTTCTCAAACAGCTGTTTTCACTTTTATTCGGCGGAAGCACGCTTGACGCAAATCTGTTTGTATCTGCGGCAGCGGACATAATTTCGTCTGCGGTAATACTTGCGGTGACGGTGAAGTTTGCCGTTCCGTCCGTAAGACGTGTTTTCGGCTCAAAGGAGAAAGAAACCGATCTTCTCTGCATTCTCCCGGCGGCGGTGTATGTCGTGATTTATGCGACCACCGTATACAGCGATTTTCTCTACGGCAGACCCGAAATTACGATGCCGATTCTCACAACGCTTTTGTCGATGTTCTTTATTGCGTTCACGATATTCGTGTTTGACCTCGTCTCGGGCAAAAGAGAGCTGCGGCACAGTGAGGAGCTTCTCGAAATGCAGCACCGTGCCGTTTCCAAGCTTTCACGGTTTATCGGCGGCGATGAGCGCTGGTACTGTAAAAACACGCTTATAAACGATTATCTTTCCATGTACGATGCGGCGGCAAAAAGTGCCGGTATTCTTTTTGTGTGCAACTGCAACTTTTCGGATGAAACCGACACGGACGCTTCTCTCGTAATCATCACAAGCATTCTTGACGATGTTCTCGGCAAGGCGAAAAAGCACATAAAGCTCGAGGCGTTACGCAAACGCAACCGTATTGACATCATGGTTGAAGCCGACTGCGGTGCGGATTACGGTGGCTCCCTTCTTCCCACTCTCGGAGGTGCGGTAAGAAAAAACAACGGTATTATTTTCAGCGACGAAAATATATACAAAATTCAAATTTCCATAAAAGGAGAAAACAAAAAATGAACAAGTTCTCACGCAAAGCAACAGCAAGTCTCTTGACTCTCTTCCTCGCACTTTCGGTATTTACCGGCTGCAGCGGCGACGAAACCGAAGACAACACGGACAATCTCGGCGATGAAATTGTCGATATCGAGGGAACCGATACTCCCGACGACGCCGACCTCACCGACGAAATGCTTCCCGACGACGAAGACGGCACAGAGATTTCCGATGTTTCGGTAGCGGACGACCTCGAGAATTACATGAATGTTGAGATGGCAGAGATCAACGAAAGCTTCAACACCATTTCCGATGAGATAAGCGCATGGGACACCGACGATGTCGAGGGCATAATTGCCAACATCTCCGACGTGCTTCTCCCGATTATCGAAGACTCTCTCGACAAAATCGAAGAAGTATCCCCCGCAACCGAAGAAGTTCAGAACCTCAAGGATATGTATGAAGACGTGCTTCTCGCTTACGGCGACGGCTTTGCATCCATAATCGAGGCTTATGAAAACGACGACGAGGCGGCTATGGACGAAGCTCTCGCAAAGACCTCCGACGCTTTGGATCTTGTCGGCGAATACAATGCGGCGCTTGAAGAGCTTGCGGAAGCAAACGGTATGACTGTAGAGTACTGATAACCTGCGGCTTTACGATTTTATAAGGTAAATAAAACGACGGCTTTGTGCTTGGATTCACAGAGCCGTTTATTTTTTCGCTTACGGGTTCTTATACTTGTTGTAAACACTCCGCATATATTCACGTGGCGTTGCGTTCATGCGCTTTTTGAATATATAGCTGAAGTACGACTGAGACGAGAAACCGCACTCATACGCTATTCTCGAAAGGCTGTAGTCGGTTGTGAGGAGCATATCGGCGGCGGTTTTTATTTTCTTGTCGAGAAGATAGTCGTGCGGTGTGACGCCGGTTGCGGCACGGAATTTCCCCTGAAAGTACACGGGACTCAAATGCACGTACTCCGCTATCTCGGAAAGTCCCGATATTTCGGTGAAGTTGCGGTCGATATACTCTATGGCACGGATTATCGTTGCGTCGGTTTCCTTTTTTCCGGCATTCTTTCCCGAACGCAGAAGCTTTTCGCTTTCTTCGCCGACAATATAGATAAGCTCAAGCAAAAGACTTTGCGCTTTCAGCTCGTCACGTGCGACGCCGGTGTCGTTATATCTGCATATTTCCGAAAAAACAGTGCGAAGCTTTTCATACGTCCCGGCATCGACTCCGAAAAAGCTCGGTGCGCCCGAAAGAACGTCGTATGCCGTGCCGCTCTCGAGAAGAAGATGGACGTAATAGCACTTGAATGGCGGTCTTGTGTGACGTGTCTGTCCCGGCTTTGCGCATATCACAAGCCCCGGCTCGATATTTTCCGAAAGGGCGTCGATATATGAAATTCCGCCGCTTGATGTCGGAAGCTCGACCTCAAAGAGATACGTTTTCCTGTTGTCGGACTCCTTTTTCTTTATGTAATACGACGCATCGTAAAACCCTGCCGACACGATTTTCGCAAGCTCCGTCAACGCCAAGAAAAGCACCTCCGTCTTTCGCACAAAGCGCAACACATCTTAATAAATCTAACAAAATAAGTTGTATATTGATATAAATGCAGTATTATTTATAATATAATTATAACACAAGGCATCAAGAATGTCAAGTGTGGCATTACATGAAAGGAAGCAGTGAAAATGAAGGTAACAGACGTCAAAACATTCGTCGTTGACTGTTTCAGGACAAACTGGGTATTCGTGAAGGTTTACACCGACGAGGGAATTGACGGTGTAGGCGAAGCGACTCTCGAATACAAAGAAAAAGCTCTTTTGGGGGCTGTCGAACACATAAAGGAATACCTCGTCGGCGAAGACCCACGGGACATCGAACGGCACTTTCACTCGATTTACCGTGACGCTTACTGGAGAGGAGGTCCGGTTCTGATGTCGGCGCTGTCGGCGGTTGAGACCGCTTTATGGGACATACTCGGCAAGAGTCTCGGAGTTCCCGTTTACAGGCTGCTCGGCGGCAAGGTGAACGAAAAGGTACGCATATACGTAAACGGTTGGTTTGCCGGTGCGAAAGAACCCGAGGAATTCGGTGAAAAGGCAAAGGAAGCGGTGAAGCGAGGCGTTACGGCTTTTAAGTGGGATCCGTTCGGCAAGAGCTACCTTGAAATTTCAAACAGGGATCTTGATCGTGCAATGCGCTGTGTTGCCGCGGTGAGAGACGCTGTCGGAAACGATGCGGACATTCTCATTGAGGGTCACGGAAGATTCAACATTCCCACGGGAATAAAGATTGCACGTGAGCTTGAGCAGTTTCGCCCGATGTTCTTTGAAGAACCCGTTCCCCCGGACAATCTCGACGCACTGAAAGCGGTGAAGGACAAGTCGCCCGTGGCGATTTCGGCAGGCGAACGTCTTTACACACGCTGGGACTACAAGAGAATGTTCGATCTCATGGCGGCGGACTACATACAGCCCGACATATCCCACGCCGGCGGCATAATGGAGCTAAAGAAAATCGCAGCCGAGGCGGAGTGCAGATACATTCCGTTTGCGCCGCACAATCCCTCGGGTCCCGTTGCAAATGCGGCGACGTTGCAGCTTGCCGCGACCTGTCCGAATTTCTGCATACTCGAGATTATGTACTCCGACGTGGAATGGCGAAAGGACGTCACAAACGAAAGCCTCGAATATGCTGACGGATACATGAAGATACCCGACCGTCCGGGACTCGGCATTGAAATAGACGAAGAAGCGTGCCTTTCTCACCCTTACAAACCGCACACTCTCAGACACTACACCGGTGCGCTCACGGACATAAGACCGGCAAAAACAGAATTCTATTTTTAAGAAAAGAGGTAGCACACATGAAAAAGTACGAAGTTGAAGGTCACATTCCGAGTTATCTTCCCGAGGAAAAAAATTGGAAGCTCATCTGGAACGACGAGTTTGACGGTCCGGAGCTTGACACATCGAAGTGGGAATTCAGGCTCAATTTCTGGGGCAAGCGTTTTGCCGCATACACAGACGAGGGAATAACCTTCGACGGCAACAGCAACATTCTTCTTCACCGCGTATACAAGGACGGCTACTACGTCTCGCCTCAGCTTCAGACGGGTAGCAACTCCTTCGACATTCCTAAGGGAGATGCGGTGAATCCGTGGAACCAGGACAGCATCTGGCCTCTCGGAGAGCTTCACGAGGCAAAGTTTCTTCACCGCTTCGGTTACTATGAGTGCAGATGCAAATTTCAGCGTGAGCCGAATGTAATGTGGAGTGCGTTCTGGACGCAGTCTCCGAGCATAGGAACGTCATACGATCCGGCATGGTGCGGCGTCGAAAGCGACATAATGGAGTGCTTCAAGCCCGGCGTTGCGACCACGGGAAACATCATGGGCGGTTACGGAAAGCAGTACCGTGAGGAGGGGCGAGTCAAATACGATCTCAAGCCGACCGAGGACGGATACCACACCTTTGCTATGCACTGGACGCCTGAAAAATACACATTCTACTGTGACGGTGAAGTCGTATCGACAGCCGACAAGGATGTATCTCAGATACCGCAGTTTATTCTTCTCACGACCGAGGTTCAGGGCTACAGAAAGACGGGCGCGGTGAAGAAGTACGACACCTACGAGGACGACGCCTTTATCGTTGACTACGTGAGAGTTTTTGACGAGGTTGAGTAAAAATTAATATGGATGAAAAGATGTTACATATAAAAAATGCTGTTTTCGTCACGGGCGGCACAGTCGGAAGCGGCTACGCCATTGCCGAGCGTTTTGCAAAAGAGGGATACGGCGTCGTTATAACAAGCAGAAGCGGTGAACGTGCGGAAAAAGCGGCCGAGGAAATAGGCAAAAAATACGGAGTTCCTTATGTCGGATACGCTCTTGACATTCGGGACGAGCAGAGAGTCAAGGACATTTTTGAGGATATCGACAAAAGAGGCTTATTCGTAAAGACAGTGTGTCTCAACTCAGCCGATATGGGGTTCGGAAAAGACCCGGCAAAGGGACAGCCGTTCTTCGAGGTATCGGTCGAGGACTTCGGCAGGGTCTTTGAGACAAACCTTGTCTGGAACTTCATGATAGTGCGTCAGGCGGCGATAAGAATGCGTGAAAGGCATACGGGAGCAATTGTATTTATCAGCTCCAACACAGCCTACCGTGCAATACCCAACCGTGCGGCGTACAGTGCGTCAAAGGGCGGCATAATCGCTATGTCAAAGGCATTTGCTGTCGATCTCGGACCATACGGCATAAGAAGCAACGTTGTTCTCCCGGGCACTATAAAGACCGAGAGGTGGGTCAAGATGGGGTCAAAGCAGATAGTAAACGGCACGCTTACTCCAATCGGCGACATATCGGACTTTGAGGATATCGCAAATGCGGCGTGGTTCTTGGGAAGCGACGAATCGAAGAATGTCACGGGTGCGGAAATCATAGTTGACGGCGGTATGTCCTGTCAGCTTTATCCGCAGATACTCGGCGAGCTTAAACGAAAGGTCTCCGAAATCGAATAACCGAATATGAAAACAAAAACCCGAAATGCAGGCACTCTATCCGCACTTCGGGTAATTTTTATGTAAATGTGAGACTATCAAAAGCCGTATCTTCCGCTTCCCCGCTCTTCGACGGACGCCGCAACGGTATCCATGGTGTTTATATCGCTTCTCAAAACCGAAATCGCAAGCGACTTGAAGAAAAGCGCAAGGCAGCCGGATATGTAGGTTGCGATAACAAGAGCGATAAACGAATTGCCGAGAGAATATGTATCGACAACGCTGTATCTGAAAATCGAAAACGCACCGAGCGGAATAAGCAGAAACAGCATGATTATATTCACGATGTCAACGGCATATATCGGCGGTTCGAGGGACTCACTGCCGTCGGTAACTCTTATGAAGTTGCCGAACATACCGGCGCATATAAGGCAATACACGATGCCGACAATGAGAAGAAGGTTGAGCGACAGAATGCAGGTGTAAACCCATGCGTCAGAATTTGCAAAATCAACCGACATAGCGATAAGCACATCTGCGGCGACAAGGATAATTCCGAACATTGCCGTTCTTATAAACTCCCCTATTCTGACAGCCGTAAAGCTTCCGGCAAGCGCACTTTCGTAGCCGCCGTCATGCGTTTTTGCAATAAAGAACGCCGCTATAAGACCGACGGACGTTATCATGGGTGCAATTGCGAGGATTGCGAAGAATATCGGCAAAATCATGGGGCTTATTATGAAGTCGCCCACGATAAAATCCTGAATCTGCGCCATTTGCGACGAAAACATGAGAAGAGCAAGGCAGCCGAACACCGTGAACAGTATTCTGAACACCGCACCGAGAATCAGCGGCGCACGTGAGACGTTTCTCTTGAGTACCGACTTATCGTCGAGTATGGGCGACGCACTTCCGAAATCGTCACCTGCGGCAGTTGACTCAGTGCTTCCGAACAGAAGACGTCTCGCCTCCTCCTCGGTCATTTGTGAACCGGCAACAGAGTCGAAGTACGAGGGTATGCGTTTCGCACTCGGTGCAAAGGTTCGCTGAGGCTCTTCGGACTGAGGCGGCGTGCGTTTCATCTCCGCAGTTGCGGTATGTATCGTTCCGACATTTTGCGGACGTTCAAGGGTCGCTGTCGCTGCGGCTGTGTGAATGCGCTCAGGCGCACGCTCATAACGCTCGGCTGTGCGGCTTTGTGTATGCACATCGGGTTCTTTTACGGCACCGTCCGCACCACTGATTTTCCGACTATCTGCGGTTTGAGTCTCAGTGCTTTCGGCAAACGCATGACCGCAATAAACGCAGACTCGGCTTGTGTCGGCGCATTTATTCGAGCAATTTGGGCATTGCTTCATCAATTGACTTCCTTTCTGTGGAAAAAACTACGGTGAAGCGCACGGTAAATAACAAAGCCGCACGGCACACCGCAAGAGAGATTACTTCGCCGAGTTTCTGTTGATACGGGATCTCGGATTTACAAGCTCTCTCCAATCGAGCGTCCCCTGGTCAAGTGCAAGTACGAGTGCCTCGGCGGAGGCGATATTCGTAGCGAAGGGTACATTATAGATATCGCAGAGTCTCAGAAGGTTGTACTCGTTCTCGTTGAAAACGGGCGCACCGGTGGTATCTCTGAAGTAAAGAAGGAGGTCAATTTCATTGAAAGCGATTCTTGAAGCGATCTGCTCCGTACCGCCCTGTGATCCTGCCATCATGCGCTCTATCTTTAACCCCGTTGCCTCTGAAATGTATCTGCCCGTAATCTCTGTAGCGTAAATATTATGCTTGCTCAAGATACCGCAATATGCTATGCAAAACTGAGTCATGAGTTCTTTCTTCTGATCGCACGCAATTATAGCTATTTCCATTTCACAATCTCCTTCTGTATATTCTTTATGTTTGTATGCTTATATTAACTTTGACCGTGATTTACCGAGTTTGACGTTCTTGAGAAGCAGGACGTTTTCACCGCAACACCTTGCCGCAATATTATCCATTGCCGTCGCAAAGGCGTTCTTGCCGTGCTTCACCTCGAAGCAAAGTCTGCCGTTTTCCTGCGCCGCACTTACCGATTCATCAAAAGGAAGTACGCCGAGAAGCTTAATCGAGGTCTTGCTCACGATATCGTACACCTTGGGTCTTATGCCTTTTACGGCGTCAGACGCTTTGAAGCCGTTGACGATGAGACGTGTTTTGAGAGCCGCACCGAGGTCGGGGCTGCCGTTTTCACCGAAGGTAAAGTCCGAGTCTTTCATCGACATATCGAAAAGCATCATTGCGGTTTTCTCCGCCGCACGGATTGACGCCGCTGTGTGGAGTGAAACGACCACCGCATGGGTAGCGACCTTCGCAAGAGCCTTGTACAGGTCGTCCGGGCGAGCCGGGCAATCGAGGATAACGTAGTCGAACGTCATGCACAGTTCGTCTATAAAGGAACGGACGGCATCGAGGCTGACTTTCGATGAAGAGCCTGTTTCGTCAAGAAAATCGTAGTACGCAGGTGCCGGAATGAACTTCAGCTTATCACAGCGGCGGTCGTTTACGATAGCCTCCGACGGAGAACATCGACCCGAAAGAACGTCGCTCACGTTGTAAAGCGAGGCGTCCTCAAGACCAAGTACAATATCGAGGCAGCGTGACTCAAGGTCACAGTCAACAGCAACCACACGGTTTCCCCGTCTGGCAAGAGCCATTGAGAGGTTTGCGGACACCGTAGTTTTTCCGACGCCGCCTTTGAACGACGTAACCATTATTACCTTACTCAAAAGCAGTGCCTCCGTTCTTCGGTATCAAAACGTGCAGTCGAAATCTATGCCATTTTGTCTTACAGTTTATTATACCAAACTTTTTCCGTTTTGTCAATCACAAATAAGACATATTACATAGTTTTTTTAAGATTAATCGCTGTTTGTGAGCGTATTTTACACTGACAAAGCCGTTCGGACGTAAAATGTGAACAAAAATAGCAACGCCCCGAACACCCGAAAGCATTCGAGGCAAGATAAAAACGGAGAGAATTACGGATTTCGTGAGACGTACCTGTCAATATGCGGGTAGACATTCAAATACACGACGGCAAAAACAACCGAGACAAGGAGGTCTTTCACGAAATTAAAGGGAATAACGCCGCCGAATATGTAGCTACCTGCCGCCGCCTGAATACCGTAGAGCGGAATCATTAAGAAGTAGTTGCCCAAAACAGCGGCAATTATCTGCACGGCGCCGCCGATTATCAGCGAGAGCAAAAGGTGGAGGTATTTATTCTTGGAAAGCGCCGCTCTGTGGAAAACCGAGCCGAATGCGAACACAAAGGTTGCGCCGCATATAAAGTTGGAAAGCTCTCCGACAGCTCCGGTTGAGGTCATGAGCAGGTGAACCGCATTCTTAATGAGTACGACAAGTACACCGGCACTCGGAGAGAGGCACGCCGCCGCAAACAGTGAGATTACGTCGGAGAAGTCGACTTCAAGAAAAGGAAACGCCGGGATAAGGGAAAATTTCGGGAAAATCATCAGGACAACGGAAAGTGCAGAAAGCACTCCGACTATTGTAATTTTTCTTACATTATTTTTCATCATACGAATCCGCCTTTCATGGATAGGACTCCGTCAATGAGTTTGAATGTAATAAAGAGACCCCAAAGGAAAAACCCTTGGGGCACCGCAATAAATTCACGTACGTTTCGGATCCGAACGCACACAAATTTAATGCTACCTTTACTTTATCCAGACTTTGACTGTCGGTTTTGGAATTTCACCAAATCTGCACTTGCAAAGCAAGCACCCTCGGACTATACCGCCGGTGGGGAAACAACCCCCGCCCTAAAGATAGAATATTCAATCAATGTGTGGGGACGGAAGACCGCCCCCACGTTAAGCGTCAAAAGACGCCGTAAGCTAAATTAGCCCTTGATATCGATAACGACACCGGAACCAACTGTTCTGCCGCCCTCACGGATAGCGAAACGGAGTCCCTTTTCGATAGCGATAGGAGTGATAAGCTCAACGTTCATGTCAACGTTGTCGCCGGGGTTGCACATTTCTACGCCGTCGGGAAGAGTGATAACGCCGGTAACGTCAGTTGTTCTGAAGTAGAACTGAGGTCTGTAGTTGGAGAAGAAAGGCTTATGACGTCCGCCCTCTTTTTCGGTAAGAACGTAAACCTGACCAACGAACTTTGTGTGGGGGTTGATGGAGCCGGGCTTGCAGAGAACCTGTCCTCTTTCGATTTCGTTCTTAGCAACACCTCTGAGGAGGCAACCAACGTTGTCGCCTGCTTCAGCGAAGTCGAGGAGCTTGTGGAACATTTCGATACCTGTAACAACGGTGGAAGAAGCAGCGGGCTTAAGGCCAACTATTTCAACAGTGTCGTTGAGCTTGAGTACGCCTCTCTCAACACGACCGGTAGCAACAGTACCACGGCCGGAGATGGAGAATACGTCCTCGACAGGCATAAGGAAGGGCTGGTCGTCAGCTCTTGCGGGAGTAGGAATGTAATCGTCAACAGCGTCCATGAGCTTGTGGATAGGCTCGTACTCGGGAGCGTTGGGATCTGTGGATGTGCAGTCAAGAGCAACTCTTGCGGAACCACGGATTATCGGAATCTCGTCGCCCGGGAAGTCGTACTGGCTGAGAAGGTCACGAGTCTCCATCTCAACGAGGTCGAGAAGCTCTTCGTCGTCAACGAGGTCGCACTTGTTAAGGAATACAACGAGTGCAGGAACGCCAACCTGACGAGCGAGAAGGATGTGCTCTCTGGTCTGCTGCATAGGACCGTCGGTACCTGCAACAACGAGGATTGCGCCGTCCATCTGTGCTGCACCGGTGATCATGTTCTTGACATAG
>CAKSCN010000082.1 GCA_934444485.1 uncultured Eubacteriales bacterium | reverse complement strand
GTATAAAGAAATGACCTCTGACGGTGTGGGTGCCGCCAAAGGTCTTTTTTATGGGTGTCAGTTCTCCGTAAATCGTGGCGAGGTGCGGTACAAATAGGTGCTTCTTCTGTACTCTCCCGGAGAAGTCCCGGTCTCTTTCAGGAACATACGATTGAAAGTCCTGATTGAACAGAATCCGGATTCCGCTGCAATGTCTGAAATGCTCTTGTCGGAATTTCTGAGAAGATACTCCGCTCTATCCATACGAAGCGTATTTATGTATGTCTTTACGCCGTCAAAACTGTGCCTGCAAAATATTCTCTCCAGCCTTGAGACGGCAACGGAAAGCATATCGGCAATCTCACGCACCGTTATCCCCTTGCTGAAATTCTCACAGCATATGCACATAGCCGAATGGAAAATACCGTCCTCCTCTTCATCGCAGCTTTCCGCTCCGCACCTTTCGATTATTTCCGCAATGAGTGATGAAAACTCCTCCACCATTGTTTTATCTGTAGCTATTATCGACTCGTTGTCCTCAAAGCCGGGCGAGGCACTGTACAGAGAAGAAAGAAAGTTTTCGACACGGTTTTCTATCTCTTGCGACGAAAGAAAAACTCTGACAGGACGTGAGTGCGTGAATATGTCTTTAAGCGCCGGAAAGAAGCTTACACCGAAAGTAATGACAACGCATTTTGCGGCACTGTCCGTCGTTCTGTAGCCGTGAAGAGTGTGCGGAAATACAATAACCGCATCGCCGTCGGAGAGCGTTTTCTTTTGGTTCTCGACGCAAACATCGACGGTGCCTGCTATAACTATAACCACCTCAACGTAGTTGTGACAATGAAGAGTCTTATCCTGCACATTTCTGTAAACGATGTGTGGTTCCGACGTCGTACCCATCGAATAACGGGTCATATTCATGAACAAATCACCTCATGATGATGTATAAAACTTACAATATTGTACAACAAATTACCGCTATATTATATCATGAAACGGTTTGTTTGTCAATACATTTTGTCAACATTGCGTGAAACACACATAACCTTGTGATTTCAAAGTGTAAACGGCGTTTCCGTCACACAAACAGCACGTTTGAAATGTTAAAATTTGTAAACAATTTGAAAATCACTTGACAAAACGAATATGATGTGATATAATTGGCGTTGTCAGGTACGGGAGCTTAGCTCAGCTGGGAGAGCATCTGCCTTACAAGCAGAGGGTCAGAGGTTCGAGCCCTCTAGCTCCCACCATGACAATTAAATCGTATATTTGGACGGGAGCTTAGCTCAGCTGGGAGAGCATCTGCCTTACAAGCAGAGGGTCAGAGGTTCGAGCCCTCTAGCTCCCACCACAAAAACGGTCTTGTTCGTCAGAGCAAGGCTTTTTTTATTGCATTTACAAAGGCGGAAAGGAGTTGCTTCGATACGATGAAAGAAAAGGGCTTACTGAAAACAGCGTTCTTTATGGCGTTCGCCGTCTTTTTGTCAAAACTGTGCGGACTCTTGAGAGATGTTCTCCTTGCAAGCAACTACGGAACGACGGTTGAAGCTATCGCTTTTGATACCGGCTCAAGACTCCCTATTCTCTTGTTTGATTTCATTATAGGCGGAGTAATCACGGCGGCTTTTATACCGATTTTCAACGAAATAATGGTCAAAGAGTCAAAAGAAAAGGCTCTTCGTTTTGCGGACAGCTATATGACGCTGATTGTGCTTATAACGGCTGTTGTTGCCGCACTCGGCATTGCTTTTGCAGCTCCGCTTGTTGACTTTCTCGCACCCGATATTCCGGACGAAGCGAAAACTCTTGCGGTTAAGCTCACACGCATTATGTTTCCGATGATAATTTTCACGGGGCTTGCGTTTTCGTATGTCGGAATACTTCAGTCGCTCGGTGAATTCAGGCTGCCTGCGATTATCAGCCTTATCTCAAACGGCATCGTCGTGCTGTACTTTCTCACGCTCGACGGCTTCCTCGGAATCTACGGTTTGTCGGCGTTTTTTGTACTCGGTTGGGCGGTTCAGGCATTCGTTCAGATACCGAAAGCAAAGTCTCTGGGGTATGTATATCACCCACGTGCAGGGTTCAATTCACCGTATATCAAGAGTTCGCTCCTTTGCGCACTGCCGATTTTGATAAGCTCGTGCGTACAGCCGCTTTGCACTCTCATAAATACAAGATATGCCTCCGGCATTGCCGAGGGAAGAGGTGTTACCGCTCTTAACTACGCAAACAAGCTCTATATCATAGTTGTCGGTATTTTCTCGTTTGTGGCTACAAATCTTCTGTTTCCCAAGCTTTCGAGAGCCTCAGCTTCGGGCGAAAACGAAGATGCAAGATCCCTGGTTGTTGTTTCGTCAAAGCTCCTTGTTTTTATCGTTGCTCCGATAAGTGCAGGTTTTGCTGTCCTTGCCGAACCGTTCATAAAAATTGTTTACGAGCGCGGTGAGTTCACTGTTTCCGATACTGCGCTTACCGCCTCTGCTCTTCGTTTTTTTGCTGTGGGAATGTTATTCATGGCGATTAACGAGGTGCTTACAAAGTCTTTCTTTGCCGCAAAGGATACCAAAACGCCAATGTTCACGGCGATTGTCTCTATGGCTGTAAACTTTGCGCTTGTAGGTTTCCTGACGGGTGCGTTCGGTATAGGCGGCGTTGCGCTGTCTTCGGGGACGGCGACGGCTGTCAACTGCATTCTGAACTACCTGCTTCTCGGTAAGAAAAACGGTCACGGTCTGTTTGAAATGCACGACCTTGCGGATATGATTAAGTGCATTGTTTCCTCCGGTGTTATGGCGGTTTGCGTGTATTTTACTCACACGCTTCTCGGCGGAATGAACGTATACCTGTCTTTCGGTCTTTCGGTTATGGCGGGTGTCATTGTGTACGCCGTTCTCTGTGCGGTTTTGAAAACCGAAGAAATGGTGTTTATCCTGAGCACTGTATTTAAGAAAAAGGTATAATTATGTGCCGATTGCATTCGGCAGGAAAACAGAGGTATAATATGCCAAGAATAAGAGTATTAAATGTAATAACAGACACAAACTTCGGCGGTGCGGGACGATTGCTCGTAAACTACCTTAAAAATTTTGACCGTGAAAAGTTTGACATATCGGTTGCAATTCCGGAGAACAGTCTTCTGACGCCGGAGATAAAAAAGCTCGGCTACAGAGTCATAGAAACAAAATTCGGCGCCGATAAGTCTTTTGAAAAGGAAGCCGTCCGTGAACTTATGGGGATAATTAAGGTCGAAAAGCCTGATATTGTTCACGCACACGCTTCGCTCAGCGCAAGATTTGCCGCATATTTTTGCGGAATTAAATCAAGAATATATACACGCCACTGCTATTACGATCTCTCAAAGCGTGACACGAGTTTCCCGAAGAAACAGATCACGGGGTTCATCAACAATGTTCTTTCAACGGAGATTATAGCCGTTGCCGACGCCGCAAAGCAGAATCTTCTCGACACGGGAGTTTCCGAAAAGAAGATAACCGTCATTGTAAACGGCGTTGAGCAGATGAGAGTTGCGGATAAGAGCGAGATTTCCGCCCTCAGAGCTTCGATGGGTGTGAGTGACGAAGACTTTTTTGTCGCAATATCCGCAAGGCTTGAACCTGTCAAAGGTCATGACACTTTTCTCAAGGCGGCGAAGATCGTATGCGAAAAGTGTGGCGACGCAAAATTTATGATTATGGGAACTGGTTCTCTCGAAAACGCTCTCAAAGAGACGGCGAAGGAATACGGCATTTCGGACAGAGTCATTTTCACGGGACTATTATCCGATGTCTCCGGTCATGTGAACGCAATGGATCTAAACGTTAACTGTTCTTACGGCACAGAAACATCAAGTCTCGCTCTTTCCGAGGCTATGAGCGTAGGCAAACCGGCCCTTGCAACCGATTTCGGCGGCAATCCCTACATGGTTACGGACGGTGTCAACGGCTACCTTTACCCCACACACGACGCTGACAGGCTTGCGGAGCTGATACTAAAAATCAAGGACGATAAGGCGCTTTACAACAGGCTTTCCGAGGGCGCTCTCAAGTGCTACCGTGAAAAGTTTACGGCGAAGAAAATGACGGAAAAACTCGAAGAAGTGTACATTTCGGAGTATGAGCGCCGTTGCAGGAAAAAGTGAAGCTTATCTCGGTTTTACTTTGTTAATTTAATTTGCATTTTTAGCAAAACCTATTGACATTTTGAGAAAAATCGTATACAATATTAGTAGTCGAGCAGAAGATGCTTCGGCGGATAGGAGTTGATATTAATGGCAGACGAAAAGAACCTTAACGAAGAGCTTGATGCTCAGGATGAAAACGAAATGCTTGAAGAAGAAGTAGAGGTCGTCACACTTACTGACGAGGACGGAAACGAAAGCGACTTTGAAGTTATCGGTGAGCTTGTGGTTGACGGCGTTAAATATATGGCATTCATGGCAATTGAAGGCGATGATGACGAGTATGTTGTGCTTCGCTGTGAGACCGATGAAGGCGGAGAGCTTTCCCTTGTGACAATCGACGACGACGATGAGTTCGACAGAGTGTCCGACGCATTCGACGATGTGTTCAGAAACGAGATAGACTACGACGCAGAGTAATCGGCGCATTTCTTTGTTACTTACCCTGCTATGTACGTGATGACTGTGCTTATGAACCCACATTACAGAAACGGAGTCTATATTCCGGCATAGGTATGCAGACCTCCTGCCCTTCCCGCTCCCCGTCATTTTGTCGGAACAGGACCGGAAGACGCAGATGTTGGTAGCACAAAGTGTCGGAGAGGACACCACCTTGCGAGAGCAGGGTTTCTTTACGCAGCACACGGCAGTGCGGGATAATTTGAAGATGCCTTTGAGGTGTCTTCATTCATAAAAAAATCAGTGCAGAGTTTTCGGACCCTGCACTTTTCCTTTGCTTTGTGTTTATCTTCCGAAGCTTTCGTCGTATTGCTTCAAAGCTCGGACGAAGCAATGACCGAGTTCAACGCCCTTTGACTGAGTGAATATATTGTCTGGCGTACCGAAGTATGCTGTCTCAAGAGTAGCGGCGAACTTTGCACCGCACGCCTTGTACATAAATCCTATGTAGTTCGGGTTGTCCGAGGATGCCCAGAGATAATCAGCCGGATGATCGTCGGCAACATGATATTTCATCGAGTCTTCGGTGATGTTCTTCTCAAACAGCGTACCGAAAGCGTCATATTCCGGCGTTTTCTCTTTGAGCTTGCGGACGATGAACGCCTTATCGTTTTCACCCGAGAAGTGCCACGGTGAGTGGAAATCAAAGGCATACTCAACACCGCCGGCGGCAAGCTCTCGTATAGCAGCCGTTTCGGGATATATTGCGTCAATGCCTATCTCATAATCTCTGTTGTGGTCGTGCGGTGCTCTTGATTTACCCTGGTCTCCGTCAAGCACTCCGTCATAGTCAACGAAAGGTACGCACACAATGCGTATATTGTCGAGAGGATTATTTATCAGTTCGTCAAGCACCCCCTCGAGAACGTAGCTTCCCGTCGCTTCACAGGCATGATGGCGAGCTGTTATGAAAACGGTGCGTTCTCCGTTTCCGAGTGTGAAGTACGGCACGCTGCGACCTTTGCGGCTTTTGCACAGCTCTCGAAGCTCAATACCGTGCGTCTTTGCAAAGCTGAAGAACCTTTCGGGGTGGTAGAGCATATCGTGGGCGAAATATACCTTTCCCTCATTTTCTTTGAAAGTGTACGTGAAGGCATTTGCGTCATCACACGACTTTCCGAACCATTCCCAACTTTTAAGATCATGGCTGACTGCCGGTCCGTAATAACCGATCCGCACATTCGGGAACTTGCACACCACCGTTTCTCCCGGTTCTCCCTCGGCACAAAACGCCCAGTAGAACCAATCCTCGTTTGTGTCACGAAGCTCATTATTGAGAAAGTACGTGTTTCCCTCCTGCTTTTCGATGCGGATATTTGCGCCCGTAAAGTCTTTTGTAATCTTCATATGGTGGCACTCCTTTCGTTTATCTGAAGTCAACGGAGAAAATGTGTGCTTTGTCACAGCCGTGTGTAGATGTGGGTGTCAATACTATCTTGGAACACTTCATATTTACGGGAATCTTAACAAGTCTCCGGCGATTTGCCTTTACGTCGGCAACTGTTACGGTGTTTCCTCTTTCGTCTGTTGCCGTTACCGTGAATGATTTTACAAGAGTCTCGGGAAGCGTGTAATCCGGCTCGTTAAGTACAAATCTGCAAGGCATATTCTTGTAGTTTCTGTCAAGGGTGCTGTCGAAAACAATTCTCATTTCGGCGATATCATTATCTTTGTCGGCAAAGTTAAACTCAAGCGGCTTACCGACCTCCGCATCCAAACGGTTGAGTCCGTCTGCATCTTCTCTGTCGTGCCCGTTGCGAAGCACCTCATCGGGATACTTTGCACTTTCGGTAATGCGTGAAAGCTTCCTCTCGACACACGGAATATAGCTGTCGTCCCAAAGAAGCTGCTGCTGAAGCTTATCTGTATTGATTTCATAAATGGGCGTATTTGCTTTAACGGCAATTGCAGCCGCCGTGCCGAGTGCCTGTCCGAGAAGTCCGCAGGTCGCCATGACTCTCGATGAGCTGAGTGCGGCATGAGTTACGCTTATATTTCTGCCGGCAAAAAGAAGATTATCCTTAGAAGCGGAAACTATTGCGCCGAAAGGAATCATCCAAGGAGAAGGCGCCGGGTGATATATAGTCGGGTGACCGCCCTCATAGTAAAATCCCTGAGGAAAGTGGTCGTCCATGCTCCAGCCTGCGTAAGCAATTGCTTTATCCTTTATGCCGCCTTTTTTGACGTCGTTCTCGGTTATAACTGTCTTGCCGATATATCGTCTGCTCTCACGCTTTCCGGGCAGAAAGCCTACCCAATCAAGCTGCCAGTTATCAGCACCGTGGTCACCCCTGTTCTTTATGTGATCCCAAACGCCGAAAGCAATTTTGAGAAGCTCGTCACGCATATCCTCGGTGTCATGTATGCTGTCCTTGTCTCCGCCGAGTTCTATCCACCAGAAGTTGCAGCCTTCCGAGAGGCTGTGATCACGCTCCTTGAGTGCGTCGTCGTTTTCGTAGACGTATGCCCAATCCGGAGGTATAAACTCTTGCTTTCTGTCAGTTTCCCGTGCCTGAAGCAGGACGCTCATGCCCATCGTTTTTTTGTCGGCTGTATCCGGCGGTATGGACTCACCGTATTCGGACTTTGCCTCTCTTCCTATTCTGCAATCGGCACCTGTGAGCGGTGCAAGAATCGAGTCTCCGGAGCAGTCGGCAAAGTACTTTGCGTAAACTTTATGCTTCGTTTCGGTCGTCATCTGCCAGCCTGTGACGCTTACTATGTGGTCTCCGTCGTTTTCCGCATCCATGCAGGTGCAGTTGAGAAGAAGCGTGATATTCTCTTCAAAGCGAGCTTTTTCGTAAAGTACACTGTCCCAAATCGAGTATGAGTGACTCTGATTTCTGTAGTAATTCTCGAGCATAAGCTCTTCGACTATGCCAGATTCACGGTTGAATTTGCCGTGCGCTCCGCAGATCCACATTCTGATTTCCGACGATGCATTGCCGCCGAGAACGGGTCTGTCCTGCATGAGAGCAACCTTAATACCGTTTCTTGCTGCGGATACAGCGGCACAAAGACCGGCTATTCCTCCGCCAACGACGCAGAGGTCAACATTATGTTCGATGTTTCTCATTTTACTTCACCTCGGAATCCGTAATAAGCTTCTGAATTTCTTTAACGTCTACCTGTGACGGGAGAATGCCCTTATTTACCGCTATGGAAGCCGCATAGCCTGCCGCCTCTCCCATTCCGACGCATATCGGCATTACACGGTAGTTTGAGTGAGCCTTGTGCGTTCCGGAAATGCACCTTCCTGCGAGAAGAAGTCCCTCTGTCTTTTCCGGAACAAGGCAGCGATACGGAACGGTATATCCCTTCGTCTGCGAGAATTTGTGCTGTGCTCCGTTTTTGTCAAGTCCGGCGCCTTCGATATTGTGAATGTCAAAGTTGAAGTAAGCGTCTTTTACCGCCCAATCGTCAAATACACGTGCCGAGAGCATATCCTCCTCGTTAAGCGTGTATTTTCCCTTAAAATGACGGGTCTCGCATATGCCGATAAGCGAAGCGGAGGAAATAATGAAGCAGTTCTCATACCCGGGAGCATATTCACGAAGGAATTTTACTATGCGTCCCATCTGCTCTCTGCACACGAGAGTTGCTTTTGTAAGATCCTCTGCCTTTGTTCCGTCTATGCCTATGCAGTTGGTCATGTTGCAGGTGACAACACCCGGGAGGGTTGTCTTATAGAGGAGAACGTGTCCGGCTGGATGACCGATTATGCTCTTTCCGAGCGCCTGAAGCTCACCTTTTTCCGTCGGAACGAGCGTCTCAAAAGACCCCGGGAAAACGGCTTTGTCCGTGTCAACTCCGGCAACCTTGAACATTATCGTGCAGGGCTGCATTTTGTGGTCATCTTCACGTCCGAGAATGTATTCGGCACCTGCTTTGTATGCGACGTCGCCGTCCCCGGTTGCGTCTATGACAACATCCGCAAGAACTGCACTGCGTCCGCTTTTATTTTCGATTATTACTCCGCACACCTTGCCGTTATCGATTATAGTGTCGCTTATAAATGTATAGAGCAGAATTTTAACGTTCTTTTCAACCATCATTTCAAGGTAGACGGTTTTTAGCTTCTCGGGATCTATTGTCGGAACGATTTTTCCGTGGAACTCACCTTCGTTTGCGTCCGCACTGCGCCTGAGTATTTCGGCGTAAATCGGAGAGCCGCTTCTTCCTGTCCAGTGGCTCATAAGTCCGGTTGTGGAAATACCGCCGAGGTCGCCCTGCGCCTCAATAATCATAGTGTCTGCGCCGCTTTTTGCAGCCGCATACGCCGCACCTATTCCGGCAGGACCGGAACCGCAAACAAGTACTTCGACCTTTGCCGAAACCGGGATTCCGCCGAGATTTTTGAGTTCAGTCATTGTATTCACCATTTCCCTTCATGTTTCTCTTGACATTTTCTGATTTATATTATATAATTGTAACAGTGAAATTACCTTGAATTTTCGGTACAAAATCTATAAAATTCTGCAAAGGAGAAAGGCATGGAAAGTTTAAGCGCACAAATCGGCAATTACATAGACTATCTTCGCATTCACCTTAAAATGCGTGTCACCGTTCACAGTGCGCCGGGTGCGGTTCTCGGTGAGTCGATGGGAAAGCTTGCGCCGTACAACATACATTCGTGCGCCTACTGTATGCAGATGAAGTCAAATTCGGACATATGGAAGGAATGTATCGAGCGGCAGAGAAAAGTGCTTGAAAAATTGCGTGACGGCGAGTTTTTCGGTATATGTTACCTCGGAGTAAGCGAATATGTTTTTCCGATAACAATCGGCTCGGAAATTATAGGTTTTGTATGCGTCAGCGGATACAGAAGCAGTGACGATACCTCACTTGCAAAAATAAAAAAAGCCTCGAGCAAATTCGGGCTTAATTTTGACAGTGTAAGAGCCGCATATTACAGAGAGCTTTCGTCGGATATACCTTCCGAAAAGGAAGTCGGGACACTTATAGCGCCTCTCATATGTATGCTAAAAGAATTTTGCGGCGACGAAGAGCGTGCAACCGACAAACGCCTCAACGGAAATTCCTACGTTTACGGACACATTCTTGAATATATCAACAGAAACTTCGCCGTTAAAAAGATAAGCGTCGATGACATTGCAAAGCTTTGCCACTGCTCCCCCTCGCATATCAGCCACGTATTTGCGAAGTATTGCGGAAAAGGAATAGCGGAATATACAAATGATCTGAGGGTATCTTACGCCAAGGAATTTCTCTCTTCGACCGATATGCATATTCAGGAAATATCAGAGGCTGTCGGTTTCGGAGACTCAAACTATTTTTCAAACGTATTTAAAAAGAGCGTTGGTATGTCTCCGCGCGAATACAGGGAACTGCACGGAAAAGAGAAATAACGCAAACACGGTTCATTTTCGCCTTTTCACGGTACGCAATCTAAATTTCAATGCAGCCGCAACCGCAATAATCGCCGCCGATGTGCAGAGTGCGAGAAAGCCGAGAGCTGCTCTGTATGTTACCTTTACCGCTCCGTTTTTGGTGCGCAAAAGGCTGCCGCTTTCCTGTTCCTGCGGCTGTGCAATCGTTTCTTCAATAAACGATGAGAGTGACATTTCTGCAAGCGACTCTGCCTCTTCCCTGCTTTGCGACGTATAGGAAATGAAGTACTGCACTCCGCCGCCGTAAAGCGCATAAACGAGACTTTCGGAATCATCGGCTTCTCCGCAGTTTTTCGAGCAAAGCTTAGGTTCCGTTTCACATCCGCAAAGGACGGGAGCGTCGCACTTAACCGCTGATATTGTTATGCGGTCACGTGATTCAAAATCGAGGTATTCTGTTTTGCCGTCTCTCTCGCTTTTTGTCCAACCGAGCGGAATATTTACCGAGTGTGTGCCGAGAATGACGCACATTTTTTCTTCCGTGTCCGAATACGATTTACATTCCGAGAAGCGACAGCCTGCGACAAAGGCATATAGACCTTCCGAGTCGTCGCCGAGTCGGGTCAGAGAGATTAAGTTTCTTCCGTGGACGGCGGAATATGAGGTATTCACTACCTTTCCTCCGATTAGAGCGGAGTATTTTATAAACATCTTGCCGCCTATATCGACTTTCCCGAGTGAAAGATACTCTCGGCCGCTTTCTCTAAGCTTTTCTGCTATAAACATTTCCGCAGCATCGATATCGGAAGTGCAGAGTCTTTCCGCACACAGAATATACCTCGATATCGTAGAGTAGTCGAGCGACATGAGGTATACATTGTTTTTACGCATATCACTGACAGCAAGCGCCGTTTTTATGCCGTTGCTTTCGGCTTTTTCGATGTTTTCGGCATTTGTATTGAGCGTAAGCGTGACATAGTCGGACGGTATTTCAAACTTTAAGCCAAGCTTTGCGAAAGTGTATGTATCGCAGTTATCGGTGGCATCGACCGAAATACTAATGGTCACGGCAAAGATATATACAAATGCGAAAAGCAGCGTAACAAATCGATTATTCAAAGCATCACCGTATCAAACAATTTATTCATCAAATTATATCATATATTTAATCTATTGTCAATGGCAATTTTCGGAATATGAGCATAAATTTAAAACGAAACAAAAAAGAGAGGCCGTTAATGCGACCTCTCGAAATTTTTGCCTTGCGGCATTACATGTTCTTTATGTAGCTGACAGCTTCCGACACATCAT
>CAKSCN010000081.1 GCA_934444485.1 uncultured Eubacteriales bacterium | reverse complement strand
TGATATTCACTATATCGACCGTCGGAGATATTTTGGAGACTATTTCCTCCATGGGCTTATATGCCATCGGGCACTCGTCCAGAGTGTTTCTGCCGATTGACGGAGAATGTATTCCTTTCATCGCCTGCTTGTATTGAGTGAGAGTGAAATGCTCTTTGACCTCGCTTCTCGAATAAAGCCTGCCTGCTCCGTGAGGTGCGGAACAGTTCCAGTCGTCGTTTCCTTTGCCGACGCAGATGAGGCTTCCGTCACGCATATTCATTGGTATTGTCGGGCGGTCGGTTTTGTGAGCCGAGATTGCGCCTTTGCGGAGCATGAAATATCCGTCCTCTTCGGCAACGTAGTTGTGCGGCGTGTCTTCGATATTCTCCGAATTGATTTTCCAGCGCATTGCGGAGCATATTTCGTCGGCGATTGCCAGACGGTTTTGACGTGCGTATTCGCAGAGAATGCCGACATCGTGAATGTAGTCGCTCATAAGTTCTCCGTCAATCGGCGAGAGCATATACGGCGTACCGTCGCCGCACTTTTCAAAAGCGGCGTCCTGATAGAACTTTGCGACCTACGCACCGAGTCTGCGGCTTCCGGTGTGTACGAGAAGATAATTTCCCTCCGCAACCTCAATGAAGTGATTGCCGCCTCCGAGAGTGCCGAGACTTAAAAGCGCCTTTTCGGCTTGAACGTGCTTTGCGCACCTGAGCGAAGACAAATCTACCCGTTCCGCAAAGCGGTGAAAGTCGGTGCGGACTGCTCTTCCGGACGGAACTTTTTCTCTTATAACCTTGTCGAGCTTGTCAAAATCAGGCTTTCCCCGACATTCAAACGGTATACGCATGACTCCGCAGCCGATGTCCGTGCCGATGAGGGCGGGGATTATCCTGTCTTTGAAACGAATTGTCGTTCCTATGACCCATGAACCGGTGTGAACGTCGGGCATTATGCGGATGCGTGTGCCTGCCATTGACGGACTGCCGCAAAGAGCCGTGAGCTGACCGAGAGCGGAATTGTCGATGGTGTCCGCAAAAACGACGGCTTCGGTATATTCTCCTTTTATGTCAATCATAATTTACGTTTCCTTTCGCTGTGTAAATGTTTGCCTTTATATGGGCGAAATGCTCACGCCGAAACGCTTCAAAAAAACGGCCGACCCGAAAGAGCCGACCGTAAACGTATCTTAGATATCAGACCACGCCGTGAGCCATCATAGCGTTTGCAACCTTGAGGAAGCCTGCGATGTTCGCACCTGCAACGAGGTTGTCTTCCATGCCGTATTCCTTTGCTGCGGCGGAAGCGTTCTTGTAGATGCCGACCATGATGTCGTGGAGCTTTGCGTCAACCTCTTCAAACGTCCACGAATATCTCATGGAGTTCTGGCTCATCTCGAGTGCGCTTGTCGCAACGCCGCCGGCATTTGCAGCCTTTGCCGGTCCGAAGAGAACCTTTGCATTCTGGAATACTGCGATAGCTTCGGGAGTGGAGGGCATATTAGCACCCTCGGCAACTGCCATTACGCCGTTTGCAACGAGTGCCTTTGCGGACTCTTCGTTTATTTCGTTCTGTGTTGCGCAGGGAAGAGCGATGTCGCACTTGATTGTCCAAATGCCGCTGCAGCCTTCATGATACTCTGCTTCGGGGTGGTATACAAGGTATTCCTTGATTCTCTTTCTCTCGACTTCCTTTATCTTCTTTACACACGCAAGGTCGATACCGTTCTTGTCGTAAATATAGCCGTTGGAGTCGGAGAGAGCAACAACCTTGCCGCCGAGCTGCGTTGCCTTTTCGGTAGCGTAGATTGCAACGTTGCCGGAACCGGAAATAACGACCGTCTTACCCTCAAAGGATGTGCCCTTGTCGGCGAGCATTTCCTTTGTGAAGTAGCAGAGACCGTAACCGGTAGCTTCCGTTCTTGCAAGGCTTCCGCCGTAGGGGATACCCTTTCCGGTGAGAACTCCGGAGAACTCGTCTCTGAGTCTCTTGTACTGACCGAACATATAGCCTATCTCACGTCCGCCTACGCCTATATCGCCTGCGGGAACGTCCGTGTCGGCACCGATGTACTTGGAAAGCTCCGTCATGAAGCTCTGGCAGAAGCGCATAACCTCGTTGTCGGACTTGCCCTTGGGGTCGAAGTCAGAACCGCCCTTGCCGCCGCCGATGGGAAGACCGGTCAGGGAGTTCTTGAAAATCTGCTCGAAGCCGAGGAACTTTATGATGCCCTCGTATACCGACGGATGGAAACGGAGACCGCCCTTGTACGGACCGATTGCGCTGTTGAACTGAACTCTGAAGCCGCGGTTTACCTGTACGTTGCCCTTGTCGTCAACCCACGGAACTCTGAACTTTATGATGCGTTCAGGCTCAACGAGCATTTCTATAACGCCTCTCTCGACGTATTCCGGATGCTTTTCGATAACCGGTTCGAGAGATTCGAGTACCTCTCTTACAGCCTGATGAAACTCGGGCTCGGAGGGATTTCTTTTGATTACTCTTTCCATAAGCTCGGAAAGATACTTGCTTTTGAATGCCATTTTTATTATCTCCTCTCGTTATATATTGTTTACTTTTAACCTTAAGTCCGCAAAGAGTCCGCAAACGCCCCTTACGATATACTTATTATAACGCACCTTTCACAACAATAAAAGCACATTCTGTAAATTTTGGCTTACGGGTTTGAAAAAAATGTGCGCCGCTCTTGACAGTAAACGAAGATTTACCTTTAGCGGCGCTTGTTTTCTTATTCGACTTCTGTGAAGCTCATGTTGGCGAAAACCCTCTCCATACGCTCATCGGGGAACCTTTCGTCCAAAAGTCTCTCGAATGCGTTCTTAGGAACCTCGCCGGCGTCTCTGTGAACCCAGCGAAGAGTTGCCGCACTTGTCACAACGGCGTTTACAACGAAGAAAACGCAGATTATCCATGTCAGCGCAACGCCGGTTTTGTTCGGTATCTTGAGTATCCATTTCGCCATTCGGGGATATATGCTCTTTATCCAGAGAAGTCCGAGAATGCCCCAGAAAAACGAATACATAAGGCATATTCTGCCGTTGAGGTTGAAGGGCATATCGGAATAGTCCCACGAGCGTGTGCCGAAAACAGTCTCCTGAAACCACGAGCAGCCGTATTCGACCGCACTTCCCACGAGCATGCCGCCGAGGAAGGAGAGCTTTCCGCTGTGGTTGCGGAATCTGTAAAGAGCGACAGTGAGAACCGCCGCACCGAAACCGTAAAGCAGGTTGAACGGACCGTATACAAGACCCGAACGGCTTTCGATGTAACCGTTTGTGACAAGACACCAGAGCATCTCGACCACGACTCCGAGAAAGCTTCCGAGGTAGCATATCCAGAGAAGCTTGTAGATGTTAAGCCCTTTTGCAAAGTTGTTGGTTCGGCTTTCGGTGGCGTCTATCACCGCATTTGCCGGTGCCGGCGGAATGATGCTTCTTTTGCTCGTCTTTCTCAGGTCGTTCCACCTTGCCTTAAGCTCATCGCTTGCGTTGTAGCACTTCTGAAAGGCTCTGCCGAGGTTTGCCGACGCACGCCTCAGTGAATCCACTCTCTCCTGAACCTCACGGTCGGTTTCGGGGTCGCCGGCACGGCTTATAAGCTCGTTGTAGTACTCCGAAAGCTTTGCGGAGTTTTTTTCGGCGGCTTCGAGGGTGTGAAGCGTCTCAAGCTCCATTTCTGTCTTGTAGCCGGAATCGGAGGGCGTCTCCGAGAAGCTCTGTACAACGGCTTTTACCGCTTCCGTTATCTTTTCGGTTATCTCGTTCATTATGCGTCTCCTCTTTGCGGAATTTTAACACCCAATATAATACACCATTATTTACTTTTTGTCAAGTGCTTACTCAAACTGAGACGTATACAGCGCAGCATATTTGCCTCCGAGTGCGAGAAGCTCTGCGTGCGTGCCGCTTTCGGCAATTACCCCCTCGTCGAGAACTATTATCCTGTCGGCGTTTTCGACGGTCGATAGACGGTGAGCGATTATAAAGCAGGTTCTGCCCTTCATAAGCTCGCACATGGCGTCCGACAGAAGCTTTTCCGTGGCGGAGTCAACGTTCGAGGTCGCCTCGTCGAGAATGAGTATCTCGGAGGGAACGAGCATTGCACGGGCGATTGTGAGCAGCTGCTTCTGACCTTTGGAAATTCCGGTGCGGTCGTCGCTTATCACGGTGTCGTAGCCGTCGGGAAGCGATTCTATGAAGTCGGAGATTTTCGCCGCACGTGCCGCACGCTTAACGTCGTCAAGAGTCGCACTGTCGCAGCCGTAGGCGATGTTTTCCGCAACCGTGCCGCCGAAGAGCCATGTGTCCTGAAGCACCATCGCAAAGGCACGGCGCAGACTTTTCCTCGTGACGGTCGAAATATCCTTGCCGTCTATCGTTATCACGCCGGAATCGGGGTCGTAAAAGCGCATGAGAAGATTTATAATAGTCGTCTTTCCGGCACCGGTGTGACCGACTATCGCAATTCTCTCTCCGCCCTTTACGTCAAGGGAGAAGTCACGGAGTACCGCTTTGTCCGTGCCGTAGCCGAAGGTCACGTGAGAAAACGAAACGTCGCCGTTTGTCACATGAAGCTCTTCGTTGCCGTCGTCCGGGATCTCCGGAGTTTCCTCAAGAAGCGAGAATATTCTGTCCGCCGCCGAGAGCGCCGACTGAAACTCACTCATGATGTTCGCCGCTTCGTTTATCGGTCCGGAGAACTTTCTCGAATAGAGAATGAAGGACGATATTTTGCCGAGCGACACAGTGCCGTTAAGGTAGAACACCGCACCGAGAACGCTTATGAGCGAGAGGGAGATGTTGTTGATAAGGCTTACGGATGGTCCCGTCACGACGGCATGACATTCGGCGTCGCAGTAAGCGTCCATAGCCGACTTGTTGCACTTGTCAAAGCGTGAGAGAAAAACGTCCTCTTTGCCGTATGACTTTATTGTCCGCACACCCGAAACCGTTTCCTCGACGTAGGCGTTGAGTACTCCGAGTTTTTCCGAACGCTTCCTGAAAAGAGGGCGCACACGCTTTGTTTTGTATACCGTAAAAGCGACGGTCATCGGTACGGTAACGGCGAAAATCGAAAGCATCGGCACGCTTATTGTACACATCATGACGAATGCGCCCACCACCGTGATAAAGCTTGCGCCGAGCTGGATAACGTCGCTTGCAAGGGAGGAGCCGAGCGTATCTACGTCATACGAAATGCGGCTTATTATGTCGCCGGTCTGATGCGAGTCGAAAAACGACGTCGGAAGCGTAGAGAGCTTGTCGAAAATATCACGGCGCATCTGCTTTGTTATCTTCTTGGAAATGCCGAGCATTACGAGCGACAGTATGTACGAAAGTGCCGCCGACGCCGTGTAAAGAGCCGCCATGACCGCACAGCAGCGGAAAACCGTGGCGAAATCCACGCCGCCCTCTTTTATTGCGTCAACCGCCGTTCCGGCAACCTTGGGATCGGCAAGCGAGAGAAGATTCGAGAGTATCATAAGCGCAAGAGCCGCCGCAAGCGAGGGTATGTGATGAAGAAGATAGCCGCCGATTTTCTTCAGTACGTATGTTTTTGAATGACGGAGCTTCATGACGGGCGCTCCGTTTTTTATTCCTTTCGGTCGGCTGTTCATGCGTTGCTCCTTTCGGTGCGGACGGCACTCTTCATCTGAATGTCGCATATGTCTCTGAAAATGCGGCAGTTTTCGTAAAGCTCGGTGTGCGTACCCTTCGCCGCAAGCCTGCCGCCGTCGAGAACGAGGATTGTGTCCGCATTCATAACCGTGCTTATCCGCTGTGCGACGATTATCACCGTGTGCTTTCCGCCGAGCTTTTTGAGTTCGGTGCGCAGTGCGGCGTCGGTTTTGTAGTCGAGTGCGCTCGAGGAGTCGTCGAGGATTATTATCTCCGGCTTTCCGGCGACGGCACGTGCGACAGTGAGTCTCTGCTTCTGACCGCCTGAGAGATTTGACCCCTTCGGAGCGAGTACGAAGCCGAAACCGCCTTCCTTTTCCGCAATAAACTCAGCCGCCTGCGCCGTTTCTGCGGCACTGTGTATCTCGTCGTTTCCGAGGCCTCTGCCGAAATCGATGTTTTCTCCTATCGTGTCGGCGTAAAGGAACGGAGTCTGCGAGGCACTGCCGAATTTTTGACGAAACTCTTTTCTGCCCTCCGCACCTTTTTCATCGTATGCGCCCTTTGACTTTCCGTCTATGTACACCTTTCCCTTTGTCGGCTCATAGAGTCCGAGAATGAGGTTGACTACTGTCGATTTTCCGCTTCCGGTTGCGCCGATTATGCCGAGAGTTTTGCCGTGTTCGAGAGAGAACGATATATCCTCAATTACATTTCTGCCGTTTGCGTAGGCGAACGATACACCGTCGAACACCACAGCTTTGCCGTCGTATTTTTCGTCGCCGTACACCCTGTATGCCTCACGGGGACATTCGGTCACAGCCTCGATTCGCTTTGCGGACGCCGTGCCGCTCGACACACGCACAAATATCTTCGTTATCGAGAGAAGTGCGTTGGATATCATCGTGAAATAGTTCATGAAAGCGATTATAACACCCGGAGCGCAAAGTCCCGCCTGCACTCTGTAAGCGCCGACAAGAACGATAAGCACAAGTCCGCAGTTGAGAAAGAAGTTTATCGACGGATTTGTTATTGCCATAACGCCGCCTGCGTCGGTTTCTTTCTTCGTCTGTTCGGAGTTTGCCGTTCCGAAGCGTTCGGATTCTCTTTCGGTGCGTGACAGCGCCTTTATGACTCTCACGCCGAGGGTGTTTTCACGCACGATTCTCACCGTCTCGTCCGAGGCGTTTCTTGCCTCCGAGTAAAGGGAGATGCCTTTTTTCGACACGAAACTCACAACAAAAAATATGAAGGGAAGCGTCGCCGCAAGAACGAGAGTGAGGACGGGTTCCATGAAAAGAGTCACGGTTATTCCGCCGAGAAGAAGTATCGGCGCACGTATGCCTATGCGCTGGAGCATTCCTATCATGCCGTGAAGCTCGTAGGTGTCCGAGGTAAGCCTCGATTCGAGTGAGGCGACGGTGAATTTGTCCGCATCCTCACACGAAAGCTCGCAGACGGCACTGTAAAGGTCGTGACGTATTCTCTCGTCGCAGTCCCGTGCAACACGTGAGGCGGAACGGTTTGCGGAAATGTTGAGTCTCCAGCCGGCAAGCGACAGAAGCACCATCGAAATTCCGCAGAGAAGAATCACGCGCATATCACGCCTCGGAACGACGGTGTCGATAAGATATTCGAGCATGAGCGGAAGAAAAAGGTCGGTTGACGTGCCGAGAAGCTTTAAGGTCATGCCGAAAGCGATTTTTGCCCGCATGGGTTTCAGATATTTAAGTATGAATTTCGTGGCTTTGTTTCCTCCGTTTCGCAGTTTACCGCAACATTTTACCATAAAAACGTGCGCAGTTCTGCACTTTTTTGAAAACATTGTAATTTCGTACATTATATTTTAAACTTCGACGATTGACATTTCCCTTTAAATGTGATAGAATGTTATCCGTGAAACGACAGCAATGCCGAAAGGAGAGGGAAGATACCCGAAATGGAAAGAATCGAACGTGAATTTTTGACGGGAGAGCGTGCGCTTTTCAACAAGAGCAACCTCGAAATATACAACACCATATTCGACGACGGCGAATCTCCGCTCAAGGAGTGCCGTGACATAAAGCTTTACGGAAGTATGTTCAGGTGGAAGTATCCGCTCTGGTACGGCGAGAACTTTTACCTTAAGGACTGCGTGCTTTTTGAAAACGCACGTGCCGGAATATGGTACACGAAGAACATAACGATTGAAGACACCGTTATCGAAGCGCCCAAGACTTTCAGACGGTGCGACGGAATAAACCTGAAAAACGTCGCAATGCCGCACGCCGCAGAGACCCTCTGGAGCTGCAAAAACATAAAGCTCGAAAATGTGACGGCAAACGGCGATTACCTTGCGATGAACTGTGAAAACGCCGAAGTCTCGGGGCTTACGCTCACGGGAAATTACTCGTTCGACGGTGCGAAGAATGTGGTCGTGAAAGACTCGAAGCTTCTTTCCAAGGACGCCTTCTGGAACTCCGAGAACGTGACGGTCAGAAATTCTTTTATCACCGGCGAATACCTCGGCTGGAACGCAAAGAACCTCACGCTTATCGACTGCACGATAGAGAGCCTTCAGGGACTCTGCTACATAGACGGGCTTACGGTGAGAAACTGCCGCTTTGTGAATACGACGCTTGCGTTTGAGTATTCGACTGTGGACGTCGAGGCGGCGGGAGAGATAGACAGCATCATAAATCCGAGCGGCGGCATAATAAAATGCGGCGGAATAGGCATTCTCACTCTCGACAAAACGAAAATTGACCCGTCGAAGACCGAGATAATCGCCGAGTGACAAAAAGCCGCCGGCAGAGAGGAAACAGCAATGAAGTACGATTTTGACAAAATAATCGACCGCCGCGGTACGGGTTCGCTCAAGTGGAACGTCGGGGAGGGAGAGCTTCCGATGTGGGTTGCTGATATGGACTTTGAGACAGCGCCTGCCGTGAAAGAAGCGATACTCGAAAAAGCACGGCAGGGAGTTTTCGGCTACTCCGAGACCGACGGAGAATGGGCGGACGCTTACGCACAGTGGTGGGAAATCCGCCATGGGACGGTTCTCGATAAAGATAAGCTTATCTTTGCGACGGGAGTCGTGCCGATAATATCGAGTGCCGTAAGAAAGCTCACGACCGTCGGCGAGAATGTCCTCGTGCAGACGCCGACCTACAATATATTTTTCAACTCGATAGTGAACAACGGCAGAAATGTCGTCGAAAACCGCCTTGTGTACGACGGGGAGGCTTACTCCATGGATTTCTGCGACCTTGAAAGGAAGCTCTCCGATCCGCAGACGACCCTCATGATACTCTGCAATCCGCAGAACCCCAGCGGCAACATATGGGACAGAGTCACCATCGCAAAAGTCGGCGAGCTTTGCCGAAAGCACGGAGTTACCGTCATATCCGACGAAATACACTGCGACCTCACCGCTCCCGGAAAGGGATATGTGCCGTTTGCGTCGGTTTCCGATACCTGCCGTGACATAAGCGTCAGCTGTCTTGCGCCGACAAAGGCGTTCAATATAGCCGGTATCCAGACTGCGGCGGCATACGTGCCGAATAAGTTTCTGCACCACAGGCTTTGGCGTGCGCTCAACACAGACGAGGTCGCCGAACCCAACATTTTTGCAGTGACGGCGGCGGTGTCCGCATTCCGCTTCGGAGGAGAGTGGCTCGATGAGCTGCGTGAGTACCTTTTTGAAAACAGACGCACCGCAGAGGATTATATTTCATGCAATGTGTGCGGCATACGCCCCGTGCGCTCATACGCAACCTACCTCATGTGGCTTGACTGCGCAGAGCTTCTCGGAGAGGGAAGAATGTCGTCCGAGCTTGCACGTTTCATAAGAAGCGAAACCGGACTTTACCTGAGCGACGGCGGCGTTTACCGAGGGGACGGAGGAAAATTCCTGCGCATGAACCTCGCCTGCCCGAAGTCGGTGCTGAACGACGGTTTGGAGAGATTGAAAAACGGTGCGGCGGCATTCGCCGACAAAGTAAACTGAAAGGAATGGACAGCGATATGCAGCAGATGCGGCAGGTGCGGTCACAGAGCAGTGATTATATAGGGATAGACCTCGGTACGTCCAATACGTACATATACACCCCCGAACACGGCGTTTGCGTCAGAGAACCGTCCGCCATAGCCTACGAGAAAAAGAGCGGACGAGTCATTGCCGCCGGAAGCGAAGCGAAGAAGATGATAGACAAGACCCCTGCCGAGATTGCGGCGCTCTGTCCCCTTTCCGAGGGAGTTGTGTCCGATTTCGACTTTGCCGTCATGATGCTTCGTGACTTCGTCAAAAAAGCCGGAAGGGGGATGTTCGCCTCACGTCCGAGAGCGGTGGTTTGTCTGCCGTGCGGCGTTTCGGAGGTCGAAAAAAGAGCGGTTGAGGATGTGTGCCTCGAGGCAGGGATGAAGTCGGTGTCGCTTATTGAGGAACCCATGGCGGCGGCAATAGGAGCCGGACTTCCCGTGATGAGCGGCAGAGGCTCGATGATAGTTAACATAGGAGGCGGCACAACCGAGATTGCCGTGGTCGTCAACGGAGGAATCGCAAACTACACCTCTTCCAAAGTGAGCGGCACGACCTTTGACGACGCACTTGCGGCCTACATCAAGAGAGAGTTCAACGTTGCGATAAGCAGAGGAAGTGCGGAGACGGTCAAGATTATCGCAGGCTCGGCAAATGTCAGAACCGACCGAGGCATAGTTGACGTCAGAGGGCGCAATATTTCCACGGGACTCCCGGCGGAGATAAACCTCTACTCACAGGAAACGAGGGAGGCGTATGCCGATACCGTGTCGTCGCTTGTCGAGGCGATAAGATATACCGTCGAAAACACTCCCCCCGAGCTTTGCGGAGATATCTGCGACAGCGGCATCGCACTTTCCGGCGGCGGCGCACTTCTCCCGGGACTTGAATTCACCGTCGGCGAGCGCACAAGACAAAAGGTTTACGTCGCAAAGCGTCCGCAGGAGTGCGTTATAAACGGCATTGCCGAGATTATCGACAGAAAAGAGCTTCGTCCGCTTTTGGAGGGCGAAAAGTTCGACACGGGCGTAACCGTGAACGTGATAGATTAATGGCAATAAATTAACAACAAATGAACGGTAATTTCTCACTTTTTACCTTATTATTCGACAAAATGCAAAATTTAAAAAAGTTTAACGGAACATCTCAAATATTATTCAAATTTCCTGTTTACTTTTAAAGTATAGTGTGATATAATATTTCCCGTTGAAATTCAAACTGCATAGGAGGAAAAACAAATGGCAAGAAAAAAGATTTCAATGGACGGCAATACCGCCGCCGCTCACGTCAGCTATGCCTTTACGGAAGTAGCGGCGATCTACCCGATCACCCCTTCCAGCGTAATGGCTGAACTCACCGACACTTGGTCCGCAACGGGTCTCAAGAACATCTTCGGCGAGAAGGTAAAGGTAATGGAGATGCAGTCCGAGGCGGGTGCCGCAGGTACGGTTCACGGAAGCCTTGCAGCCGGCGCACTCACGACTACATACACCGCTTCTCAGGGACTTCTCCTTATGATCCCGAATATGTACAAGATCGCAGGTGAGCTTCTTCCGAACGTCATCCACGTTTCCGCTCGCTGTGTTGCATCTCATGCACTTAACATCTTCGGCGATCACTCCGACGTATATGCGTGCCGTCAGACCGGTTACGCAATGCTCGCAGAGACCAACCCCCAGGAGGTTATGGACCTCGGTGCGGTTGCTCACCTCTCCACGATAAAGGGC